>CAYTYV010000692.1:0-2684 GCA_964441055.1 uncultured Polyangiaceae bacterium | reverse complement strand
AGCGAGCCCCCGACAGGCGCCGAGCCCGCGACCGCCGCGGCCCCGCGCCCCTGCGCCTGCCAAGCGCCGAGCCGTCGCTGGCGCTCGACGGCCAGCGACACCACCTTGTCGCTTTCGTCGCGGCGCCCGAACACGCGAGCGACGAGCTCGTCCTCGTAGTCGTCGGGCGCCGTCAGCTCGCCCGGCTGCTGCCAGCCGATGCGGCGACAGAACGCGTGCCAGTCAGGGTCGCGAAGCCCGCGCGTCGCTCGGCCTCGCTCGCCTCGCCCGCCCTGCAATAGCTCGAGCCGCGGCTTTTCGTCAGCAGAGCTCATAGGGTCGCCACCGTGCGGTGCCTCTCGAGCAGCTCGAGGGCGTGTTGCCACTGGGTCGTGAGCTCGTCGACGAGCAGGCACAGCTCGTGGGCGATCTGGCGGCGCGTCTTGCCGCTGAAGCTCACCGCGGCCATCAGGTCGGCCAGCTCGGGGCTGAGCACCTCGTAGTAGGTCGCCAGCTGCTCGGCCGCGCGACGGGCCTTGAACAGCCGCGCCGTGTAGGCGCCGTGAGTGATGCCCAGCTCGCGCGCGACCTCGGCGTCGTTGCGGCCGCCAGCAGACAGGCTCGCCGTGAGCGCCTCGGCCAGCGGGGCGGGAAGGCGTGTCAGGATCCAGCGCAGCCGCTCGAAGGCGTGCAGCGACTCCTCGGGCGAGCGCACCATCGGGCGGCTCTGCCAGGCCCCCCGGTCGTGACGCATCCTGAGCCGTCGCTCCTTGGCAACCTCGTCCATCACCACCCGCTTTACGCAAACGAACAGCGCGGCGCCGTCCTCGGGCGGCATCCACGCAGGCTCCCGCTGGATGCGCCGCCACCAGCGCGCGTAGAGGATCTGCACGATGTCGTCGGCATCGTGATGGCGGCCGAAGCCACACGCGATGTTGCGCAGCCTACGCGCGTGCCTTCTCAGGTGCGCTTCTAGAGGCCGTTGGGAGCCCCGGGACATCAGCAAGCCGAGCCAAGTAGTCGTTCAACAGGGAAACGTAGCACCGCCTCGCTTTTTTTCCCATGGCCCCGGAAAAAGCTCGACGGGCAGTTGGGCCGAGGCGGCCGCAGGGACGGCTGCGGCTGGTGTTGTCGGCTGGGCGCGGCGTCGGATAGACTCAGCTCGTGGCGCTTCTCAGCCCGGGTCGGCCAGGGGCGTCTTCGGTGATGGTGGGCGGCGTCGCAACGGCGAGAGGATGAGCGTCACGGTGAACGGCTGTGCGGGGATGGAGACCTTCTGATGCGCTACCACCACGTGATCATGACGTTGCTGTGTGCCGCGGCGGCGTACTCCTGTAACGCCATCTTCAGTTTGGACAGCTACGAGCTCGAGCCTGATGCTGGCGTCGGAGCTCAGGGTGGCGGCGGCGCGGGCGGCGGCGCGGGCGGCAGCCCCGAATGCACGAGCCCCGAGCAGTGCCCAGGCGAGGACACCACCTGCCAATACCGGAGTTGCGATGACGGCGTTTGCGGCACGGAGAACGCCGCGGCGACCACGAGCTGCGAGGGGGGCGGAACGTGCAATGGAAACGGGTTGTGCACCGACAAGCCCAACGGCTCTGCGTGCGGCGAGGCGGCCGAGTGCTCTAGCGGCCAGTGCGCCGACGCAGTTTGCTGCGACGCAGCTTGCGAGGGGACATGCGAGGCGTGCACCGCTGCCAAGACTGGAGGCACGGATGGTATCTGCGCCTCGATACCCGCGGACACCGATCCCGACGACGAGTGTGCGGGCGACGACATCTGCAATGGCACGGGAGCCTGCTGGTGCGCAGACGACGAACAAAACGGCAACGAGACCGACGTGGATTGCGGCGGCGGGACTTGCCCCAAGTGCGCAGGTGGTCGGAGCTGTGAAGTGGCGGCCGACTGCGCCAGCGACGTCTGCCCTGCCGAGGATCTGGTGTGCTGCGACGCGTCCTGCGACGGCACATGCGTAGCGTGCACAGCTGCTGATACAGGTGGTACCGACGGCGTATGTGCCCCCGTCTCTCAAGGAGGGGACCCGGACGGCGAATGCCCCGAAGATCTACCCTGTAACGGCGACGGCGCGTGCTCCGGCCGCCATCTGTGGAGCCAGGGTTTCGGGGATGCCACCCATCAAGAATCGAACTCCATCGCTGCCGACAGCGCTGGCAACGTGTTCGTGGCGGGCCTCTTCCAGGGCACGGTCAACTTCGGCGGTAACGATCTCGAAAGCCAGGGCAGCTTTGACGTCTTCGTAGCCAAGTTCGACTCGGACGGAAACCACATCTGGAGCAAGCGCTTCGGGGATGCGAGCGGCCAGCGCCCGAACTCCATCGCGGTCGATAGCGCAGACAACGTCGTCATAACGGGGGTGTTCGAGGGTACGGTCAACTTTGGCGGCGACGATCTCACAAACCAGGGCGGCTTTGACATCTTCGTGGCCAAGCTCGAGCCCGACGGCAGTCACATCTGGAGCAAGCGCTTTGGCGCTTCGGACGACCAATGGCCGGACTCCGTCGCCGTCGACAGCGCGAACAATGTGCTCCTGACCGGGTTCTTCAAGGGGATGGTCAACTTCGGCGGTAACGATCTCTCGTGTAACGGCGACGCTGACGCGTTTCTGGTCAAATTCGAGCCGGACGGCGAACACCTCTGGAGCGAGCGTTGGGGTGATAGCAATATCCAACGGTCGTACGATGTCG
>CAYTYV010000691.1:0-2687 GCA_964441055.1 uncultured Polyangiaceae bacterium | reverse complement strand
GAACTCCAGCGTGCCGTGGGTGCCTACGTGGACGATGGCGTCTGCACCGAAGTCGTCGCTCAGCCACTTGTAGAACGCTACGTATTGATGGTGGGGGGGGAGGTTCTTGTCGTGGTAAGCCTTGTCCTCGCTCTCGTGCACGCCTCGTGAGGGCTGCAGCCCCACAAAGACGTTGCCCAACACCACACCAGGGATGAGAAGATCGCCGCCGTCGGCCATGATTTCGCCTGGTGGCTCACCCCAGGCTTGCACCAGCTCCTCGCGGATTTCGTCCGGCAAGGCCGAAAAGTGTTCCCGGTACCGGTCGAGCGACATGCGCTGCCCTGAGAACTCGCCGCTGCCCGGGCCAAGCCACTTCGCTGAGTTGATCAAACGCTTCTCGGGGAAGAGTTGGTGCAGCTTCTGGCCGGCATCCTCGACGCGGTAGCCCTTTTTCCGGAGCTCCCCAAGGATCTTCTCGAGGCTCGCAAATACATCGAGGTAGGCGTCGTTGCCCAAGTTGTCTTCACCCGGTGGGTAGTTGAAGAGCACGAGGCCGACCTTCTTGTCTTCGTTTGCTTTTTGGCGAAGCTCGATCCAGTTCTGGACCCGGTCGGCGATCCTCCGAACCCGTTCAACGATGGGCCGGTTGTAGACGACGGCCGAGCACGTGTCCGAATCGCTCCCCCGCTCGCTGGGCCCACCGCTGGGCAGCGGTTCGATGGCGCCGTCCATCTCCGGCAATGTCATGGACAAGATCACATCCATCGGAGCGAAGCCACCCTGGCTCTCGCGCCACTGCTCGATGGTCCGGTAGTACATCTTGGGCGGCAGAAAGTACGGGACGTTGAGCTCGCTGAGCAGTTGCCGCGCCGGTTCGTTCGGACCGCCGTAGGGGCCGTTGTTCAGTCCGAACAGCTGCATGTTGATGAAGGCGTCGATGATGGGCTCGCCGTCGCGGAAGAAGAAGCTGCGCATGACCTGAAGATTCGCGGTCACCTCCGCGAAGGCCGGGATGAGGTTGGCCCTTGCCCGAAACTCCTCGGCCAACGCCTCCAAGATGGGCAGCACATCGTAGAAGTGCATGCCCTGGTAGAGCAGCAACCCGACAGTGGGTAGTCGAGGATCGAGCGGGCGCTCTGCCAGGAACGAGTCCAGGTCCGGGTGCTTGGCTCTGCCGTAAGGATCGTAGATGCCCATCAGCGGATCGATCCGGGGCGGCTCCACGCGAACCCGACGCTCCCGTCCGTAGTGCTTGGTCAGCAGTAGCAGGAGATTGCGCACGTTGTAGGCCCCAAAACTCTGCCAGTACTCGGCGGCCAAGATCCAGTTGCGCATGTGTTTGAGCGCGCCAAATGGGAACACCGAACCGAGCCGTTTGGTCCAACGCTGGATACGAAAGACCTTGGCCATGTCCTTGTAGCTTTCGTCGAAGCCAAAGTCCTCGGCCGGGATCGCCGAGGCCTTGAAAGAGCCCATCCGCGTGAAGTCGAGCAACTCCTTGGTTGCTCCAACGAGCGAGACCACGGTCTTGTCGCTATCGTCGATTTCTTCGTGGAGGATCTTGGTGGTCTTCCCCACCGACCGCACGTCCATGACGACAATATCGGACTGACGCAGATCCTCGCGTAGGGCGGCCTCGTCAGCCTGGCCGCTTTCTATCTGAAAGACAGGGTGGACCCGGCAGTGGACGATGGGACCGTAGGCCTCCTCGATCTGTTGGGCCGCGTCGATGATGCTCTCGATGTGCTGGGCCGTCGTCAGGATGGTGAAGCGGGTGGGAATAGGGGGGCTCATGCGTAGGCCTCGTGTCGGGCAATGTTTCCGATCTCGCTGGGGCTCAGCGCGTCCAGCAGGCAGTAGCGGGCGCCGCAATCTCGCGCGAAACGCTCAGCCAAGCCCAATCGAGGTCGCCCTCGTTCGGCGTCCACCACCACGGCTCGTAGCCCGCGCCTCTCTATCTCCTTGGCGCACATCTGCAGATCGGCGAACCCATCGTTGCTCAGCGGCACGTTGCCCCTGCCGTCGGTGACGAGCACCAGGACCGGAACGATGTTGTCGTTCTTGGCGAGCTCATGTCTCACGACCTCGATCCCTTTCCACACGCCCGCCGCCAGCGGGGTCTTGCCACCGGTCGGCACCTCGCGCAGGCAGCGGGCGGCCCGTTCGTCTGATCGGGTTGGCGAAAGCAGCTCCTCGGCCAGCTCCTTTCGGAAGGCAACCAGAGCCACGCGGTCTCGCTTCTCATAGGCCCGCTGCAGCAAGGACATGACCGCACCCTTGGCGGCGGCCATGCGCTCCCGGACTCCCATGGATCCGCTGGCGTCCACCACGAACACGAACAGGCATGACGCATGACCCATGCGCACCTTCACCCGGAGATCGTCCATGCGTACCGGAAACCGGCTCCCCTGCGGTTGCGACAGGGCAGCAGCCCGGACGGTGGCATCGACGGCGATGTCGCCGACCCGGTCCGCAGGGATGGTGGCCCGCACGTATTTGCCCTGCCTCGAGTTGGTGAGCGTGGGCAGATCCCGACCGTGGGCGTTTCGGCGCAGCCGGTCGCCTCTGTAGGGGATGATTCGATCGAGCGCTACGCCCGGTCCGATGTGGAAGACGTCTTCCCTGGGGATCTCAGGCTGGCCGCTGTCTTTTTTTTGGCTCCCCGACGGAATGTATGGGCGAAGTTGAGCCGTGGCGAGCGTACA
>CAYTYV010000690.1:0-2700 GCA_964441055.1 uncultured Polyangiaceae bacterium | reverse complement strand
GATCCGCGCCTCGCAGGTCCGCTGCGCTGAGATCCATGTCGGCGAAGGAGACGGCTCGCAGCACGGTGCTCGCCAACGCCGCGCCCCGCAGATCGACGCCGTGCAGGTTGACCCCGCTCAGGTCTGCGCCCGCCAGGTGTGCCCCCGCAATGCTCGCCACGCGCAGGCTGGCCGCGGCGAGCTTCGCCCCCTTCAGGCTGGCCTTTCGCAGATCGGCGCCGTCGAGGATGGCGCCCTCGAAGTGGGCGCCGTCGAGCAGCGCCGCCCGAAGCGCGGCAACGTCGAGCGCCGCGCCGTCGAAGCGACAGCCCCGCAAGTCCGCCCGCTCAGCCCGCAGCCCGCTCAAGACCGCCCCCGCGGCGTCGCAGCCTTCGAGCCGCGCGCCGCCGAGCTCGAGCGCCACCAGCCGACTGCCTCGCAGCGAGCAGCCCTGCAGGTGGCAGGCTTGCAGATCCAAGCCCTCGCGCTGCAAGCCCTCGAAGGAGACGCCCCTGAAGGCCTGCCCGGCCAGGCGCTCGCCGCGCGCCAGCCTACGGTCCAGCTCCTGCCGCGACGTGATCATTGCCCCACCTCGAGCTTGGTTCGATAGAGCAGCGCCCCGTCGAGCATCGCGCCCGCCAGGTCGGCTTGCCAGAGCTCGGCGCCCGTCAGGTTCGCCCCTCGCAGATCGGCGCTCGGCAGTCGCGCCCCTTCCAGAGTAGCCTCCATCAGGTCGGCCCCCAGCAGCGACGCCTTGCCGAGCTTGGCGCCGCGCAGCTGCGCTCCTTTGAGATCGCAGGACGATAGCTTGGCGCCCTCGAGCGATGCGTCGTTGAAGCACGCGCCCGCGAGCTCGGCGCCTAGCCAATGGCTCCGGTCCAGCGTGGCCTCGTCCCACACCGACCGGTCGGCCTTGGCGCCACGCATCACCGCGTCGACCAGGGTGGCCTCGTTCGCCCGAGCACCCGTCAGATCGGCTTGGGCAAAGGACGGCTGCGTGGCCACCACATCGTAGAGCCGGACCTCGGAGAGCGCCGCCCGGTCGAACACCGCGCGGTGCAGGGTGGCGCCCGAAAAGCTCGCTTCGACGAGCGAAGCGTCGCCAAAGCCCGCGTCGCTCCAATCGCTCTCGACGAGCTGCGTGCCCACGCCGCTCGCTCCCAGAAAACAAGCGCGCCTGCCGTCCACGCCCGCCAGGGTGGTCTTGTTCAGGCTGGCCCCAGCCAGGGTGGCGCCCTCGAGGATGGCCTTGGTCAGATCGGCGCCGTCGAGGGCGCAGCCGTTCAGGTTGGCGTCGGTGAGATCGGCTCCTTGGAGCTCGGCGCCCTCTAGCCGGGCGCCCTCGAGGGTGGCAGCGCGGAGGTTCGCACCCGTTAGCCTCGCCTTGCAGAGCGAGCGGCCCGACAGATCCAGCCCCGATAGATCGGCCCCCACGAGGGCCAGCCCGTCGAGGCTCTCCCCACGTTCAAGCCTATCCTGGACGAGCGCGCGCAGCTCGCCCGCTCGCAGGCTGCCGTGCCGCAGCCGCTCGAGTGCCCGCGCCAGTGCGGGATCGCGGCGCACGGGCTCGGCGTCGAGCTGTGCTTGGATCTCGGCGACCGCAGGCAGCGGCAAGCGCGCTCGCATGTCGGGCGCAAACCACACCGAGGGCACGCCCGCCTCGTTCAACCGTTGGTGAACGGCACCGAGCTCGTCGTCCTCGGCCGCGCTCCCCTTTAGCGAAGCGGGTCGGCCCGCCTGCCGCGCCGCCTTGCGATCCCGTTGCTCGTCGCAGCGCGCTGCAGCCTCCAACGGCGACAGGCTGCTGCCGAGCGGCTCGATGGTGGTGTAGATCGCGCAAAGCGCCTGGTCCGCCCGAGCCGACTGGGGCAGCACGGCGCGCCAGATCAGGCACAGCTTGAGCTCGTCTGGGAGAAAGACCGCGGTATCCAGCGCGAGGGAGACGGCAAACCAATCCCCGCTCTGACGCTGGCCAAAGACCCGCGGCTCGAACCCGGGCAGCGTGCCGCTGAGCGTCGGGTGCTCCGAATGCATGCCCGCGATCTCGAAAGGCTCGTCGCCCCGCAAGTAGGGAAGCTGTTGCGATGGCGGTGCAGCCTGGAAGAAGGCCCAATCGAAGTCGTCGGGAAAGTGGGGGTAGCCCGACTCGAGCCAGCGTCGGTCGTACGTCCCGAGCTTGGACCAGCGCGTTTGCCACATCATGGGCACGGGCGCGAAGCAGGCGGGCAAAGGCCGGTCGCGAGGCCCTCGGATGAGCCTTTCCGGATCCTCGAGCTGCGGCGGCCTGCCGCGCGCACGATCGCCTCGGTCGAAGCCCAGGCCAATGGGATTGGCGGCGAAGTCCGGCCCGCCAAAAGCGCGGTCGTAGCTAACGGGGATGCGCTCGAAGGACCGAGGCTGCGACAAGCCCCCAGCGGCATCCCAGCGGCGCTCCCCAAAGGCCGCAATGGTGCGCTCGAAGCCGTCGCGTCCGCCAAAGCGAAAGCGCAGCGTCATGGCGGGCGGAGCCCCGGGTGACCGATAGGCGTGCCCCACCAGCACCACATCGGCCTTGGGCTTGAACACAGCGAAGTCCGAGGGGTAGTCGAGCCGCCCGCCCAGATCGCCGTCGGCATTGACGTCGCCGCTCGGGGGATCGCCCTCGACGCGCAGCGTAGCGGCCCCGTTCGGAACCAAATCGAAGGTGCCCTTGGCGATCACGGTAAGGGTGTCGCCCAGCTG
>CAYTYV010000689.1:0-2702 GCA_964441055.1 uncultured Polyangiaceae bacterium | reverse complement strand
GGCATAGGCGCAGATGATCATCCCCTCGAGCACGGAGTGGGGATTGCCCTCGAGGACGCTGCGGTCCATGTACGCGCCCGGGTCGCCTTCGTTGGCGTTGCAGATGATGAACTTCTCATCGCCCGGGCTCTTGCGGCAAAGACCCCACTTGATCCCCGTGGGGAAGCCGCCGCCGCCACGGCCGCGCCGGCCGGCCTTGGTGACCTCCTCGATGACCTCCTCGGGGCTCATCTCGAACAGGGCCTTGGCCAGCCCCTCATAGCCTCCGACGCGGATGTAGTCCTCGACTACCCGCGGGTCGATATCGCCGTTATCGGCAAAGACGATGCGCTCCTGGTGCTTGTAGAAGGGCACGTCCTTTTCGTAGATGATCTCCTCGTCCGTCTGCGGGTGGCGATAGAGCAGCCGGTGGACGATCTCGCCCTTCTCCAGGGTCTGCTCGATGACGTCCTTGACGTCCTCGGGCTTCATCTGCTGGTAGAAGATGCCCTGGGGCTTGATCACTACGACCGGGCCGCGCTCGCAAAAGCCGTGGCAGCCAGTGAGCTTGAGTGTGACCTTCTCGCTCAGACCGCGTTCCTCGAATAGTCGACGGAACTCGTCGGCCACGGGCTTGCAGCCACAAGCCAGACAGCCCGTTCCCGCGCAGATCGTCACCACCGGCATGTCTGGCTTGGCGGCGGCAGCGAGCCCGTCGCGGAGCTCGCGGAGCTGCTGTACGTTGACAAGTCGGCTCATCGTTCCACCTCCGCGGTCCCTTCCGCGTAGCTGTGCAGGGTCGCCACCGCCTTCCGCGGGTTCATCTGACCGTGGTACTCACCGTCCACGACCAGCACCGGGCCCAGCGCACACGCCCCGAGGCAGTTGACGGCCTCCAGGGTGAACTCCCGGTCCTTGGTGGTCTGACCAGCTTCGATGCTCAGCTCGCGCTCGATCGCCTCTTTCACGCGCAAGCCGCCGCGGACGTGACAGGCCGTGCCTAGGCACACCTGGCAGATGTGCTTGCCCCGCGGCTCCAGGCTGAATGCCTTGTAGAACGTGGCGATGGCGTACATGCGGCTGGCTGGCACCCCCAGCAGCTCGAGCACTTGGTTGAGGTCTTCGGGCGGAAGCCAGTTGCGAGTACGCTGGATCTCCTGGAGCACCGAAATCAGCTCGTGCTGATGGAATCCGTGTCGCGCAACGATGGATTCAACCGATTCGAGTTGCTCGCTCATTCGACTTCCTCATGCTGCGTGGGATCGGGTCCTGCGTCACTTCGCGCAAGCCCTCCGGAGCGAAGGGCCTGCGCAACGCAGAGTGTTCCGGCCTTAGGCCGGGAATAGTTGGGGAGCGAAGCGAAGCCGCCAGTTCGAGCCCGGCGGCTTCGCTGGGCGCCGTTGGAATCGTGAGTCGCTAGTCCTTGGCAGCGCCTTCCTCTTTGCCCGCGGGAATGATGTAGCTGCCCCCGAAGTAGCTATACACGCAACGCCCCGTTTCGATCAGCGACCGGATGGCCTTCTTGCAGAGCTTCTTGTCCACCTTGTCGCCGTATTTCTTGATCATGGTCTTGGTGAGATCGCCGGCCTTGAGGTTCTTCTTGCCGTAGGTCTCATCGACCATTTTGAACATTTCGTCGGCAATCTGCTCGACGCTGATGTCGTCTGCCATGGCGGAGTCCTCCCGTCTATTGACGGAAATGCATCGACTTCTTCAGGGTCTTGTCAGCCAGCTTGAAGTCGTCGACGTGGTACTTGGTGAACTCGAAGCCCGTCAGGTCGAAGAACTTCGGCCAGCCGATGCGCTCGATCCACTCGCCGACACGCTCGTAGGGTCGAGCGCCCTCGGCGTAGACCTCGACGATCTTCTTGACCGCAGCCACCACCTCGGGCCACCGCGGCGGGTTGTTGGGGAAGTAGGTCGCGGCCAGCTTGGAGAAGCAGGGCTCGCTGCGCGCGTTCGACACCTTGCCGCCTACCCAGATGGAAACACCGTCGTTGAGCGGGTTGTTCAGGGTGGTGGCCGGGCAGACCGTGTAGCAGTTCGCGCAGAACATGCACAGGTCCTCGTCGACCTCTACCGAGTCGTTGCCGTCCACCTTGGTCGGCCGGATGGCCGCCGTCGGGCAGGCGGACACGAGGTTCGGGATCTCGCACCACTTGTCGACGTGGTCGTGGTCGACCTCGGGCGGCACGCGGTGAATGCCGAGGATGGCGATGTCCGAGCAGTGCACCGCGCCGCACATGTTCAGGCAGCAGGCCAGCGCGATCTTGGTCTTGGCCGGCAGCGGCTTCTCACCTTTGAAGTAGGGATACAGCTCGTCCATCACCGCCTTGACGACGCCCGAGGCGTCCGTAGCCGAGGAGTGGCAATGGATCCAGCCCTGCGTGTGGACGATGTTGGAGATGGACGCGCCCGTGCCGCCCACCGGGAAGCCGTAGTCCTCGACGTCCTTGATGAGCGGGTCGATCTTGGACTGGTCGCTCAGCAGGAACTCGACGTTGTTTCGGCTGGTCCACCGCATGTAGCCGTCGCAGTACTTGTCGGCGATGGCGGCGAACTTGCGAATCGACTGGATGCTGATGAGCCGCGGCGTACCCGCGCGCACGCTGAAGAGCTTGGCGCCACTCTCCGAGACGTGCACCAGCACGCCCGGCTTGACGATCTCGTGGTACTTCCACTTGCCGTAGTTCTCTTTGATGATCGGCGGCAGATACTTGTCG
>CAYTYV010000688.1:0-2704 GCA_964441055.1 uncultured Polyangiaceae bacterium | reverse complement strand
CCGCTCGCTGATTCAGTGGACGTCGCCGACCAGCCAG
Source organism: uncultured Polyangiaceae bacterium (assembly GCA_964441055.1). Lineage (GTDB taxonomy): Bacteria > Myxococcota_A > Polyangia > Polyangiales > Polyangiaceae > JACQWT01. The sequence goes on along the minus strand of CAYTYV010000688.1, from coordinate 2,667 downwards.
GCGTAGGCGGGCACCAGCACCTCCTCGGGCGAGGCGCCGCCCTGCACGGCGGGCAAGGTCGCGCGCTCGGCCGCGTCCCCGTCGCCGTCGGCCAGCGGGAGCTGGAAGCCGTGGTCGCCGAACAGCAGCAGCAGGGTTCGCGGCTGCAGCGAGGAGACGAAGCGATCCACCACCTCGACGACCTCTTCGGCCAGCTGCTGCATGCGCGGGTCAAAGGGAGGGCCAGCCTCGCGCAGGCGCGCCTCGACCACGTCCAGCTTGACCAGGTCGCGGCTGCCGATGCGGACGCGGCGGAGGGTCGTCACCGACCGCCCTCGCCGCACCAGGGCATCCCGCTCGCTCTGCGGCTCGAGCTCGCGCAGCCCCCGCGGGCCGCGCGACAAGAGGCGCATCTGGACAGGGGTGATGGTGGGCAGGGCAGCCCACAGAAGCCGCTCCTCCACGCACACGGCGCGTCCATCCAGGCGCTGGCGGAGCAGCTTGAAGGCGCGCTCGGCAAGGTCGAAGCGCAGCGCGTCCACCAGCAACAGCTGCACGGAGCGGGCGCCGTTGAGCCGCGCCACCTCGCTGCCGATGCGGGGGACATCCAGCACCATGGAGGGTCGCTTGCCCGTCAGCCGCATGGTCGTGAAGCTCTCGGCGTAGCTCTTCTCGAAGGACTGGCGCCACTGGGCCACGGCCGCCTCGGCCGTCGGATCCACCAAGCCGCCCGAGAGCGCCGCGAGCAGGGGGACGTAGCGCGTGCGGAACAGCTCCTCGACCAAGCGCACGGGCTGGGGCCCTTGGGCCGCGACCAGCTCCTCGGCCGAGCGGGCTCGTGCGCTCGCGTCGAGCTCGGCGCGGGGCTCGGCCTCGCGCGGCGCGGGCCCCTTCGCTTCGTTCCACTCGACCAGGGGACGCTCCTCCTCTGCACTCGCGGTTGCCAGCTCCGGCCCCTCCGCCGTGGCAGGAGCATCGTCCACCAGCATCTGGGCGAGCTTCGCCAGCGCAGGATCGGCTTGCTCGGCGTCCTCGGGCACGTTGGGCGGCGGCACGGGGCTGGGGCGGTCCGACTCGGTCTCGAGCGGCTCGTCGAGCTCGGGCTCGGGCGCGAACAGCTTGCCGACGGTCACCGGGGCCACCACGCCCACGTATCGATCCGCTCGGCCGACCAGCACCGTCACGGGGCAGGGCTCGTCGATGTGAGCCCACAGCGCGACCGCAGCTCCATCCGCGGGCGCGAGCAGGCCCGAGTCGTCGCCCAGCCGTCCGAGATCGGGCATCACCAAGCACATCCCTGGCGCGCCGACGGCAGCCACGCGCTGGAGCTGGTCCCTAGCGACCGCTACCGCATCGTCCTCGGGCCCCGTTGTCGATGGCGAGGCTCCCCTGATCGCCAGCGCGATCTCGATGGCGCCCTCGATGGCCTGGCGCAAGCCGCCGCGCCGCGGCAGGTTCTCGGGCGGATGCGGACGGCCCGGAGCATCGTCTGGCTCGGTCGGCTCGCGCTCGCTGAGCTGGGAGACGCGAGCGACCACGTACCCCTCCTTGGCGAGCTGCTGGCAACGTCGCCAGCAACCCATGCGAGTGACCAGCTCGAACCGCGGGTGGCGGCGCGCAGCACGGCCCTCCGACCACGGCTCTGGGGCGGGCTTCATGGGCAGACGCTGGCCCAGACAGGCCCCGTGGGGCGAGTTTTCTGCAGAACGGATGCGCCCGAGCGGGCCGGGCCGCCCGCTGACCCCGGTCCGGCTGGCGGCTGCCAAATCCGTGCTGCCGCCCCAGGGGGCTGGCCCCAGGTGGGCGAAGCCGCTAGATTTCTCATCGCACTTGAGGAAGCTTGGTCGGCATCAGGCCGTATCATCGGTCGACCGGGGTGCCGCGAGCCACGGGCCGAATCATCGGCGCCCGTGCGAGGAGGACCACATGAGCTTGGGAAGAGTATCCGTTGGGCTAGGCGTTTTTGGCGCGGGCTTGCTCGCGGGGCTGCTGGGAATGGGTGCGGGGTGCACCTTTGGCGACACCGAGACCATCCCGGCCGATGGGGGCCCGCAGTGGGCGTACCCAACCGAGACGAGCTTCTGCCAGGCCTTGGCCGAGGCGGTGTGCAACGACAACGTCGTCACGGCCTGCTACGGCTCGGACGCCGAGAGCTTGCCCAACGACAAGCTGAGCTGCATCGACGAGTTCAGCCGTCCCTCGAACTGCAACCCCGACGATCGGCACTACTACCCGCAGACCGCCGAGGCTTGCATCGCCACCTGGCAACAGGCCTACGCGGACAAGACCATCACCTCCGAGGAGCTCGAGGAGATCACCGAAGCGCTGCTGCTGGTGCTCAACGACGGCGAGGGCGTGGGCGTGAACTGCGCGGCGGATGCCGAGTGCGACGTGGCCGACGAGCTGCGCTGCGTCTTCAAGTTCGACGAGAGCGAGCTCGAGGGAACCTGCCAGGTGCCGCGCTCGGTGGGCGGCGGCAGCGATTGCTCGGGCGACGATGCCGTCTGCACCGAGAGCAAGTACTGCAAGCACTTCGAGAGCGAGGACGAGGAGCTGTGCGTGGACCGACCAGACGTCGGCGAGGAGTGCGCGCCTGAGAAGCCCTGCGTCACCGACGCCTACTGCCTCGAGGGCGTCTGCGAGGAGCGCAAGGACAACGCCGACGTGTGCGAGAACGACTACGAGTGC
>CAYTYV010000687.1:0-2710 GCA_964441055.1 uncultured Polyangiaceae bacterium | reverse complement strand
CCGCCAGGCTCGTCGTAGCCGCTCAGCACCGTGACGTTGCTCTCCCAGTCGCGCTCGCCACAATCGGTCTCGGTGCCGACGAACCCGCCGCAGACCTCGACGCCAGGCTCGAGCTGCACCGTGTCGAGCGGGTCGTCGACGTAGATGTAGTACGTGCCCCGGGCCACCCACACGTCGCAGCTATCGAGCTTCGGGTCCGCTTGCACGGCCGCGTACGCTACGTCGATGCCCTCCTGCACCGTCTGGAAGGCCGCCGCCCAGCTCTCCCCGTCGCCCGAGGCGGATACCGTGCCGTCGACGTAGCGGACGCAGCCGCAGGCCTCGTCACGCGTGCAGTTGCCGCTGTATCGCGGCTCCTCCCCGACCTCGGAGGGCAAAAGCTCCAGGTCGCAACGCCCGCAGGCGCCATCGCACTTCGAGGTGCAGCAGACGCCGTCCACGCAGGTAAGCCCCGCATCGCACACGCCGAAGCCCACGTCGCACCGCTTGCCTGCCCCCAGCCTGCGGATGACCGGCTCGGGCCCGGGCTTGCTCACCCCGCCAGGGCCGCTCGCTTTGGTGGACCCGCCGCGCTCGGTCGCGCCTTGCGCGCCCGCCCACGGCGCCTTCGCGCGCGCCAGCTCGTCGGGCTCGTCCCCGCCTCCGCCACATCCCGCGAGCACCAGCCCCACCAAGGCCACCCAAAACGATGCCAGCACCCTCGCCACGACGCGCCTCCTCAACTTGGGGCTCCGCCCCTGTGCAAGCCTTCCGCCGCCCACACGCGGCGAGCGCCAAATCCGCACCCGAGCCCGCCTGCTCGAGTCAGCGTACCACTGCCCCTTGATGGCGCCGAGCGCAGCTCGAAGCTCGACTCGAGCTCAGCTGATCGCGCTGGAGAGAGCGGCCCCTTGATGCGAGAGCCGTCTTGCGTGTGGGTCAAATACGACGTAAATTACCCACATGCTAGGCAGGTTGATGGGAGACCGCTTGGCCGCTCGCAAGCACAGCGTCCTTCTGCTGGGTCCTCGTCAGGTCGGCAAATCGACGCTCTGCCGTTCCCTGAAGCCCGACGTGGGGATCAACCTTGCCTCTGAGGCGCAAATGCTGCGCTACGCCAAGGACCCCGGTCGACTGGCCCGGGAGCTGTCCGTCGCGTCTCCCTCGGCTCTGGTCTTCATCGACGAGGTACAACGGGTGCCCGCCCTGCTCAACGAGGTGCAGGTGCTGCTGGACGCTGCGGACACCAATGGCTGGCGGTTTCTGCTGACGGGCTCCAGCGCGCGCAAGCTCAAGCGAGGCCGTGCGAACCTGCTACCGGGACGCATCGTGCTCGAGCACCTGGATCCACTGAGCGCGCTCGAGCTACCGCGAGCGCAGTTCGATCTCGGGCGAGCGCTGCAGCGCGGCATGCTGCCAGCGATCTACCTGGGCGGGGAGGAGGAGCTCGACGTGCTCGGCAGCTACGCCGAGGTGTACCTGCGCGAAGAGATCCGCGCCGAAGCCCTGGCCAAAGACCTGGGCAGCTACGCCCGTTTCCTCGACGTGGCCGCCATCGTAAGCGGCACCTGGCTCAACTACTCCAAGATCGCCTCGGACAGTGAGATCCCCAAAGAGACCATTCGGCGCTTCGTGGGCGTGCTCGAAGACACCTTGATGGTGTTTCGCATCCCGCCATTCCGACCCAAAACGCGCATCTCGCGGCGGGTGAGCCAGCGGGACCGCTTCGTGCTCTTCGACGTCGGCGTGCGCAATGCCCTGCTCGGCCTGCATCGCCGTCCCCCCTCCGCGGACCAGCTCGGTGGGCTATTCGAGCAGTGGCTCATCCTGCAAATCCTGACGCTGAACCGCGCAGCGAGGCTCGGCTGGTCCGTCAGCTCCTACCGCACTCAGGCCGGGGCCGAGGTCGATGTGGTGCTGGAAAGGGCGGCGGACATCGTCGGCATCGAGATCAAGGCCAGCCGGTCGGTGCGTCGCGCGGCCGCCCGCGGGCTTCAGTCGCTGGCCGAGACCATCGGGGACTACAAACCCTTGGTCAAGCGCGTCGCGTTTCTGGGCGAAAGGGCCGAGCGGGTGAGCGGCGACGTGGTGGCATTGCCCTATCTCGAGCTGCTGGAGGAGCTGTGGGCGGGCGGGGAGTGAGGACGGTCAGCCCTGCAGCAGCTTGGCCTCGTAGTCGAAGCCGCCAGCCAGCCCCGTCACTAAGGCGGCTGGAACTCGTGAGCGCCCATATCGGCCCAAGGCGGGCCCACGCCCGTGTTGGGGCTGTCGGGGTCGTCGACGCGCGGGTTGCCGTCCAAATCGAGCTCGGGCGCCTCGGGCCCGTTGGCCGCGTCGATGCACGGCGAGCCCGCGCCGAGGTGCAGGTCCTCGGGAGCGCTCAAGAACAGCGGGGCGGCGTCGATGTTGCCGTCGCCGGGGTAGCCGCCCTCGACGTTGCTGTAGGTGACAATAGGCGTGGCGTAGTGGTTGTAGATTTCGGGTCCGCTTGGGGCCGTGTCGTTCCACAGGATGCAGTTGGTCACCATTGGCGACGAGAGGGAGGCGTTGTACATCCCGCCTCCGTACTGTGCCGCGGAATTGCCGCTGAACGTGCAGCTCATCACCGTCGGCCAGCTGACGCTATGGTTGCACATCCCACCTCCGTCGGTGACCGCGAAGTTGTCCGTGAACGTGCAGCACGTCACCGTCGGTGCGCTGGACAAGTCGATGTGCAGCCCGCCGCCGTACA
>CAYTYV010000686.1:0-2715 GCA_964441055.1 uncultured Polyangiaceae bacterium | reverse complement strand
CCCATGGCTCTATCCTCTCAATTGTTAGAGCCTCCGGAAATCCCGGGGCGATTCATCCCGCGGCGGTGCGGGCGCCGATGCCAGCGCTGGGATCCAGGCGTGCTATCATCCCGTTGGCCGCTGGGTCGCCACCAAGAAACTCTTCGCGCCGTCGTCCATGCAGCTCGATCCGGGCACGATCATCGCTGGCAAGTACCAGCTGGAGGGTCTGCTGGCCTCGGGTGGCATGGGCGAGGTCTGGGCTGCTTACCATCACCAGCTCGACACGCGGGTGGCCATCAAGTTCATGGTCGAGAAGCTCGCCAGCTCGGCCTCGGCGCGTGCTCGTTTCGAGCAGGAGGCCAAGGCGGCGGCCGCCTTACGCAGCCCTCACGTGGTGCAGGTGCACGACTTTGGCGTGCAAGGGGATACGCCCTACATGGTGCTCGAGCTGCTGGAAGGGCAAGACCTGCGCTCCCGCATCAGCCAGTATGGCCGGCTCGGGCTCGATGAGGCCCAGAGCGTCCTAACCCAGGCGTGCAAGGCCCTGCGCCTGGCAGCCGAGGCTGGCATCGTCCACCGTGACCTGAAGCCCAGCAACATCTTCCTCGCCCAGGTGGGCGGCGAGGAGATCGTCAAGATCCTCGACTTTGGCGTGGCCAAGGCCCTGCGCGCGCCCGTGGCCGAGGGCACGGCCACGGGCACGCTGCTCGGCTCACCCCACTACATGAGCCCCGAGCAAGCGCGGGGCGGGAAGCTCGATCACCGCTCGGACCTGTTCTCGCTGGCCGTGATTCTGTTTCACATGGTCACGGGCCATAAGCCTTTCCCGGGAAAGGAGCTGGGCGACGTGCTGGTCAAGATCTGCTCAGACCCGCTGCCCGTCGCCACCGAGCTCAATCCGGGCTTGCCCGAGTCGGCCAACGGCTTTTTCCGCAAGGCCCTAGCTCGCGTGCCAGCGGAGCGGTTCCAGTCGGCCGAAGCCATGGCCTACGAGTTCGCCGCGCTGGTGGCGCGCCACTTCGGTTTGCCAGAGCCGGCCGGGGACGTGCTGCATTCCCAGAGCCTACACCACACGCCGTCGCTCGGTGCCAGCCAGCCGCCGCCCGTTGGGAGCGATGGCCCGCAGCCGGCCAGCGCGGCTCAGGCGACGTTGCCCGATCTCACGGCCACGCAGCCGCCCGAGCACTGGAACCTGTCCGGGGTCGCGCCGACCGATGCCGCGCCTTTGGAATCGGTCAAGCAGGAGAGCACGCTCACGCTGGCGACCGGTAGCCTCGCCAAGCTGCGAGAGCTCCGCCGCCGAGGACGGTGGACGAGCGTCGGGGCGGCGCTAGCCGGTGCGGTCGTGGCGGGCGCGCTCGTCTACGGACTCACCCGCTCCTCGATCGAGACCACCGCGCCAGCTCGCGGGCCCGAGCCCGAGCTCAGCGCCTCCGCGGCCGGCCCGGCGCCCGTTGCCCCAGCGCCGAGCCCAATCGAGCAAGCCACGACGACCGAGCTCGCGCAGCCCACCTCCGCCACCGCCTCGGCCACCACAAGCGTCTCGGCGAGCGCGCCCCCGCCCGAGCCCCCACAGCGCCCGCCGCGGTCACCACGCTCCAGGGACAGCACCCACGACAGACATCCAGTGCTCGGGATCTGAAGCGCTTGCAGTACAATGCCGAGCGCGATGCCGAGCGCGATGCCGAGCGCGATGCCGAGCGTGATGCTGCTGGTCCTGACGGCCGTCGTGTCCCTCGTCGCCGTTCCCGTCCATGCCCAGTCCAAGGCCGAGCGGCAGGCGGCACGTGCGCTGGGTGTCGAGGCTCTGAAGCTCTACGAGAGGAAGGACTACGCTGCCGCCTACGACCGCTTCGACAAGGCCAATCGACTTCTGCAAGCGCCCACCTTGGAGCTGTACATGGCCCGCTGCCAGCTGGGGCTCGGCAAGCTCGCTACGGCCTACGAGCACTTTCGCCGCGGCGCCGACACCGTGTTGGACGACGACGCCCCACGCCAGTTCGTCAAGGCCCAGCAGCAGGCGCGTGCGGCGCTAGCCGAGCTCGAGCCCAAGGTGCCCACAGTGCAAGTGACGGTGCAGGGGCCGCCAGCCGGGCAGCTCACCGTGCGGATCGACGGCCAGCCCAGCGATCTTGCCGCCCTTGGTGAGCGGCTGCGGCTCGACCCGGGCGAGCACTCGGTCGAGGCCTCGGCGCCCGGCTTCGAGACGGCGGCTGCCACCATCGCGCTCAGCGAGGGCGCCACCGAGACGGTACTGCTGAGCCTCGAGCCGGCCGCAGACGGTGCGACCAGCAATGATGGCGCCTTGTGGCCGGCCTTCATCGCCTACGGCATCGGCGCGGCCAGCCTGAGTATCGGCATCGTGACCGGAGCCATGGCCGCCAGCAAGGCCGACGACATCAAGTCGCGCTGCGTGGACCAGCACTGTCCGCCCGAGGACGAGGAGCTCGGAGACGAGGCAGAGCTGCTGGCCTCGGTGTCGACGGTGGGCTTCGTCGTGGCGGGGCTGGGGGCCGTGACCGGCATCGCGCTCACCCTGTGGCGGCCCGGCGGCGCGGAGCGAGGCGCAGAGCCGAGCGCCATGGTGAAGCTCGGGCCAGGCTATGTCGGGCTCGTCGGAACGTTTTGACCCGTCGCGGCCCAGGGGGCCTCACCCGGCGGGGCCTGTCTGGCGCGCCGACCGCTATGGTGGCGGCCGTGACGTCATGCCAGACTGGCGCTCGTGGGCGATAC
>CAYTYV010000685.1:0-2721 GCA_964441055.1 uncultured Polyangiaceae bacterium | reverse complement strand
CAAGGCGGGCGACGGCCACCGAATCCACACCACGGGGCTGACCCACGACAAGCGCGGCTACCCGGTCATGAACTGGATGGCCCAGGAGAAGCTGGTGCGTCGGCTGATGGACAAGATCCGCCTGCACGCCGACGACATCGTCCGCTACGAGGAGACGGACATCGAAAACGCAGAGGGCGAGTTGGTCGCCGAGGTGGTGGTGCTCACCTACGGCATCACCTCGCGGGTGGCCCAGCGGGCGATGGCCATGGCCCGCGAGCAAGGAGCCAAGGTGGGCATGCACCGCCTGCTGGTGGCCTGGCCCTTCCCGGAAAAACGGGTCCGCGAGCTGGCTGGCAAGGCCAAGGCCATCGTGGTTCCGGAGATGAACTACGGCCAGATGTTCTTCGAGGTAGAGCGCGTGGTGGCTGAACGCTGCCCCGTGCGGCTGGTCGGCCACGGCGGGGGCATGGTCCACAATCCCCAGACCATCTGCGATGCCATCCTGGAGGTGCTCCGATGAGCAAGGTGTTGGACTCCAAGCCCACCGAGGCCATCAACCCGGTGGTCCCCTTTCTACGCATGGACCGCATGCCCAGCATCTGGTGCCCGGGCTGCGGCATCGGCACCACGGTCAACTGCTTCACCCGAGCGCTGACCGAGTGCGGGCTCGATCTGGACAACGTGAGCATCGTCTCGGGCATCGGCTGCACGGGTCGGGTGGCCGGCTACCTCAAGCTGGACTCCTTCCACACCACCCACGGTCGGCCCGTCGCCTTTGCCACGGGGCTGAAGCTGGGCAACCCCGAGCTCAAGGTGGTGGTCTACTCGGGCGACGGCGATCTCACGGCCATCGGCGGCAACCACTTCATCCACGCTGCACGCCGCAACATCGACATGGTCGTGGTGTGCGTCAACAACCTCACCTACGGCATGACCGGAGGCCAGGTCACCCCCACCACGCCCGAGCCCGCGGTTGCCTCGACCACGCCCTACGGGGCCTTTGAGGCGCCCTTCAACCTGCCCTACCTGGCCGACTCCTGCGGTGCGGTCTACGTGGCCCGCTGGACTACCTACCACGTGCGCCAGCAAGCCAAGTCGATGCGCGAGGCCCTGCAAAAGCCCGGCTTCAGCTTCATCGAGATCATCTCGCCCTGCCCCACCCTGTACGCGCGGCGCAACCGGCTGGGCGATGGGCTGGACGCGATGAAGTACTACAAGGAAAAGAGCAGCATCAAAAACGGCGCGGACACCCGCGAAGTCGGCATCGGCTTCCAGGGCGACATCGTTTGCGGGAAATTCGTCGACCGCGAGCGAGAGACCTGGATCGAGGCCTACAACCGTCGGCACGGCGAAGCGCTGGGCGACAAATTCACCCCCTACCCCACGGGCATCGCCCAGGGCGGCGCGTAAGCAGGAGGCCCGAGATGGCAAGCACGGAGATCAAGATCGGCGGACTGGGCGGCCAGGGCGTGATCCTGTCCGGCATGATCATCGGCAAGGCGGCGGCCCTGTTCGACAACAAAAACGCCACCATGACCCAGGCCTTCGGACCGGAGGCGCGGGGCAGCGCCTGCTCGGCTCAGCTCATCGTGGCCGACGAGACAGTGCTCTACCCCTACGTCACGCGGCCCGATGTCCTGGTGACCATGTCGCAAGACGCCTACACCAAGTTCAGCCCGGATCTGGCTGACCAGGGCACCCTGCTCATCGAGGAGGAGCTGGTCGACGTGGGCACGCCGCCCGCGGGCGCCAAGGTCTACGGCATCCCGGCCACCCGCTTTGCCGAGGAGCTGGGCCGCAAGCTGGTGCTCAACATCGTGATGGTCGGCTTTTTCACCTCCATCACCAAGGTCATCGACGCCGATGCCATGCGCAAGGCGGTCACGGGCTCGGTGCCCAAGGGCACCGAGCGGCTCAACCTGGCCGCCTTTGACAAGGGCTTCGACTACGGGGCCCAGCTGCTCGAGGGCTGAGCGTCCTGTCGCGACAAAAAAGGGGGGCAACGCCCTGCTAGGCGATGAAGCCGAGCAGGTGAAGCGGGCGAAGCCGGCCGTCGTTGCGGTCGCCGTGGGCGAAGATGAGCTTGCGGCTCACCGAGACGCCCTTGAACTGGGTGCGTCCCTTGCCCTTGCCCCCCACCTCCACGACGAGCTTGTCGCCGCCCGTCCGGACCAAGTAGTCGGGCGTCTTGGCGCCGCGGGTCGACTTGAGATACTGGCACTCGAGCCCCGCGGCTCGCAGCATGTCCACCGCGAAGTCCTCCCGCAGGCCGCCGATGGCCTCGTCGAGATCGCGGTACAGCAATCGATAGGGGACGCGCATCAGCACCTTGGGCTCGCGCAGCACGTTGGTGCCTGCTGGCAGCACTCGGTGCAGCACGAAGGCCCGCTCGAGCAGATCGACGTACGACGCCGCCTTGTACTTGGTGATCCCGAGGTTGCGGGAGAGCGACGAGTAGTTGATGCCGTCCACCTCCGAGCGACCGATGAATCTCACCAGCTTTTCGATGATGGCGATTTCGTCCACGAGCAGACGGGCGACGGAAGGGATGTCTCGGGTGAGGATCCGACTGAGCACGTTCTCGAGAATCGGCAAGACATCCGGCTCCTCGAGCGACAGCGGCATCAGCCCCCCGCGCAAATAGCGGTCGAAGCGAGGTGCCGCCAGCAAGTGCGAGCTGTGCCAGCGCCGCTCGACGATGTCGTCGAGGCTGATCCGAGGCAGGTCCTGCCCGTAGCA
>CAYTYV010000684.1:0-2725 GCA_964441055.1 uncultured Polyangiaceae bacterium | reverse complement strand
GCGACGGGCCGTCCTCTCCGCCAGCTACGTAGCGGCCGCGCGGCGCTTGCCGCGTCCCTTGCGGGTGACGCGGGGTAGGCAGGTCTGGGTCGATGGGCCCAGAGAGTCGTCGTCGCGCTCGCCCCTGAGCCAGCCGATCGCTCCAGCGTAGGCGATCATGGCGGCGTTGTCGGTGCAGCTGCGAAGGGGCGGGACGTGGAGCGCCACGTCGCGTTCGGCGCAGGCCGAGGCCATGCGCTGGCGCAGCTCGCGGTTGGCGGCGACCCCGCCCGCGAGGACGATGCGATCGATGCCCGATTGGCGAGCGGCCGCCAGCGCCTTGGAGACCAGCGTGCGGGTCAGCACACCTTGGAAGGCCGCGCACAGATCGGCGAGCTCGGGCTCGCTCTGGGGCAGGCCATGGGCGGCCACATGACGCGCGACCGCGCTCTTGATGCCCGAGAAGCTGAACTCGAGCGAGCCGCGGCGGGCCATGGGCATCGCCAGCCGGATGGGCGAGCGGGCGGCCTGGCCGCGAGCGGCCAGCCGGTCGACCACCGGGCCACCCGGATAGCCCAGGCCGCAGAGCTTGGCCACCTTGTCGAAGGCCTCGCCCACGGCGTCGTCGCGGGTGGCGCCGAGCTCGTGGATCTGCGTCCGGCGAGGCCCCTCGCAGCGATAGAGCGCGGTGTGTCCGCCCGAGACGAGCAGCCCGATGAACGGGAACTCGGGCCGGGCTAGGCGGGGCTCGCTCGGGTGCACCAGAAAGACCGATAGCAAGTGCCCGATCAGGTGGTCCACGCCCACCAGCGGCTTTTTTGCCGCCCAGGCCATGCCCTTGGCCGCCTGTACCCCGACCATCAGCGCGCCCACCAGGCCCGGGCGGCAGGTGACCGCGATCGCGTCGACCTCGCTCCACGAGGTCCTGGCGTCCTCTAGGGCTCGGCGCACCACCGGGATCACCACGCTCAGGTGGTCGCGAGCAGCGATCTCGGGCACGACCCCACCGTAGGGAGCGTGCGCCGCGATCTGGCTGTGGACCACGTCCGAGAGCACCTCGCCGCGCTCAGTGACGAGCGCGGCAGCCGTCTCGTCGCAGGAGGTCTCGATGCCTAGAACCCGCATTGACCTTGCTGCCGCTCCAGCACGAACAGCCCGTAGAGCGGCTCGCGCGCGCGCGGCGGGTCGGGCTCGTCGGCGGGCGACACCCCGGGGCGGATGAGGCGCACTTCCACCGCTTCGTCCGTGCGTAGCGACAGCACGGCCAGGAGCGACTCGGCCTCGGGGTCTGGCGGGGAAACGGCGTAGAGCAGGTTGCGCTCGCGACCGTCGCCGAACTCGAGCTCCGACAGCGGGTCGTGCGCCAGCGGCGGGATGGGTCGCAGCGCGGCGCGGTCGAGCACGCGCTCGATCTCGCCTCCCTCGCCGCCCGAGTCGTAGGTGGACAGCGTGCCTGGGGACAGGCCCTGCTCGATCTTGCGGGTCTGTAGCCGCAAGCGCATCTGCACCCGCGGGCTAAAGCCGCTGCGGTAGCCGCTGCCCAGGGTGATCTGCCCGCAGAACGCTTCGTCCGCGGCGGTGTCGAAGTCACTCAGGTCGTTGCAGCTTATGCCGAGCAGGCCGAGCACCGCGGCCGCGCCCGCCAGGGCCCTGCAGCATCGGGCCGTGCGTCTCATGGGCTCTAGCATCGCGCAGCTTGCCGCGGGGCGAAAGGGGTCATGGCGCGGCGGTCGCCGCTTGCCCCCGAAGCTCCGCGGCGATGGCGCGCACCCGCGGCTCGGGGTCGGTGCGGCCGAGCTCGTCCAGCACGGGCGCGGCTGCCGCCGGGCTGCGACGGGCCAGCGAGCGAAGCGCCGCCTCGCGCACCAGCGCAAAGGGATCGGTCCGCGCCGCTTGTGCCAGCGCCTGCTCGATCTCGGCTTGCAGGGTGGCCTCGGGCGGGTGCGAACGAAGCCTTCCGAGCGCCTTGGCGGCTCGCGCCCGCACCGACCAGTCCGACGCCTCGCGCAGCAGGGCCACCATCGCTTCGATGGGCTCGGCGTGCTCGACCCGCTCGACCGAGGACAGCGCCGCCTTGCGCACGCCTGGGTCGGGGTCGGACAGCGCCTCCACCACGGCGGCGCGGGCCGCGGCTTCGGGCCGCCCGGCCAAAAACTCCACGGCTCGCTTGCGCACCTCCACCGAAGGGTGCCGCGCCAGGACCGCAAAGCCCGGGACGGCGCGCTCGGCCACCGATCCGGCCAGCTCGGTCAGGGCCTGCTCGAGCGCGGCGGGCAGCGGCTCGGCCGGTTGCGCGTCGAGCAGGGCCCCAAGGTCGGTGCTGGCGATCTGAGCCACGGCCAGCGCCTGCTCGGGCGAGGTCGCCATGGCCGCGGCAGCGGCCTCGACGAGCGCGTCGCCCAGCGCTACCAAGGCACGGGCCTGCTCGGCGCGGCTGTAGCCCTGGGGCGTCAAGCTGCGCAGCACGTCGGCCACCACCACCGTGCCATCTGGCACTGGCAGGGCGGCCTGCGCCCCGCGGTAGCTACGGCTGACCATGGCGCAGGCGGCGGCCAGGGCGGTCTTGCGCAGCTCGGGCTCACTCGAGAGCAGCGCGCGCGCCACGATGGCGCCCACCTCGCTCCGCACGGCGCTCCCAGCGGCGGCGGAGGTCCTGCTCTCCAGCCGAGCAAGCCCGAGCAGGGCTGCGATCCGCACTGCGCGCACGGGCGAGTCAGTCAGCGCCAGCAGCAGCGGCTGCTCGGCC
>CAYTYV010000683.1:0-2726 GCA_964441055.1 uncultured Polyangiaceae bacterium | reverse complement strand
GGTCGAGCGACCAGCGTCGCCTGCCACGGGCCCAACCTGCGTCGGCAGCGAGCCAGAGTCAGGCGCGGCGTCCGCCTCGGCGTCGGCGGCCGCATCGACACCAGCATCGGGTGGCTCGGCGGTCTGCTCGGGCTCGGTGCCCGCGAGAAAGACCTCGTCGACGGCGTCTTCCTGCCCCTCGTAGGCCTGCAGCCCGCTGTGGGGATCGATGGCGATCCGCACCACGCCCGCGGGCATGGCAAAACGGCGCGGCGGTCGATCGCGAAAGGCCTGGCGCATGAAGTCGATGAAGGCTGGCAGGGCTACCCGGGCGCCTGCCTCCCTAGGACCGAGCGACATCGAGTCGTCGTAGCCGGTCCAGACGACGCAGACGATGTCGGTCGAGTAGCCCGCGAACCAGCCGTCCCGATAGTCGTTGGAGGTTCCGGTCTTGCCCGCCACCGAGCGGCCGAGCACTCGGGCGGCCCTAGCCGTGCCGCGCTGGACCACCGAGGTGAGCAAGCTGGTCGTCAGGTAGGCCTCGGCCGAGCTCATGGCGCGGCGCGGCGGCGCGCGGGCGGGCAGGCGCACGGGCTGGCCGTCCGGGCCCACGATCTTGGCGATGAGCACGGGCTGCTGCACCATCCCATCGGCGGCAAAGGTAGCGTATGCCGCGGCCAGCTCGCGCGGCGTGACCTCGTAGGCGCCTAGGGCCAGCGACTCGGTGGCGCCCAGCTTCGAGCGGATCCCAGCTGCCTGCGCCCAGGCGACGACGCTCTCGGCCCCCACCCGGCGAAGCGACCACACCGCGGCGTCGTTCACGCTTCGCGCCAGCGCCTGGCGAACGAGCAGCGGCGGGTCCTCGCTCGGCTGCCCCGAGGGGGCTGGGCTGAGCCCAGTCGCGGGCCCGGGTCCAGCCCGCTCGGGCGAGCCGATGATGGTGGCCGGGGTCAGCAGCCGCGCGTGGATGCCATAGCTATAGACGAAGGGCTTGAAGGTGGAGCCGGGCTGCCGACGGGCGAACGTGGCCCGATCCAGCCGCCCACGGATCGCTTCGTAGCCGCCCACCAGTGCCAGGATGTGGCGCGACCTAACGTCGACGGCCACGAGCGCGCTCTGGGGGCCTAGCTCGAGGCGGTACTCGCGGGGAACGCCGTCCGGACCCGTGCCGCGCTCCAGCACGGGGCTTAGCCGCAGCAGCCGCCCGGGCTCGGCCATGCGGCTCGGCGGCAGACGCTGGGGGTTGTAGCGCGCGGCGTGCTTGACGCGCACCTTGCCCTTGGCCGTGCCCACGCGCACCTCGAGGATGCCCGCCTCGTCGTCGGAGCCCGTCACCACCGCCCGATAGATCGGATGCCCCTCGGCTCGAGGAGTGCCTTGGAAAGGACCGCGCTGCCGCGCCTGCTTGCCCGAGGGCTTTTTCAGGGGCGCCAGCAGCCCGTGTCGCTTGGCGTAGGCATCGAGGTTGCGGCGAAGGGCGGCGCGGGCAGCGGCCTGCAGCTCGGGATCGATGGTGGTGGTCACGGTGTAGCCGCCGCGCGCAGCCGCAGGCCCCACCCACTCGCGCAGCTTGCGACGCACCTCCTCGACCACCTCGGGTGCCAGCTCGGAAAGCGAGTCCACCGCGGGCGCCAGCACGATGGGCGTGCGGCGGGCCTCGTCCACCCGCTCGCGGCTGGCAAAGCCCTTGTCGACCATCTGGTCCAGCACCAGGTCGCGGCGGCGCCGAGCGCGCTCTAGATCGACCCGCGGCGAGTAGCGGGACGGCCCCTTGGGAAGCCCGGCCAGCAGGGCCGCCTCCGCCAAGCTGATGTCCTCGACCCCCTTGCCGAAGTAGTAGCGGCTGGCCTCTTCCACGCCGTAGCGGCCGTGACCGAACAGGATGTGATTGAGGTACAGCTCCAGGATCTCGTCCTTGCTCAGCTCCTGCTCGATGCGGCGGGCCAGCAGCACCTCGCGCGCCTTGCGAGCAAAGGTGCGCTCGGGGCTGAGCAGCACGTTCTTGACCACTTGCTGGGTGATGGTGCTGCCGCCCTGGCGCATGCCCGCCGAGCGCAGGTTCACGACCAACGCGCGCAGCATGCCGAAGTAGTCCAGGCCCGCGTGCTCGTAGAAGTCGGCGTCCTCGGCCGCCAGCACGGCGAGCTTCATCTCGCGCGGGATCTGCTCGATGGAGACCACCGTGCGGCGCTCGACGAACAGCTCGGCGAGCTGCGAGCCATCGCGCGCCAACACGCGCGTGACCTGCGGCGGGCGATACTGTTTGAGCTCGGCGGTGGACGGCAGCCCCTGCTCGTAGTGCCGCAGCACCAGCCACAGCGCGACCGCGCCCAGCACCATCGCGAGCAAGGCGAGCTTGACGAGCCGCTTGAGCCAGCGGAGCGCGGTCCGCAGCACGCTCCGGCGGGCGCGAGCGGAGCGCGGGCCAGTCCCCGAAGGCCGGCTCGATATCGGCCCCTCATCGGAGGGGCGGCGGCCCGCGCTGGAAGGGGAGTCGGAGGTCATGACCATGGAACGTTCGAGGAGCGGACTCTGTGCACTGCCGCGACGGTGATCTCGGCGGTTTCGGGGCTGGGCTCTGGCCGAGCCGTCACCGGATCAGCATCATCACGCCCAGGGTCAGCAGCACCCCGGCGACCACGGACAGCACCGCGACCAGAGCGAGCATCGTCCAGCTAAGGCCGCCGCCGACCGCCACGGGCCGCGGCGAGGGGCCCTTGGCAGCGCGCGCGACGGCAGAGCCGGCT
>CAYTYV010000682.1:0-2731 GCA_964441055.1 uncultured Polyangiaceae bacterium | reverse complement strand
CCCGTCATCCGCCTGGGCGACCCGGGCTCGTGACGGGCGCGCGAGCCCTCACTCCTCCTCGAAGAACAGGACGGAGCAGCAGCCCTCGAGGATGTCGCAGCGCTCTTCGCTGCCATCCGTGCACGTGCCCACGAACTGACCGCTGACGTGGCATTCGCAGGTATAGGTCGGCCCGCTCGGTTGGCACTCGGTCTCGTAGTACTCCAAGAAGCAGAAGCCGGAGCAGCCGCAACCACCCTGGACGTCTTGCCAGCAACCTTGGTCGCACGGAGGGGAAACGCCGTCCTCGCACTCCTCCCATTCGGCAAAAGCCTCGGCGCAGAAGGGGGGCATCTCGCACCATTGGGGATCGTAGTGCTCGATGACGCACTCGAGCGCCAGCCGGAACATCAGCTCGCACTCCGGGCTCGGCAGGTTGATGCAGTTTTCCACGCAGTTGGGTCGAGGCTCGCACGACGCGGTGATCTCGCAGGCCTGCTCGCACGCCGCTGGCAGGTCGATGGGGTCGCTGCCCCCGCTGCCCGCTGGGGTCCCGCCGCTTCCCCCGCTTCCCGCCGTAGCGGTGGCCGTCCCGCCGCTTCCCGCCGCTGCCGTGCTTGTCCCGCCGCTTCCCGCCGCTGCCGTGCCCGTCCCGCCGCTGCCGCCCGTCGGGGGTTCGATGACCACGTTTCCGCTGCATGCCGCCACCCCGAGCAACGACAGCCACAGTGCGCGGTGCCGTCGAGCCCAAGTCCTAGCCCCAGCCATGGTCATGCCCCTTCCTACAGCGCTGTGATGATCCTGCCACGGCCGACGTCCCAAGCGGCCCCAGAAGCCAGCCAAGCCATCCCGATACCCCTCTAACGTGAGTCTGCTGCACGGCCGCTCGGCGCGCAACCGGCTTAGCGGCTCGGCGCAAGCGCCGCGTCACGCCTCGTAGCCCTCGAGCGCGGCCCACCGCTCCCCCACGGTGAAGCGCCCCCGCTCGTCACGCCGCAGCCGAGCCATGGCGAGCTCGCTGTCGTGGGTGAAGAACAGGCAGCCACCGCGGTCGAGCAGCTCCTCGAGCAACGCCTGCTTCTCGTCGACGAGCAGCTCGGGAAAGCGGTCGTAGCCCATGGTGATGGGCAGGTGCACCCACGGGCTGGCGGGCACGAGATCGCCGCCGAACACCACGGGCCCGCCCTCGCTCGGGACCTCGAGCAGGGTGAGCCCAGGCGTGTGGCCGTCCGAGTAGCGCAGGCGGTAGTCGGGCCCGAGCCGAGCGCATTGCTCGCCCTCGAGTAGCTCGAGTCGGCCCGAGCGCTCGAGCAAGCTGGGCAGCTCGGCGATGAACGAGGCGCGGTCGCGCAGGTGGGGCTGGCGCGCGCGCTCGTAGGCGCGGCGGCCAACCAGGTAGCGCGCCTTGGGAAAGCACAGCCGGGGCGGCTCGTCGTGGCGGTAGGGGCTTAGCAGCCCACCCGCGTGATCGAAGTGCAGGTGCGAGAGCAGCACCACGTCGATGTCCTGCTCGGCAAAGCCAGCCGCCGCGAGGTTTTCCAGCAACAGGTGCCCCGGCTCGACCACGCCGTAGCGCTCGCGCAGCTCGGGCGGGAAAAAGGCGCCAATGCCGGTCTCCACCAAGATCAAGCGGTGGGCCTCTTCGATGAGCAGGGCGCGACAGCCGAGGGGGATCCGGTTCTGCTCGTCCGGCCCGATCCAGCGCTGCCACAACGCCCGCGGCGCGTTGCCGAACATGGCCCCGCCGTCGAGCCGCTGGGAGTTGCCAACGATGGACCACAGCCTTCGCTTCGCGCTCATGAGCTCACCTCGTAGCACGTCTGAGCAGGCGCGCGGCGCGGTCGCACCCTAGCAGCGCGACGCAGCCGCACCCCGGCAGCGCGACCTCGCCGCTGAGGCCCAAGAGGCTCACAGCTCCGCTGCCGAGCATGCTCGCGCTCCACATTGAAGCTGCGCTACTGAACGACAGCGCTGTCGTCACGGCTCGTCCTCCAGGAAGGCCCGCGACGGTACACGGGTGACAAAAAACCGGGAGCTTGGGTGACAGTCCGGGGACGTTGGTAACAAGTGGCGGCCGCGGAAGAGCCCCCACGTGGGGCCGCGGCGCATGACTGCGGCGAAGGCCTCCGCCGCGTCAGCTCCGCCCCGACGGGCGCATACGCCCCAAAGCTCTGCAGCCGAATTCGCCCCGCAAGCTCCAGCTCGGTGAGCGCCACCATGACCGCGCGCACATCGAGCCCCGTCGCCTCGAGCAGCGCATCGGCTATCCACCCGCCGCGCCCCCCCATGGCGCGCAGCACCCGAGCCGCGTCGTCCGATAGGGAAGAGGCCTCGGTCACGGTCCCGCGTGAGACCGTTTCAGGGACCTCGGCCCCACGTGGGGGCTCTGCGGCGACAGCCTCGCCATTGCCACCAAAGGAGCTGCGCCCGCTTTCGGCATCATTGATGACCTCGGTCCCACGTGGGGGCTCCGCGGCAACCTTCTCAGTCGTCGTCCCACATGGGACCTCCTGGACCTCGGCCCCACGTGGGACCTCTGCAGCGACCTCCTCGCCTTGGCCATCGAAAAACCGCAGCCCGCTCTCGGCATCGCCTTCGGCCCGAAGGCTGCCCTCGTGGATAGCCGCGTGGCAGCACAGCAGACAGGTATTCGCCCTGCTGTGCGCCCCGCCTCGGCTCCGGGGAACCAGGTGATGCACATCGACGTAGCGCCTCCGACCGCACACCCGACACCCCCCGCGGTCTCGCGCCA
>CAYTYV010000681.1:0-2732 GCA_964441055.1 uncultured Polyangiaceae bacterium | reverse complement strand
GGGGCCTTCGCCGTTGGCCTTTTCGGCTGCGAGCGCAGCCGCCTGCCCGTCTTTCCGCACCGCGCGCACCTGACGTCCACCGACTGCGGCAAGCCAGGCGAGCTCGAGTGCGCGGGCTGCATGAGCTGCCACGGCGGCATTCCGATCGCGGACGAGCGCGCCTTCGGGCCCTTGAGCGACTGCGTGGCCTGCCACGAGCCTGACGAAGAGTCCGTTCGCAGGGAAAGCGCCCGGCTGACGGCTTCTGCGCCCAGGACCGCGACCATCCGCTTCGAGCACGCCGAGCACCTGGTGCTGCCCGAGGTGCGCGGTCAGTGCGTGCCGTGTCATGCGGGCGTGGCGGAGGACGGTGTCCGTGGCAAGGTATTCCCGCCCATGGCCGAGTGCACGAGCTGTCACCAGGGAGAGCTCGCTTCAGCCCAGTGCGCGGTCTGTCATCGGCACGACGACTTGCGGAACACCGTGCCGCGAGCCTTTCTGCGGCACGACTTGGGCTTCGTGCGCGACCACGGCCTGGCGGCCACGCGCCACGACAAGGCCTGCCAGCAATGCCACGCCGAGGCCGATTGCACGGCCTGTCACGACGCCAGCCAGACCCTGCAAGTGGACAAGCGCTGGAGCGACGCCATCGGCCGTGAGCTCGTTCACCGCGCCGACTTCGAAAGCCGCCACGGCATCGAGGCGCGCTCGCAGCCGACGAGCTGCCTTCGCTGCCACACGCCCTCGTCCTGCGATAGCTGCCACGTGGAACGCGGGGTGAGCGCCAATCGCGTCGGCAGCGTCAACCCCCATCCGCTGGGCTGGATCGGGCCGAACCCCGCCGCGGAGAGCTTCCACGGTCGGCTGGCGCGGCGCGACATCCTGTCCTGCGTGGGCTGCCACGAGCAAGGGCCCGCCACGAGCTGCATCCGCTGCCACAAGGTGGGCGGCTTTGGCGGCAACCCTCACCCGAGCGGCTGGAGCAGCGCTCGCTCACCCCAAGACGCGATGTGTAGGTACTGCCATGGCAGGTAGAGCGTCCGCGGCTGCAGCGGCTCTGGCGCTGGCCCTGGCGGGCTGGGGCTGCCTGGAGGTGCGCGAGCGCGTCGACGGAGGGGACGCGCCGCTAGAGCCCTGCGTGACCTGCCACGGCACGGCCGACCGCTCGGGCCCGGTCGAGAACTGGCCAGCCCCGCCCGTCGACCTCGAGGGCCACAGCGAAAAGACCCGTCCAGGCGTGGGCGCCCACCAGCTGCACCTGATCGGCTGGGCCACCCACGGTCCTATCGCCTGCCGCGAATGCCACCGAGTGCCGAACGCCATCGACACCCTGGGCCACACCGACAGCGCGCGCCCAGCCGAGTTCGCACCAGGCGAGCTCGCCCGCCAGGGCGATCGCTCCCCCGCCTACGACCCGGTCGAGCGCACCTGCGCCGACACCTACTGCCACGGCTCGGCGCGCCCCATTTGGACCCACCCGCGAGACTCGCTCACGGCCTGCGGCTCGTGCCACGGCCTGCCGCCCGAGCCCCCGCACGTACAGCAGGACGCGTGCGTTCTGTGCCACGCGTCGGTTGTGGACGACGAGCAGCGCATCATCGCTCCGAGCCTGCACGTCGACGGCGAGGTGCAGATCGAGCTACCTGGCGGCTAGGGCGGCGGCGATGCGGGCTTCGACGCGGCACGGGCGGGGGCGCGTCAGCCTTCAAGCGCTAGCGGGCTACCATCGCCGCATCTGCAGGCACACGCGCGATCCGAGTGGCAGATCCAAGCGCCTGTTTTTACAGCGAATCTGCACCGCGTCTACCCACGGACCGGAAACCCGGGGTTGACTGCTCCACTAGGCCTCCTCATACTATTGCCCGTCGGCGAACTCATCGATTGGGAGGGCGATAGGCCATGCAAGACATTCCGCAGGAGTACTGGGCTCGAGCCATCACTGGCGGAAACCATTATACACCTGGCATGAACCCGCTGCAGAGCTATCGGATCTGCAACGGAGAGGTCCACGGGCTGATCGCGGCGCTCAACGAGCCGTCCTACGGCCTAGGCGCGCGAGGCAACCCTCCGTACTTTGACGTGCTCGACAACTCCGGTCAGACATTGGCGCACGTCGTGAGCCGGGGCAACACGCTACATGTCGACTCGTCGCCTGCCCGCAGTGCGTCGCCAGAGCACATGGAAGCCATTTTTTGGCAGCGGTTCTGGGGCGTGCTCTACACCTACTGCAACACAACGCTCGCCTAACTCGCCCGACAGGGTAAGCGGCAGCGCGGGCTCACGCAGTCTGCCGACGCGCGACCCGCAACGGCAGCGCGGGCTGGTTGGGCAGCGGTCGCGCTTGACGGCCCGACGCGCCCCAGCCACCTTCGCGACCACAGCGTCGTTGCTCAAGCTCCCTTCTTGGCTTTCCCCTTGAACAACGCAGGATCTCGTGGAGCCTGAGCGGGCCGGTCTTCGGTACAAATCGGAAGCGTGCCGATAGCCTTCATCCCAATCTGCGGAAATGCCACAACCCTGCTGGTTGGGATCCTTGCAGGTACCCGGTGGCGACAAGCCAACGACACTCCACTGAGGAGCTCCTGCAGGTACACGTTTCGATGCTTCCCGCCCCCTCCAGTCCACATGTACTTGACCGCAGCTCTGGGCTCCTTTCCCGGCTTTTTCAGGCGCCGCTTCTTCAAGAGGAACTCGTTTAGCCCGGGTTTTCGGTCGGTAGGCAGACGCCACGCAGATCCGCGGTACAAACGGGC
>CAYTYV010000680.1:0-2752 GCA_964441055.1 uncultured Polyangiaceae bacterium | reverse complement strand
ATCGTGGCCCTGGCGTACGACCCGGACGCGGTCGCGAGGACGGCAGCGCAGGCTGAGGTACCCGAAGTCGTACCCTTGCCGCACGTCTTGCCCGAGCTGCCCACCGATGACGCTCCCCCTGCCACGCTGGCTGCTCCCTCGATCGCACCGCCATTTGCGCCCGAGGCGCCACCAGCAGCCAAGTCACCGGAGGTCGGGGGCGCCGCGGGGCTGGCAGCCTCGTTCGACCTCGGCACCCTTCCCTCCCCTGCCTTCGGCCTAACCGCCCTGCTTGGTCTGAAGGTGTGGCGGGTTCGCTTCGATTGGACGGGGACGCTCTGGCTGGCACAGAGCGAGGTGCCTGAGGACACCGTTGTCGGCGGTGAGTTTTCCTACCTTTCAACAGCGTTGGCAGCTTGCCCACTGCTGCTCGAGGACCCGCTAGAGCTGGGCCTCTGCGCTGGCATCGAGGTCGGCCGGCTGTACGCCAAGGCTCTCGGGGTTGACAATTTCGATACGTGCGCCGTGCTCTGGACGGCACACGCGGGCCTGCTCGGCGCCTGGAAAGCAGCCGACTGGCTCGCGCTACGGCTCGATCTCGGCGCTGCAGTGCCCGTGGAGAGGCCCGAGTGGGGCCTGTCGCCCGTCGGACCAGTGGACCAGCCGGGCGCGGGGGTCGGCCGCGCTCGGCTCGCGGTGGAAACGCGGTTTTGAGACGATTCCGCCGCGCTCCGAACACCAAGATGGAACCATCAGCGCGGTCGGGCACATTCCGCCGCTCCCCGCCCGAAGTAGGCAGGGGATTCGTGGCTGCTGCCGCGTGGCGTCGAGTTGGTCGCGCGTCCCGCCGACGGCTGTTGGAGGATCTCATGGCGAAGTTCTTGGCTCGGAGTAGATCAGGGCACCGATGGCGCGCCGTGACGCTTGCAGCGCTGGCCGTGGTAGTGGCCTGCAGCGACGATGCGCCAAACGGCGATCTCGGTGGCGTTGTACACGCCACCGAAGGCGGCCGGGCCGTGCCAGGGCTACCGACCGGGAGCGCCGAGCACAAGACGGCGGCGCAGCAAGCAGCCCGCATCGCGGAGGTGCAGCGGAGCGCTGGCCCGGAGTACGCGCTGACCCGCTCCTCGGAGGGGGCGACCGGCCGAAACAGGGGACACCGCCTCGACTTCGAGCTGTCGCCCGCAGGCCTGGTAGCCACACCCGCCCGCGCCGCTTCGTGGACGCTGGAGCTTCGCTGGACCGGGCTCGGGCGCGGCAACGTGATCGAGCGGGTGCCCGCGGCCCAGTTGGTCGAGCTCAGCGGCAACCGGGCGAGCCTAGGTCGCGCGGGCGGGCTCGAGGAGTGGTACCTGAATGGCCCGCTTGGCATCGAGCAGGGTTTCACGCTGGCCGAACGGCCTAAGGGCGAGCAGAGCGAAGTGCTGGTCATCGAGATCAGCGTCGGCGGCGGACTGACGCCTGTGCTCACCCCAGGCGGTGCCGACGTGCAGTTGCGGAACGGGAGCGGCGCGGCGGTACTGCACTATGGAAAGCTGTTTGCGCACGATGCAGAAGGGCGTGACGTCGACGCTTCGATCCAGGTCACCTCCTCGGTCATTCAGCTGTTCGTCGACGATGCGGAAGCGCAGTACCCGCTGACAGTGGACCCGCTTATCTGGGTCAAGCAGGACAAACTCCTGGCCAGCGACGGGGAGGCGGACGACAACCTCGGTTACTCGGTCTCGCTCAGCGGGAACACGGCGCTCGTCGGAGCTTCCTACGACGACGACAACGGCTCAAACTCGGGCTCAGCGTATGTTTTCGTGCGTAGCGCCAACATGTGGAGCGAACAGGACAAGCTCACCGCTAGCGATGGGGAGGCGAGTGACCAGTTTGGTCACTCCGTATGGGTTAGTGGCGATACAGCGCTTGTGGGCGCCTACCAAGACGACAGTGGCAGAGGCTCGGCCTATGTGCTCCTCCGCAGTGCCAGCGTCTGGACCGAAGAGCAGAAGCTCACCGCCAGTGACGGCGCTGGCGGTGACTGGTTTGGCTACTCGGTCTCGCTCCACGGCGACTCCGCGATCGTGGGCGCTGTGTGGGATGACTCCAAGTCGGGCTCGGCTTACGTGTTCGGCCGCAGCGGCGGCTCATGGTCTCAGCAAGAGAAACTTACCGCTAGTGACGGCGCCGCCGACGACGAATTCGGCTACTCGGTCTCGCTCCACGGCGACTCGGCGCTGGTGGGCGCCGCGTTCGTTCCCGCTAGCGGCGGCTCGGCGTACGTGTTCGCTCGCAGTGGTGGGTCGTGGTCTGAGCAAGACAAACTCACTGCTAGCGATTCCGACGCAGGCGACCACTTCGGCTACTCGGTCTCACTCGACAGCGACGCGGCGCTGGTGGGCCGCTTCGACGGCGACGGAATCGAGAGCAACTCCGGCTGCGCCTACGTTTTCCTCCGTAGCGGCAGCGCCTGGACCGAACAGCTCAAACTCACCGCCAGCGACGGACACGACAGCGATCAGCTCGGCCTGTCGGTATCGCTAGACAGCGGCACTGTGCTGCTGGGCGCCAACGGTGACGACAACAACACGGGTTCAGCCTACGTTTTTGTCTTCGGAAGGAGCCCCGGCGACCCATGCGGAACCGGCGCTGAGTGTTTCTCCGGCAACTGCGTGGACGAAGTCTGCTGCGACACCGCATGCGGCGACGGAGACCCCGACGACTGCCAGGCATGCAGCATCACCGCTGGCGCTTCGACCGATGGCGAGTGCGAAGCGCTTTCGGGTAC
>CAYTYV010000679.1:0-2761 GCA_964441055.1 uncultured Polyangiaceae bacterium | reverse complement strand
GGCAGAAAGGAGCCCGACTCGGTCACCGGGATCTCGCAGGGAAGCGCGCGCCCATCCTGGCTCGGCAGCTGCTTTCCCGAGACGGGATCGAAGCGCTCGTCTTGGCTCTGGGTGGGGCACACGCTGGCGGTGTCGTCCAGGTCGGGCCAGATCCCGGTCGCGCAGTCGTCGGCCACTGGCTCGGCAGGCAGAGGCTCACCGCTGGGCGGCACCTCGCCCGAGCAGGTCCAGGCGTACTCATAAGACGACGGTGCGGGCAGCGCGTCGAGCGTGGGCTGTCGCGCGCAGAGCTCGGGCTGCGACTGGCCTGGAGGCGGCTGCGAGCCCTGCCCGTCCCCGCAGGAGCACAGACCCCCAGCCGCGAACAGAGCCAAGGCCGAAAGCGCGGGGCGCATGATGCGCGGAGCATAGCAGAGTGCGCGGCGCGCGCCGACGCGACCATCTATCGGCAAGCCCGAGCGGCGGCTCGCTGCCCTACGTGGTATCATCGATATTGCCGCGGTGGTATCTACCCCGGGCAAGGGAGGCGACGAACCATGCTCGATGCGCAGAAGAGACTCCTCGGTGGCGGCCTCGGCCTGCTCGCGGCTGCGCTGGTGCTGCAACCTGCCCCAGCGGACGCTTGCACGACCTTCTACTTCGACCAGGACGGCCCGACCGTGGGCAAGAGCTACGATTGGGACATCGACTACGGCCTGGTGTTCGTCAACAAGCGCGGCATGCAGAAGACGGCTCTGGTCACGACGCCTGGCGACTCGGGCGCCCAGTGGACCTCGAGCTACGGCAGCTTGACCTTCAACCAGTACGGCCGTGAGTTCCCCAACAGCGGCATGAACGAAGCCGGGCTGGTGGTGGAGATCATGTGGCTGAACGAGACCGAGTACCCCGCCCAGGACGGGCGGCCGGTCGTCAACGAGCTTCAGTGGATCCAGTACGCCTTGGACAACTTCGCCACCGTGTCCGAGCTCGCGGCGGCCGCACCCGATCTGCGGATCTCGCCCGCCTTTGCCGAGGTCCACTACCTGGTCTGCGATGCGGGCGGCGCCTGTGGGGCCTTCGAGTACCTGGACGGCGATCTGGTCCTTTCCACGGGCAGCGACATGCTGGTCGACGGCAAGCAGGTCCGCACCCTGGCCAACGATACCTATGCCGACTCGATCGATTTTCTGGCGCAGCACCAGGGCTTTGGCGGCGACGACCCCATTCCCGAGAGCACGAGCTCGCTGGATCGCTTCGTGCGCGCCTCGGTCATGACGCAAGAGGAGCCCGGGGAGTCCCTGCCCGACTCGGCCCTGGCGATTCTGGACAGCGTCTCCCAGGGCTCGTACAGCGTGTGGAACCTGATCCATCGGCCGGATGACGGCGAGGTCTTCTTCCGCACCTATCAGAGCCCGAACCTGAAAAGCATCGATCTGGGCGCCTTCGATCTGGACTGCACCAGCGAGGTGATGATGCTCGACATCCACCACGAGCCCGCAGGCGATGTCACCGCCGAGCTCCAGCCCTACGATGCGGACGTCAATCTGAATCTAATCGAAAACAGCCTGGCGCCCATCATCGAGCACCTTCCCGAAGGCGCCGTCACGCTGGTGGCCACCTACCCGCAGACCGCCACCCACTGCACCTTGGGCACGGGCGGCGCAGGCGGCGAGGGCGGTGCGGGCGGCAGCTCGGGCGCAGGAGGCGGCGGCGCGAGCAGCGCGGAGCCTACGACCGACAGCGACAGCGACGACAGCTGCGCGATGAGCCCTGCAGGCGCGGGCTCGAGCTCGGCAGGCGCAGCGTGGGCCCTGGCCTTGGGCCTGGCGCTTTGGCGGGTCCGACGGCGGCGCTAACGGCCGAGAGGGCCGACGGCGTATCGGCAAGACCGCCCTTCTCGAGAGGTTCGCCGCTGGCAAGGGCGCGTTCTTCTTCACGGGAGGAAGGCAGCACGCACGCTCGAATCTGCGCCGCTTCTTCGCTGAGCTTGCCGAGTTCTCGGGGCAACCCCTGCTGACCAAGGTCAGGAACCCGACCTGGTCGGAGGCCCTTTCCGCCTTGGACCAGGTCCTCCGCGGTGCAACCCACAAGGTGCTCGTCGTCCTCGATGAGTTCCAGTGGATGTGTAGAGGGTCCTCCAGCGTGCTGTCCGATCTACAGCGGCTCTGGGACAAGCGCTGGAAGCACAGCGGCAACGTGCACCTCGTCCTTTGCGGCTCGGCGGTCAGCTTCATGGTGGGGGAGGTGCTGGCGCAGAAGAGCCCGTTGTTTGGGCGCCGCACGGGCAGCATCAGGCTGGAGCCGCTCAGCGCTGCTGAGAGCCGCGCCTTCTTCGGCAACCGCGGCACCTTCGAGTGCGGCGAGGCGCTCATCTGTCTCGGCGGCGTGCCCGCCTACCTCGAGCTGTTTGGTCGGGGCAGCTCGGTGCGACAACGCCTCGACGAGCTCGCGTTCAGACCCAACGGTTACTACGTCGAGGAGATTCGCTTTGTCTTCGGTGAGCAACTCAAGGAGAAGGAGCGCTACTACCAGATTGCCGCGCTGCTTGCCGCCGCACCCGCGTCCATGGCCGCTCTGAGCCGAAGCACGGGGCTGAACAAGGGACAGCTCTCGTTCTACTTGCAGCGCCTCATCGAGCTCGGTTTCGTGGAGAAGCACCGTCCGATCACTCTTCCCGACACGTCCAAAACCATTCGCTATCGGCTGAGAGATGAGTACTTGCGCTTCTACTTCCGCCTGATCGAACCCAACTTGGCGAAGATCGGAACGAGACGCGGAGGCA
>CAYTYV010000678.1:0-2766 GCA_964441055.1 uncultured Polyangiaceae bacterium | reverse complement strand
GTGTGCTACCTGCGCTTGGGGTTCTTGCGAGCCCGCTCGTTGACCTCCAAGCGGCGCTGCCAGTCGACCGCCTCGGCATAGGCCTCTTCCACCTCGGCTGCGATGCCCCCCAGCGCCTTTCTGTCCAGCGCCATGACCTCCTCGAGCTGGGCCTCGGCCTGCTGGATGCGCGCCACCCGCGGCACGATGTCCAGCTTCCATTGGGCGACCAGGGCGACGCCGTAGTGGAAGTAGTTGCCCCCGTCGCTCACGAAGGGGTTGATCTGGTCGGCAACCTCCGGGGCGGCGCTCAGCCCGGCCGACAGCGCCACGCCGATGTCCGGGAACAGGTTGGCGCGGCTCTGACGGAGCTGGGCCTCACGCGCCTCGATGCCCGCCTGGGCCATGCGCACCTCGGGGCGGTAGAGCCTAGCGGCAACCAGGTAGCGACGCAGGTGCCCGAGCTGGTGCCGTCCCTGCCGCAGCGGGATATCCGGGATCCGGAGCTTTGCCTCGCCCGTGTAGAAGCGCAGGCCAGCGAGGGCCACCCGCTCGAAGCGCTGGGCCTCAGCCTTGCGGGCGTACAGCTCGCTGGCGTACACCTCGAGCTTGTACAGATCGATGGGATCGCCCTCGTCGGCCGCGACCTGCTCCTCCAGGTCCTCGATGGCGTCCTGGATCTTTTCCTCGGCGTCGCGGAGCAGCGCCAGCGAATCGCGCGCGAGCTGCAAGCCGAAGTAGGCCTTGCGCACGTCGAAGCGAATCGTATCGCGGGCGACGTCGATCTCGGCCTCGTGCAGATCGACGTTGGCCTCGGCCGCGTCCCAGGCGCTGGTGATCTTGCCAAAGGTCCACAGCGGCAGGACGCCGTCGATGCCCGCCCGCCAGGCCACCCCCAGGCTGGAGGTCAGCGACACGTCGGTGTTGGGGCTGAACACGTTGTTGCCGCGCACGGTGGGCGCCAAGGACATGCCGCCAAAGGCGCGGAACTGAGAAAAGGGCGCCGAGTAGGCCTCGAGAAGCTGGGCGCGCACGCGAGCCAGCTTGGCGCGCGCCTCCAGGATCTGGGGATGGTTGCGATCGGCCAGGTGGAGACAGCGAGCGAGCGCTCCGCGGGCGCTGGTGACCGCCGTGGGCTCGGTCGACCCGTCCTGCGCTTCGGCGCGGTCGTCCGCATCCACGGCGCTGCCGGCTGCCGACCCTGACGAGGGCTGGGCCGAGCCAGACGCAGCCGCCACGAGCAGCGCAACCGAGATCGGCCCCGCCGCTAGGCGACGGCGCCACCGATTCATCTCCGCCATTGGCTGGAACGCTAGTACAGCGCCCGCGGCGCGCGCTACCTCGATTCCCATCGGGCCGGGTGGCGGACGCGGAGCAGACGGTCGCGGAGCAATTGCTCCAAGCCGTCGGGCTGGGGTAAGGGTCGTTCATGCGCCTTTGCGGCTGGCCTCGTTCGCAGCCCCTAGCCCTTTCGGAGCCCCATGGCGTCCCCACCTAACGACCGCGACCCCCAGCTGCCTGCCGAAACGGCTGGCCCGCGCCCGGCCTCGGGCGATGCCAGCGCCGAGGCCCTGGTCGAGATCAACGCCCTGCTCGGCAGGGGAACCCGCTACGAGGGCAAGCTCTTCTTCGAGGGGCTGGTGCGCATCGAGGGCCAGTTTCGAGGGGAGATCCGGGGCGAGGACGTGCTGGTGATCGGCGAAGGCGGCGATGTGGAGGGCGACATCCGGGTCGCCTCGTGCATCATCACGGGAGGCACCGTCCGCGGCAACATCCGCGCCCGCGACGCCATCGAGCTACACGCGCCAGGCGCCGTGTACGGCGACCTGCACGCGCCCGCCATCTTCATCGACCGCGGCGCCAAGTTCGACGGAAGCTGCAAGATGGAGCCGCTCGGCGAGCCGACCACCGCCGAGCGCGGCGATCTCGAAGGGTAGCCGTCCGCCAGCGACTCGTTTGCATCCGATTTCGATCGTCGAGGAATCCAGCCATGTCGAAGCGCCCCCTGTGGTTCATCCCGCTTGTCGCGGCAGTAGCCCTGAGCACGCCGACCCAAGCCTACGCCCAGCCCCAGGCCGAGCCCGAGCAGCCCCGACGGCTCGAGGCCAAGCGCTACCGCATCCCCACGCCGGGCAGCGAGATCAAAACCGGCGGCGCGATGCTGCTGGTCCACGCGCCGCTTCCCATCGTGCGCAAGGTGATTCAGGACTTCGCCAACTACAACCAGTACTTCCCGCGGCTAAAACAGAGCCGCATCATCGGGCGAAAGCGCGGCGAGACCGACGTGTACTTGCGGATCCCCTTCTTGCACGGGATGGCGGCCTTCTGGGGCGTGGCGCGCTTTGCCAAGCCCAAGAAGGTAGGACGCGGCGAGGTCATCGTGGGCCGCTACGTCAAGGGAAATCTCAATCATTGGTTCAACATCTGGCGGATATACCCTTGTACTCCAAACAAAACCTTCGTTCGCATGGAGATGTTTGTCGACGTCAAGATGCCCTTCCCTGCCGACGTGATAACGGGCGAGCTGGAGTGGGCCTGCGACAAGGCTGTGACGGCGGTGCGCGATCGGGCCGAGTGCATCCACGCTGCCCGTAAGAGCAAGCGGGCTCGGGGCCGCGCCCCAGAGACTGGCCATCCGCCCGCTCCGACCACCCCCCCGACCCACACGACCGCCCCGCCGACCGCCCCGCCCTCCCCCCCGACCGCCGCACCGACCCCGGGGGGGGCGGCCCCAGAACCGGGAGCGGGCACGCCATCCTCCCTGGTCATCAGGATCACAACGGTCAC
>CAYTYV010000677.1:0-2768 GCA_964441055.1 uncultured Polyangiaceae bacterium | reverse complement strand
GAGCCACCTTCCGGACTCGAACCGGAGACCTACGGTTTACGAAACCGTTGCTCTACCAACTGAGCTAAGGTGGCCAGCTTGTCGCCGCCCTGCTTAGTGCAGTCGGAAGACCAACTCAACTCCCTTGCGGGGTCGGCGGTCGCCTGAGCTCGCCTGTGAGGCAGGCTCGCGAGCGCTTAGCCCCATCGCAGCGGCCAGCGCATGCGGCGAAGGCTGTGGGCGACCTCGGCGATCTGCGGGCGCAGCTCGGCGATGCTCGCCCGCTCGTGCGGGTCGTGGCGCAGGCAGCGGCGCAAAAGCTCGGCCAGGGGCTGTAGCGCGCTTTGCTCGGCCATGGCGTCGATGGGCGGGGGCTCGCCGTCGTGGGTGATGTGGGAGGCGATGATGGCCACGTCGGTCGGGCCGTCGAACAGGGTCTTGGCGGTGAGAAGCTCGTAGGCGAAGCAACCCAGGGCGTAGACGTCGGCGGCGGGGGCGGGGTGCTCTTGCGCCTCGTCGGCCTCCTCCCAGATCTCGGGGGATCCGTAGCAAAGGGTGGCGCAGCCTGGGCGCAGCTTGCGGCCGGCCAGGCCGAAGTCCACCAGCACGGGCTGGCCATCATCCTGCAGGATGACGTTCGAGGGCTTGACGTCGAGGTGAGCTACCCCGGCTGCGTGCATGACCTCGAGTCCGGCCATGACGCCGCCGATGACCGCCATCGCGCGGGCCACGGTCCAGCTCTTGACGGCGATCAAGCGCTCGCAGCTCATGCCGTGGACGAGCTCCATCACCAGGATGGGCTTGGGCTTGGCGCCCGCGTCAAAGGTCACGAAGCGGACGATGTTGGGGTGCTCGGGGATGGCGAGCAGCGCGCCAGCCTCTTGCCGGAACAGCTTGAGGAAGCTCTCTTCCGAGGTGGTGCGCGCCGCCGTGGCGTCGTACTCGGGCATCTTCAGCGCGAAGCGCTCGGCATCGGGGTTGTGACGGTCCTCCACCCGCGTGACCACGAACACGGTGCTGACGTTCCCGCCGCCGATGGCGTGCAGCACGTAGAAGCCGCCCAGGATGCGCCGAGCGGGGATCCAGGAAGGCAGCGGCACGGCCGGGCGCGCCGTGGCTCGGTCGGCCAGCCCGGGTGGATCGACGGTCAGGGTGGCGAGCCGGGGCAGGGCGTGGGTGACGATCGCAGCGACCGCGTCGGGCAGGGTGGCCTCGGCGGTGCGGGTCGTGGCGATGAGGGCCTCCGACAGCTCGGTGCGGGACTCGCCGCCCACCGCGCCCTCCAGGGTGCTCGCGAGCGCTTGGCGGCGCGGCTCGATGGCCAGCCTGTCGCTGCCTTGCTGGCTGCAGCGACGCTCGGCGCCGACCACGAGCTGCTGGAGCTGGATGACGGCATCCTCCAAGACCGCCAGAGGGCCTGGACCCCCGCGGTCGGGAAGCAGCACCCGCAGCGACGAGGCGGCCACCACGCTCTCGAGCGCGCGGACCAGGGCGCAGCCCGCGGTGCGCACCGCCTCGGCGCGAAGCGTGGTCTGCGCTGGGAAGGCGTCCAACAGCTGCTGGAAGGCCTCGATGCGCGCCTTGGCCTCGTCGGTGCTGGTCCCGCGGTAGCTCTGCGCGGCGAAGTCGGCGTACCGCTGCAGCAGCAGCGTGATGTCCGGGTGCATGCTCGCCTCGGCCACGATGGCGAGGTGGGCGGGGTCGCCGAGGACCATCGCCGCGTACAGCAGCACGTCCACGGGCTCGGCCGCGCCGTCGCGCACCAGCGCGTCGAAGGCGCGGGCCACGGTGGCGATGATGGCGCGCGCGAGCGGCGTCTCGGGTTGCTCGCGCAGCCGGGCCACGAGCACCCTGCAGGTCTCGGTCCAGCGGGAGCGGACCGCGCTGCGGCGGTCGTGCGCGTCGTCTACGTCGGTGCTGCCGTTGTCGACCAGGTGCAGCAGCGTTCGAAGCTGCTGCTGGAGCAGCGTCACCTGAGTCTTGACCTCGGCGGGCGTGGCGGAGCGACGTCGGGGATGGAGCAGCCAGCGAGCCAGTCGTGCGTCCAGCGCGTCGACCGCGGCCACGCCCGCGGCGTCCTCGCCCGGTCCGCGCTCGAGCATCAGCAGATTGCTGAGCAGCCGCGACTGCAGCAGGACGGCGTCCAGGTCGCCCAGCAGCGCGCTCGCCCGTTGCCGCTCGTGCGAGGCCGTCGTGCTGGCGTGGTAGCTCGGGTCGATGGCCTCGAGCTCGGCCAGGCGCTGGGCGGCCGCCTCGTAGGCCGTGGTCGCCAGCGTCAGGGCCTGCTGCGTGCCCTGCTCGCGAAAGGCCTCGAGCGCTCGGTCCACGGCGCGGGGTAGCTCGCGCCCTTGACCCTCGCTCTGCAGGTCCTCGAGGATGCCCTTGGCGAGCGAGGTCAAGCCGTCGTCTAGCTCGGGCTGCATCAGGCTGGCGCTCAGCGCGTCGACGCAGGTCTCGACGGCGTTGCCGCCCGCGCCCGGTACCTCCCCCCGCAGCTCGACCAGGCTCTCGGCGATGGTGATGGGCGCGCGCAGCGCCAGGGCATCGAGCACCTCGTCGGCGGCCTCGGGCGCGGCCGCCGCCACCGGTCCGAGGCCCCACATCATGGCCACGGCGATGCCAGGGTCGCGCCGCAGAAGCGGTCCGTCGAGCAGGGCCATGACCTCGCCGAGCGCGCGCTCGCGATCCACGGCGATGCACGCGACCAGCGAGGTGGCGCCGCGTCGCCACACCGGGGGGGACAGCTAGGCATGGACGAGGCCGCCGCTCACGTCCGCCCGCGGGCGCAC
>CAYTYV010000676.1:0-2773 GCA_964441055.1 uncultured Polyangiaceae bacterium | reverse complement strand
TGCCGAGGCGCTCGAGCGGCGAGTTGCCGCTCATGGGGAAATCAGCGCCCCGGCGAACCTGGGGGGGGACAGGTCAAAGCCAAGGCGCTTGTCACTGTGTTATGCATCTGGCGTGCCAACACCACGAAACCAGATCTCAATAAGTTAGCGCCCGCTCTTCAGTGTCTATATTGCAGATTCGACGGATTTCGTTTCACTTCCGCAAGCCCGTTCCCTTTGCAGGCAGATCTGGAAGCTCGCGGACAGGGGCGCATGGCTGGACAGAGAGCGACCGGCTGCCGAGTCCATCCACTGGCGGTGGTATTGAGCCCGCTCGGCGACGAGCTCGGCAGAGGCGAGCAAGTGGTCGAAGCGGCGCGGGGCTCGTCCCCCGATCAGGCAAGAGGGCTCGCTGGCGGCGCGCGCTACCGGGTGCACGCTGCGAAACGCATCCGTCATTCCGTGGGGGGCCTTCGCGCTGAGCAAGGCAGCTTCGGCCTCTTGCCAAAGCTCGTGCGTCCCCTCGCGGCCTCCGCCGTGGCCCCACCGCCCGCCGCCCGTCTCGCTGCGCGGCGCGCCGAGGTGCCCCCCCAACAGCCGAAGCCCGCTCGGTGCGGCTTCGAGCCAGGCCGAGATCGCATGCATGGTTTTTACCTTGTCCCACTTGTGGCGAACCTGGATGGGGACGTCGACGTTGATGACGTCGAGGTTGCCCCACGGGCTCTCGACGGACGCCCGCGAGAGCAGCCACGGAAAGGGCGGGCTACCATCCCAAGGTCGATACTCCTTGGCCAGGCGATTGTATCGCGCCACCCACGATCGCCGGGCTGCATCGCTACCTGCCCAGTTCGTAATCGCTTCGCGCAGGGCCCAGCGAGAGGCGATGACATTGCCCGCGTGCTTGCCCGCGGACCGCGCCTCGTCAATGGTCGAGCTCATCCAGCGCAGCCCGCTATTGCGCAACGGGCGCTGGAGCCGATCGAGCTGAGGGCGCGTCACCGCCTGCAGCAGCACCAGATCGGGGCGCAGCGAGCAAAGCGCGGCGCCCGCCTCGACGGCCGCCTCTTCCCGCTTGGCCAGATGCCATGTCACCACGCGCACGGGCCCATTCATGCTGCCATTGTAGCGTGGATGGTGCGTGAACGGGCCTACGGTCGGAACCGCGGCATTCCGTGTTGGCCTCGAGGGCCGAACGTAGCAGGATGGCCGAACGCCGAGATCTCGATGGTCCCACCACCACAAGGGCAGCTTTCCGTCGGCGAGCAATTCGCCGAGCGTTACCGCATCGAGGGTGTGGTGGGCAGCGGTGGTTTCGCGACCGTGTACGAGGCGAGCCACCTCGAGACGGGACAGCGGGTTGCGCTCAAGGTCTTGGCCGCGGGCCAGGGCACGCGCCGCGTGGACGCCAGCCGGTTTCGAAGGGAGGCGGCGCTCGTCCACACGTTCCAACACATCCACGTCGTGCAGCTGGTCGATTTCGGTGAGGACGAGGCCGGTCTGCTCTTCATCGCCTTCGAGCTGCTGCGCGGCCAGGCGCTCGACCAAGTGCTGGAGCAAACGGGACCGCTCGAGCCCATGCGGGCCGCCGAGATCGCCCGCGATGTGCTCAAGGCGCTTTTCGCCGCGCACCGCTTGGGCATCGTCCATCGCGACATCAAGCCGGCCAACGTGTTCCTGTGCGCGGGCGAGGGGCAGCGCCCTGGTCTCACTAAGGTGCTCGACTTCGGTGTGGCCAAGGCGCTGAGCCTGAAAGGCCTTCAGACCAAGCTGACCCAAGAGGGCCAGATGGTCGGCACGCCGTACTACATGGCCCCCGAGCAGGTGCGCGCCGAAGAGGGCCCACAGTCGGATCTGTACGCCCTGGGATTGGTCATGGGCGAGATGCTCACGGGCGAGCGCGTCGTGGCAGTGCCCTCGGCCATGGCGGCCTACATGGCGCAGATCGCGCCGACGCCGCTGCCCGTGCCCGAGGCCGTCCGTGCCTCGCCGCTGGGGCCCATCATCACGCGCGCCATCACCAAGCCGCTCGAACAGCGCTATGGCTCGGCAGAGCAAATGCTGGCGGAGGTCGAGGAGCTGCTGGTCGAGAGCTTCGGCGAGCCTGCTGCGGCCAGCCACGCCGAGGACAAGGTCGACGAGGTGACTCGACTTGTGCCCGTGTCCGAACCCCAAGCCGATAAGCCCACCGTAGCGCTGGCAGCCGTGGCAGACGCCGCTCGGGCAGACGCGGACGAGGAGTTGCCCACCCAGGCCTGGGGTCGCGGCATCGATGATGGACCGCCCTGTCCTGCGCCCGCCGATGATCCCCCTCCTGCCGCGCGTGTCTCGCGAGCGGGAACGGTGATCATGACCGCGGACGAGCTCGCCGAGCCCCCCTCGAGCGCGCCCGCGCCCCCTTCGAGCGGGCCCGCTGCCCCCTCGAGCGCGCCCGCGCCCTCGTCGTCACCGCCTTCTCCGATGCCTGTGCCGCCTGCGGCGCCGAGTAGCTGGCCTGGACAGATGCCTGTGCCGCCTGCGGCGCCGAGCAGCTGGCCCGGGCAGATGCAGGTGCCGTCCCACCCGGCCTATCCGCAGGCCTACGTCAGCGTCGCCCCGCAGCAGCCGACCCGGGCTCCGTGGCTGGCCATCATCGCCCTGGCGCTCGTGGGGCTGGCCGTCACGCTAGTCTTGGTGGCCTGGTCGCAGCTTGGCTAGAAAAGGGGGCTGACGAACGCCGCTAGAGTCCTCGAAGAAGGGCTTCGTGGAAAAATGAGTCAAGTTTGTCCTCCTGAGACTCCCGCGGGGGTTTGGGGGC
>CAYTYV010000675.1:0-2773 GCA_964441055.1 uncultured Polyangiaceae bacterium | reverse complement strand
CAGCTCGCCTAATTGCCCTAGAAGGTGCAGCTCGTCTTCTTCGGCGAGCTGCACTTGCAGAACATCCCGCCGCGCCAGCCCGCGTCATTGCCGCTGAAGGCGCAGCCCGTCAACGTCGACGAGCCGTAGTCGGAGTTGGCCATCCCGCCGCCCACTCTCGCGGAATTGCCCGAGAACGTGCAATCTGTCAACGTTGGCGCGCTGTAGGTGCAATTGTACATCCCGCCGCCGTAATCGTCTGCGGAATTGCCCGAGAACGTGCAGCCCGTCAACGTCGGGGCGCTGTGCCCGCCGTTGCACATCCCTCCGCCGTTCTCGTTTGTAGAATTGCCGCTGAACATGCAGCTCGTCAACGTCGGCGAGCTGTAGTCGTAGTTGTACATCCCGCCGCCCCAGCTCGCCGAATTGCCCGAGAACGTGCAGCTCGTCAACGTCGGCGAGCTGTAGTCGTGGTTGTGCATCCCGCCGCCAAAGTACGCGTCATTACCGCTGAACGTGCAGTTCGCCACCGTCGGCGAGCTGGCATCATTGTACATCCCGCCCCCCTTATCGTGCGGGTCGCTCCCATTGGCGAGGCCCCCGGTCACCGTGAGCCCGTCGAGCACCGCGTCGTCGCTGCCCGTGACTACGTGGAAAACGCGGTTTTCGCCGCCAGGCCCGTCGTAGCCGCTCAGAGCCGTGACGTTGCTCTGCCAGTCGCGCTCGGCGCGCTCGGTCTCGGTGCCGACGAAGCCGCCGTAGAGCTCGGCGCCAGGCTCAAGCTGCACCGTGTTGAGCGGGTCGTCTACGTAGATGTAGTACGTGCCCCGGGCCACCCACACGTCGCAGCTATCGAGCTCTGTGTCGGCCTGCACGGCCGCGTGCGCGGCGTCGATGCCCTCCTGCACCGTCTGGAAGGCCGTCGCCCAGCTTTCCCCATCGCCCAAGACGGGTACCTTGCCGCCGACATAGCGGACGCACTCGCTGCAGTCCTCGTCAAGCGCGCAGTTGCCGCTGTAGCGGGGCTCCTCCCCGACCTCGGACGGCACCAGCTCCAGGTCGCAGCGCTCGCAGGTGCCATCGCACTTGGAGGTGCAGCAGACGCCGTCCACGCACGTGAGCCCCACATCGCACACCCCGAAGCCCAGGTCGCAGCGCTCGCCCGGCCCGAGCCTGCGGATGACCGGCTCGGGCTCGGGCTTGCTCACCCCACCAGGGCCGCTCGCCTTGGCCGAACCGCCTTGCTCGGTCGCGCCCTGCGCGCCCGCCCACGGCGCCTTCGCGCCCCCCAGCTCGCCAGGCCCATCTCCGCCGCCGCCACACCCCGCGAGCACCAGCCCCACCAAGGCCACCCACAACCATGCCTGCTCCCCCGCCACGACGCACCTCCTCTGCTCGGGGCTCCGTCCCAGTGTCGCGCTCCTGCCGCCTGCAAGCGTCATGCGACCCGATCTGCACCCGAGCCCGCCTGCTCGAGCCACAACACGCAACCTGCGCACAGACACCAGCCTGCACATGCGTTTGATGCTATCATCATGGCGATGGACATCGAGATGATCTATCAGGCCATCCGCGGGCTCCCATCGAAGGACCGACTGCGGCTCGTGGAGCGGGTCGTTCGCGACGTGGTGGAGGCATCCTCACCCGTCGAGCCCGCGTCCATCATCGGGATGGCGGCCGACGAGCCCGAGCTGATGGACGAGGTCAACGATTTGGCGATGCGGGCCCGACGGCAGAGCCGAATGAGATCTGTCGATGGCTAGAGCCTTGCTCGACACCGATATCCTGTCGGAGATCATCAAGAACAAGGACGCGCAGGTCGCCACCCGCGCCCGCGACTACCTTGCGCGCGAGGGGCGCTTCACCGTATCGGTGTTCACGGTGATGGAGATCGTCCACGGGTTCCATCGCGTGCAGCGCGAGGACCGCATCGAGCAGTTTCGCGAGCGCATTGCAGGACACGAAGTGCTCGCCTTCGATATGGCCGCGGCCGCCACGGCGGGGCGGATCTACGCGGATCTGGGGCGGCGGGGCACGCCAGTCGGACTCACGGACGTGATGATCGCAGCGATTGCTTTACAGCAAGCCGTTCCCATCGTCACTGGCAACGTGAGGCACTTCGAGGCCATCCGCGAAGCAGGGCATCCGCTGAAGATTGACAACTGGCGCGTTTGGGGGCCGTGAAGCGACTCACGTCTGCCGATCCCCCTCTCTGGTGCGAGCCATGGTGGAGAGCGCGCCGCTGCCGCCCGCCCACGCCAGCCTCGCCACCTGCCGTCACCCAGGCGGCTGGTACTCGTAGGCGCCCATGTCGGCCCAGGGCGGGCCCACGCCTGTAT
Source organism: uncultured Polyangiaceae bacterium (assembly GCA_964441055.1). Taxonomy (GTDB): domain Bacteria; phylum Myxococcota_A; class Polyangia; order Polyangiales; family Polyangiaceae; genus JACQWT01. The sequence goes on along the minus strand of CAYTYV010000675.1, from coordinate 455 downwards.
TGGGGCTATCGGGGTCGTCGATTCGCGGGTTGCCGTCCAAGTCGAGCTCGGGCGCCTCGGGTCCGTTGGCCGCGTCGATGCAGGGTGAGCCTGGGCCGAGGTGCAGGTCATCGGGCGCGCCCAAGAACAGCGGATCGGCGTCGATGTTGCCCGTGCCTGGGTAGCCGCCCTCGACGTTGCTGTAGGTGACGCTGGGCATGGAGAAGTCAACGTGGATTTCGGCTCCGTTCGGGGCCGCGTCGTTCCACAGGATGCAATTCATCACCGTCAAGGAGAAGTTGGCGTAGGCGCTCATCCCGCCGCCCGCCTCGCCCGCGGAATTGCCGCTGAACGTGCAGCTCCTCACCGTCGGAGAGCTGTGGAATTGGGTGAACATGCCGCCGCCATATTGGCTCGCGGAATTGCCGCTGAACGTGCAGCTCCTCACCGTCGGGGAGCTGTGGTCGTAATTGAAC
>CAYTYV010000674.1:0-2789 GCA_964441055.1 uncultured Polyangiaceae bacterium | reverse complement strand
GCATCCGCTACGGTGAGCCCATGGATCTGTCGGCCTATCACGGCCAGGAGCTCGACCACACCACCCTGCGCGAGCTCACCGACGAGCTCATGCACCGCATCTCGTCCCTGGTCGACCACCGCAGCAACTACGCGCCCATCGAGGTTCCCATCGCGCCGCCGCACCGCCACGAGAAGCTGGCCGTGCTGCTGCTGCACGGCTTCACCTCGTCGACCGACACCGTCGACGGGCTGCTGCCCTATCTAGAAAGGGAGCAGATCCCCTGCGAGCGGCCCATCTTGCGCGGACACGGCACCCGCTACCAGGACATGCGCGGGGTGACGGCTCGGCACTGGTACGCCGACGCCGACCGCGCCCTGCTCGATCTGTGGAAGCGCGGCTACCACGTGGTCGTGGTGGGGCTGAGCATGGGCGGCCTGGTCGCGCTGGAGCTAGCCATGCGGCATCCCGATGTGGTGGCAGGCGTGGTCACCGTGGCAGGTGCCCTCAAGTTCGCCGATCCGCTGAGCGGGCTCTCACCGCTACTGGCCAAGCTGGTGCGCTACTGGCCGTCGCCCGAGTCGTTCAATGACCCCGAGCTCGCCAAAAACTGCACCAACTACCCCAAGTTCGCCACCGACGCCTTCGTCTCGCTCTACAACTACTCGCGCCACATCGCCGAGCGGCTGCCCGAGATGCACGTGCCCATTCGCATCTTGCAGTCCAAGGCCGACACAATCGTCGCGCCCGAGGCGGCCAACATCATCTACGAGCGGGTCAGCTCTCCCATTCGCCAGATCGTGTGGTTCGAAAAGAGCGGCCACGAGATGATGCAGGACATGGAGGCCAAGGCCGTGTTCGCCGAGATCATGAACTTCGTCAAACAGTTCCGCGTCGCTCGGAGCGAGCAAGAGGACGCGGCGAACGACGAAGCTTGACGCAAGCGCGGTCGAGGCGACCGCGGTGGCCTGTCCGTGGAAAGATTTGCGTACCTACGCCGCCCGGTAGGACAGCATTGCCCTACTCTTTGCTCCCCAGACGGCCTAGACGGCCTCTGACGCAGATCTAAGCCACGAGAATCAAAGCAGTATTTCGCGCACCTGGGACCGTGGCACATCCCGTGCTTGTCTCGGAGACAAGGCCATTGCCGCTGTGGGCTGCAGCGGAAGGGCTTCCTCCTCGATCGAATGGCCTAATCTTTCGTTTTTCTTGGATTTCTAACTTCCCCCTTTGCTTCGCGCTGCTTGGCTTCGTTGACCTTTCCCTTGCAATCAGCGTAGCTCGCTTCCTTGACTAAGCCTACGGGCGGTAATGCGCTCAAGAATCACGCGGTGTCGGCGGGCGGCTTCCGCGTGTTTTCTTTTTGTGCTCCGCCGTGTCGATTCAACGTCGGCACGGCCCTGAGCATTCCCCTAGGGCTCACCCGTGCGTGCCGCCAGCGCTTGGATCGCTGGCCCGCCAAGCCACGGAGGCTTGACTCGCGCTTGCCGGGCGCCTACACGCGCTGCTGAGCAAGCTCGCGCCCATAGCTCAGCTGGATAGAGCATCGGCCTACGAAGCCGAGGGTCGCACGTTCGAATCGTGCTGGGCGCGCCGTCGCACCCCGACGCGTTGGCCGCCCGTTTTTTCGAGCGCTTTGCCGCGCGCGCTCAGCCGGGCTTCGCAGGGCCTGTGCACGACCGGGGGCCCACCGACCGGCAGAGCCCAAATCCGCCGCGTTTTGGTATGGACTCCCTACCTTCAGAGGCCTATAGGGTCGCTGCGGCAACACGATGTGGTCCAACGCCGCGTCGGGTTTGCCGACGTGGCAAGCCACCCTGACCGGTGGCGCCAGCGGGGGGCCGGAGGATGATCATGGCGGCAGAGAAGAAGTCGCCCAAAGCGAGGAAAACCCCTCGCTATCTTGGGGCGATATTCGTGGAAGAGGAACTCTGTAAGGGCTGCGGTTTCTGTATCGAGTTCTGTCCCACCGAGGTGTTGGAGTTCTCTCACCAGTTCAACAAGAAGGGCTACCACTACCCGGTGATCGCGGCTGAGGAGCAGTGCAACGGCTGCGATCTGTGCGGCCTGTACTGCCCGGACTTCGCCATCTTCGCAGCTCGCTACCACAACCCGGCCTACAAAGGGCCCAAGGCCAAGGCCGGTAAGAAGGAGGCTTGATCATGGCCAGCGCAGATCCAGCCGGAGTCCTGACCGGCGCCCACTACATGGACGGCGACCACGCCTGCTGCGAGGGCGCCATCGCGGCGGGCTGCCGCTTCGTCGCGGGCTACCCCATCACCCCCTCGACCGAGGTGGTCGAGCGCGTTGCCGGACGGTTCCCCCGCATCGGCGACGGTGTGTTCATACAGATGGAGGACGAGATCGCTTCGTCCATCGCCATCCAGGGCGCGGCCTGGGCGGGCAAGAAGGTGATGACCGTCACCTCGGGCCCGGGCCTGTCGCTGATGATGGAGCACTTGGGGCTGGCCGCCATGACCGAGGTCCCCTGCGTGTTCGTGGATGTCCAGCGCGGCGGCCCTTCCACGGGCCTTCCCACCCTGCCCGGCCAGGCCGACATGATGCAGGCGCGCTGGGGCTCGCACGGCGACTACGAGATCATCGCCGTCTGTCCCAACTCGCCCCAGGAAGCCTTCAGCCTGACCTTCGACGCCTTCAACCTGTCCGAGACCTACCGGGTGCCCGTCATGGTGATGCTCGATGAGTGCATCGGCCACATGATCGAGCGGGTGGTCATTCCCTCGGCCGAAGAGCTCGAGGTGGTGGAGCGCAAGTGGAGCGACAAGAAGGCGGGCGAGTACCTGCCCTAC
>CAYTYV010000673.1:0-2799 GCA_964441055.1 uncultured Polyangiaceae bacterium | reverse complement strand
AACTGGGCCAACAGCGCGCCGACGGTGACGAGCTGCACGTTCAGCGGCAATTCTGCGGACTACTACGGCGGCGGGATGTGCAACGACATCGACAGCTCGCCCACGGTGACGAACTGCATTCTGTGGAACGACACGGCCCAAATCGGGCCCGAAATCTACAACGAGGACTCCAATCCCACCGTCACCTACAGCAACGTCGAGGGCGGCTATTCGGGCACGGGCAACATCGATGCCGACCCGCTGTTCGTGGGCGCGCCCGACGACCTGCGCCTTGCCCCAGGCTCGCCCTGCATCGACGCGGCCAACGGACCCGAGGCGCCCGAGCTCGATCTGGACGGCAATCCGCGTGTCGACGACCCGGACAGCCCCAATACGGGCATAGGCCCGCCCTGGGCCGACATCGGCGCGTACGAGTATCAACCGCCCGGGTGACGCGGCCGCGCGGAGGGGCTTCGAGGCAGGCTCTGCATGGGAGATGCGGCTTGCTCGGCGTTCACGTCGTGCGCAGGTCGACGATCGCAATGCGGTCGCTGAATCGCTTGAAGTCCCCGACGTTGGTGGTGACCAGTGCGCGAATCCCATAGGCCAGCATCGTCGCGACGACTTGAGCGTCATGGATCTGCTTACCCGTGCATTCCACCTGCTGGAGCAGTGAGCACAGCCGGTCGACCACTTTGGTGGTCTCTTCGAGCAGACGGGTCCGCTCCCGAAAAGCGAGCGCGTTGCGTAGCGCGTTGTGACGCGACAGGCCCAGGCCATTGTGCTCGACAGGGCGGGTGGCCACCACGAGGTACTCCCGCAGAATCTGCCCGCTGACATAGAGGGCCGTTCCCCGAGCAGACCACTGGTTGAGCACGGAACGCGCCTGGCCGCACTCGACGCGGGCCTCGTCGGTTGCCGCCACCAAGACGTTGGTGTCGAGGAAGGCCCGCTCAACGGCCATCGTCACCGTAGATATCCTCTCGTCGCAACGAGGACTTCCCGTCGGTGCGGACGGCTACGATCTCGATGGGCTCGACCGGCTCGGCTGGCGGCACTTCGGCGGCTACTCGTTTGAGGATGGCGAGCAACTCCTGTTGCATCGAGCGGCCGCGTCGGGATGCTCGTTCTCGAAGCGCGGCCAGAACCTCGTCTGGAACGTTTCGAATGTGGATGGCTGCCACCTTGTAGATGGTAGCGCTATCGCTAGCACTGTCAAGGTCGATGGGTACGAAGGTCAGCCCACGTCGACCAGGTCGAGGGCCACGACCAGCGCCGCATCGAGCTCTGACAGCTTGTCGGCGGGGAGCAGACCGACGAAGCCGGTCAGCTTTCGCTTGAACAGGAGCGCGAGGAAATCACAACGGATCGCAGAGCGCCTCGGCAGCCCGTGCTCGGGCCCCACGACGACCTCGGTCGCGAGGCCCAGCACCTGGCGGTAGATCGGGGCACAGATGACGGTCGCGATGTCGTCGTTCGCCGCCACGAACTGGCGAGAGACGACGACGTAGAAGCCGGGCTTGTCGCCGCGTTCTGGCGCCCGCTCTGCCGTACGGTAGATCTCGCCGCGCCTCACAGCTCGGCCTGCTCTTCGACGAGCGCCTCGGCCTGTCGCGTCAGAAGCTCCCGATGGCGAGCCACGATTTTCCGCTCTCGCGCTTCGCGCTCCTCCCGAGCTCGACGGGCGAGGTACTCGCCGAGCGCCAAACGGACGACGCGCGATCGGCTCATCTTCGTGTCGCGAGACGACCTCACGAGCTTGTCGATAGCATCGACAGTGTCCTCTTCAATAGAGATCGCAATGGTCTTCATATTAGAAGACCTAACATCGCCACGGCGAGGGTTCAAGCCGAGGTTCAGAAGCGAGGGTCGGGCCCGGTCGGGCGGAGCTGGCCAAGGGTTTGGCTTTGCGGCTTGGGGCCGTGGCGCCGCTCGCGGCCGTGGTACGCTGACTCAAGCAGACGGGCTCGGGTGCGGATACGGCGCTCGCCGCGTGTGGGCGGCGGAAGGCCTGCACAGGGCGGAGCTTCAAGCAGAGGAGGCGCGTCGTGGCGAGGGTGCTGGCATCGTGGTGGGTCGCCGTGGTGGGGCTGATGCTCGCGGGATGTGGCGGAGGCGGGAGCGGGCCCGATGAGCTTGGGGGAACGCAGGCGCCGCGGGCGGGCGCACAAGGCGCGACCGAGCGCGGCGGGGCAGCCAAGGCGAGCGGCCCTGGTGGGGCGAGCGAGCCCGAGCCCGAGCCGGTCATCCGCAGGCTGGGGCCAGGCGAGCGGTGCGACGTGGGCTTCGGGGTGTGCGATGTGGGGCTCACTTGTGTGGACGGCGTCTGCTGCACCTCGAAGTGCGATGGGACCTGCGAGCGTTGCGACCTCGACTTTCTCCGTTCCGAATTCGGCGACGAGCCCCAATACAGCGGCAACTGCTTGCCCATCGAGGATTGCGCGGTGTGCGTCCGCTACGTCGACGGCACGTTATCCAGCTCGGGCGACGGGGAGAGCTGGGCGACGGCGTTGCAGACTGTGCAGGAGGGCATCCACGCCGCCCATCAAGCGGTGGAGGACGCCCCCGAGCTCGATAGCTGCGAGGTGTGGGTGGCCCAGGGCACGTACTACATCTACGTGGATGCCCAGGACGACACGGTGCTGCTGAAGCGCGGTGCCGCCGTCTATGGCGGCTTCGTCGGCGACGAGAAGAGGCGCTCACAGCGCGACTGGGTGAGCAATGCCACGGTGCTGAGCGGTTACGACGAGGAAGGCGGCGAATACCGCGTCTACCACGTGGTCACGGGCAGCGACGACGCGGTGCTCGACGGGTTCACGG
>CAYTYV010000672.1:0-2828 GCA_964441055.1 uncultured Polyangiaceae bacterium | reverse complement strand
TTTGTGCTCCCGCTTTATGTATAAGGTGTTCCTTCGGATCACCGATCACGGCTGGCCCGCAGAGCAGCGGCGCTACTCGTCCTGGTGCGCGGGACGAAGCAGGTCCACGACCTCTTTGACCGGGGCGAAGATGTCGATCGGCAGGGCGACGAACAGGGCGGTCCAGCCGTCCATGGCGCCGTTCCACAAGCCAGGGTGCTCGTAGCGCACCACCTCGCGGCCGCCCCAGGGCTTGCGCACGAGGAAGTGGCGGTGGTGGTTGACGAAGGCGCGGAGGCTCATGGGCCCACCGCGGACGTCGGTGGGATCGGCCAGCACGTCGACCGGGTTGAAGAACTCGCCGTCGCGCATCAGGTGCTTTTGCTCGGCGGAGATCTCGGCCTTCTCCACGATGGAGACGATCTCGGCGCCGCCGTAGTCGATGATGAAGGGGCCGCCGCCTGCATCGCCCTCGTTGGGCACCACGCCCACGATCTTGACCGGTCGGTCTAGCGCGCGGCGCACGAGCGCCTTTTTTTGCTCGAAGGACGCTTGTCGGTAGGCGCCCGAGTCCAGGTGGAGCTGCAGGCCGTAGGCGCGCAGCCGCTCGAGATGGCCCTCGAGCTCGGCCTGGCCAAGAGTCGGCTCGTCCAGCCCATACAGCGCCTCGGCGATCGCCGCCTTGATCTCGGCGAGCAGCACGGCCGCAGCCTTGTGGTAGCGCTCGAGCCGCCCTTGGGCAGCCGCGCTCTTGGGGGTGTTGTCGACGTTGCGCAGCACGACGGGCCCGTCGAGCTCGCCGATGTTGGCCAGGAGCGAGCCGTGGCCCGCTGGAAAAAAGGCGATGCGGCCCCGCTCGTCGCGAACGAGCTGCCCACTGTCGCCGTCGAGCGCCACGGAGTCGGTGGACGGATGCTGCACCGAACGCCGCACCTTGACGCGGCCCAGCGCCGAGCTTTGCTGCCGAATCGCCGCGATCGCCTCGGAGAACAAGCCCTCGTGCTCGGCCGAGATGGTGATGTAGAGCCTGCCCCCAGCCCAGCCGAGGGCCTCCTTCATGTGCTCCTCGAGCGCCGTCACGCCGCGGCCGTCCCGCTCGTGAAACGGGATCAAGGCCTTGGGCTTGCCGCGGAAGCCGAGCCCGCGCTCGGCCAAGGTGTACTCGACGATGGCTCGGTGCTCGCCGCGCTCGATGAGCTTCCCTAGGTCGAGGCCGTCGCGCGCGAGCTTTGCGGCGAGCTCGGCTCGGAACGCAAAGCGCGGCCCGTGGCTGGACGGATCGAGACCCGCGATGAACTGCTCGAGCTTGTCGGCGTCGCCCTCGCGCGGCTCGCCGACCAGGAAGCGCTCCAGAAAGCCGAACATGCGGGAGGCCACCCCCGACATGGGCGTCAGCTTGGCGGGCTTGGTCTCGAGCCGGTCGAAGCGCGCGGCCAAGGCCTCTTGGTCGGGCAGCTGTTGCACGCCGTCCGCGCTGGTGGCGGCGCGCAACAGCGGAAGGTACCGCGGCTCGGCTTGGAGCTTCTGGACGATCGTGGCCACTTGTGCCAGCTCGAGGCCGTGCCCTTCGATGCGATCCGCGTCGGCGGGCTCTAGGCCCGCGCCCTGAAGGATCTCCATCGCTCCTTTGGCCACGCCTCGAGTCATCTCGGCACCAGCCGCACGCCGCGCCGCAGCAGCCGGTCGATGCGCTGCAGCCAGCCGCGCCAGCGCGGGTAGTCGCCCACCTCGATGCGCGACTGCTCGAAGGCCACCTCGCGCCGAACGGTCACGGTAGGCCGCCCTCCGGGAGCCGGCCGACCGCGGGCAAAGGACACGCTGGCCCGACCAAAGGGGCCTCCGTCGGCCGTCTCGTCGGGAGGCAGATCGGCGAAGCGGTAGCCCTCGGGGGCCACGATCTCGATGCTCACGTGCTGATGAAGCGGCGCCAGCGAGGGCGGCAGCACCACGGCCAGGGTGCGCTCGGTGAGCGGCGCCAGCCGTGCGGTCATGGGCATGGGGGGCGCGAGCACCAGCACCAGGTCCTCGCCCTCGCGACGCGCCAGCGACTGCGACCGGGCGCGGTACTCGAGCGAGGCCGCGCCGCCGCGCAGGTTGCCGTCAAAGGCCACCTCGGGCTCGACCTCGACGGCGGAAAGCCAGCCCGAGACCAGCACCTGCTCGATGAACTGCGCGCGCGCGTCGGCTTCCTCGAGCCGCATGCGCAGCATCAGGGCGGCGTCGCCCACGTGGCGCTCCTGCGCCTCGAGCCGACCCGCGCCCGTCGGCTCCAGCACGAGCCGCCAGCGGCCATCTACCCCGTGGTCGGCCGCGGTGCCCGCTGGGGTGGAGACGACCTCGGCCGGCCCGGGCTCGACCAGCACGGCCGCGGCGCGCGCATCCATCGACGGCAGCGAGCCCATGCGCGCCTGCGGGGTGGTGGCGTCGAGAAAGCGCCCGGGCTCACCCGCCGCGCCAGGTAGGTAGATGATGCCGTGGTCGAACATGGGGATGGCAACCCGCTCGGCCCGCAGGATGGAGGGCTGGCCCGTGTAGCGGGTCTGGATCAGCACCTCGGAGGCCTCGATGCCCACCGCCTTGAGCAAGCTGATGAGCAGCATGGCCTTGTCGTCGCAATCGCCCTGCCGCCGCGCCAGAAGCTGCTGGGGCCGATTGGGCAGCCACCACTCGCCCGAGACGTAGTTCACGTAGCGGATGTTGTCGGCCACGAACTCGAACAGCGCTTGGACTTGCTGCTCGCGGCTCGGTTTCTGGCCCGGTTTGGGCGCACTCAGCTCGCGCGCCAAGCGCTTGATCTGCTCGTCGGGCTCGGTGAAGCCCTCGATGGCCGCGCGGTACCAGGTGAGGAA
>CAYTYV010000671.1:0-2832 GCA_964441055.1 uncultured Polyangiaceae bacterium | reverse complement strand
TGGGGGCAGAGGGAGGAGCGCAGCGACGACCGGAGCCCCCATCGTCGAACCAATCCGCGCGGCAAGCAGAGCTCGCCCCTTGCGCCCGCCGCTAGCCCTGCTCGCCCACGCCGCCGCGTACGTTCAGCTCGACTTTCCAGCGCTCGTCGGGACGTCGCGGCTCGAGCGGCACGGCCTCGAGCAGCAGCGTTCCGATGGGGGTCACCGAGGCGCCGAGCCTCACGGGCACGAGGTCCCCCTCGCTGCGATCCCGAGCCGGTAGCGTGACCTCGATGGGGGCCACCTCCTCGATCTGCTCGGGGCGGATCCGCTCCACCATAGCTCCTGCGGCGTCCTGGCGGCGCACCGACGAGCTGAAGAAGCGGAAGCGCACGGGCTCGCCCACCACCACGGCGAGCTCTTGGGGCGGCAGCTCGGCCTCGTTTCCCTCCTCCATGCCGAAGGGCGCCACGCACATGGCGGTAATAGGTGGCTCCATTCCCGGAACCGCGGGCACCGCGCTCTCGATGCCCACGTAGTAGGCTCGCGCCGTGCCGCCGCGGATCCGGATCCCGCGGCCCGTGCGGCTGCGGCCGAAGTAGGCGGCTCCGCGCGCCACGGCCAGGTCGTGGTCCACGCCCTCGAGCAGGCGGGCCGGTTTGGCTCCGTCCGCCTCGAGCCAGCCGTTGATGGTGGCCATCAGCCGATCGCGCAAAAGAGGGCTGCCGAGCACGCCGCCGTTGAAGAGCACGGCCGTGGGTCGCAACAGCGCACCCGTCCCACCGCGGGCGGCGCACTGCTTGGCCAAGAAGGCGGCCAGGTGTTTGGTCACTGCCGGATCGGAGGCATAGGGAAGGCCCACGGTCGAAAGCGCCGTGCGCGCGCGGCGTGCCGGGCTCGCATCGGGCCCGACCTCGGGAAAGAAGCCGTCGAGCAGCAGCCGGCCGATCTGCTCGCGGCCGAGCTCGCTGCGCAGCGTCTTGCCCACGAGCTGGGCGCCCCGACGCGGCACCACCACGGGCACGGCCTGGCAATCGGGCTCGCTGAGCAGCCGCTCCTTGGCATGGCGGCAGCCGTGGGTGAGCGCGGCGAGCTGCCAGCCATCGAGCTCGGCGCCGTCGGCCTCCACGCGGGCCCGCACCTGGTGCGCGAGTGCCAGATCCATGTTGTCGCCCCCGAGCAGGATGTGCTCGCCCACGGCGATGCGCTTGAGCCCCAGCGCGCCGTCCTCGTCGGTGGCGACGATGGCCGAAAAATCGCAGGTCCCGCCGCCGATGTCGATCACCAGAATGACGTCGTCGGGTCGGAGCTCGGAGCGCCAGCGCTCGCCCTGGGCTTCCAGCCAAGCGTAGAGGGCGGCCTGCGGCTCCTCGAGCAGGGTGAGATCGTCGATGCCCGCAGCCAGCGCCGCCTCCACGCTGAGCTCTCGCGCTGCCGCGTCAAAGGAAGCCGGTACGGTCAGCACCACGTCTTGCTCGGACAGCGGCCCGCAATCCGGATCATCGCCGAAGCGCTGGTCAAAGGCCTCGCACAAGTGCTCGAGGTAGCGCCAGGTCACCTCCACGGCCGAGATCTTCTCGACGTCCTCGGGCGCGGCCAGGGGGAGGATGCCAGCCCGCCGGTCCATGCTCGGATGGCACAGCCAGCTCTTGGCGCTCGAGATCACCCGCCCGGGCGCCTCGGCGGCTCGGCTGCGCGCGTACTGCCCCACGGCGAAGTGGCGCTCGGCATCCCAGGGAAGGGGCTGGGGGCCCTCGGCCTCGGTGGGCACGTAGAGAAACGAGGGCAGCAGCGGTCGGCCGTCCAGCGAGCCGGCTGCCACGAGCTGCGGCACGCCGATGATCTCGGTCTTCGCCCCGTCGGCGCGCCGGTCGATGCGCGCGATAGCGCAGTGCGTGGTGCCGAGATCGATGCCCACCGCGTAGCGCGGCTCGCGGCCTGACGGCGCAGGCGTGGGCGGAGGCGTGGAGGTTGCTGCCAATGGACCCAACCGCTGAGCAAGGGGACCGCGCGCATGGATGGGTCAAGTTTGCCGTCAGGTCAAGCCGCTTGGCCCGAGCCGCGCGCGTCGGCTCAGAAGCTCACGCCCACGGTCAGCCGGTTGGCAAAGCCTCGCGGGCTAAGCGGCGGCAGCTCTACGGCGCCGAACCGACGGGGATCCTCGTCGTCCTCTTCGGGGCTGAAGGCCATGTCCACCTCTCCGGCAAAGCTGTAGCCGAACTCGGCTCGCGCCCAGATGGCCACATTGTCGTCGTGCTCGCCGCCGAAGGTGCCGAACATGACTCCCAGGCCTGCGCTCAGATCCATGCTCCAGGTCCAGCCGTCGGCCACCAGCGGTCGATCCGCGCCGCGGTCATCGATGCTTCCGCGCAGGTAGTACGCTCCTGGCGAAAGCCGGACGTGGGCGTGCAGGTGGCGGATGATCTCGGCATCGGCGAGCACTCCCACGGAGATCCGGTGGGCCGCCAGCAGGGAATCGCTGCCGCGCACGTCGGCGCGACGCGAGCCCACGTCGTACTCGGCCGTGCCGCCCAGGGTGAACCAGTCTAGGTGCAGGGGCATGACCGACATGGCCAGGACGAGCTGGCCGAGCAGGTCCGTGGTGGCGTAGGGGTCGAAGCCCGGGTCCTTGACCACCACGGCGCGCGCGCCGAGCTCGGGGTACCACCAGTGCTCGAGCGGTCGCGGCTCGGGCTTCGGAGGCGGTTGGGGAGGCGGGGCCGGGGCCGGGCTGTAGGGCGGTGGGGGCGGCATCGGCTCCGCGGGCCCATCCGGGTAGTCGGCGGGGACGGGCTCGGACTCGGGCGGCTCCTCGTCGCCGTACGGCGGCATGGGAAGCGGTCGGTCAGGGTC
>CAYTYV010000670.1:0-2841 GCA_964441055.1 uncultured Polyangiaceae bacterium | reverse complement strand
CTGCGCATGCAGCAGTGAGCCCGTAGGGAAAGAGCCCATCGAGCCTGTTGCCGAGCGCTTCCAGATGTGCTCGGGTGGAGGCCCGAACCAGCAGAAAGACGAGCAGAAGGTGAGAGGCTTGAGTCCCATATCCCAACAGAGCCAAACCCAACCCATACGACTGCGCTGTCTCGGTGGAGGCGCGGCGCCAGAGGACATTCTCGCCGAGGCCCAGCGGGCCCAGAAGCTGACGGAGAGCTCGATCGGCAGTCTCTGGCAGGTGATGCAACCGTGCATCCTCCAGCCCATGAGCAAGGAGCTGAGCCAGAGCCTATCCGTGTTCTGTTTGAAGCACGAGGTTGCCGAAGCGGATCTGGGTCACATCGTCAAGATCTGTAACTGGCTGTATCGGCAGGCGGCGGCGTTGGCCCTGCCCAAGGATCCCTTCAGCGAGGATTTGAGCACGATCTGGCCGGAGCACGAGTCGCTCCGAGCATGTCTGTTGGAGCACTACGAGGAGATCCAGAAGGAGCTGCGCCAGCAAATTCTCGCCGAGGCTTTGCTCAAGCACGGCAATGTGCTGCTCGATCTGGATTGGCGCATCGACCACGTGGCTGCCGAGCGCCAAGCGCCCAATCTGCAGCTTCCCGTGGCGTTGATCACGCTCGCCTACCGGGATCACGACAAGTCCCAACGGCTGACCCTGCAGATCACCGAGGACAAGCTGGCCCGTCTGGCCCAGGTATTTTCCGCGCTCGCACAGAACGTGGCGACGGTGGGCAAAGCCCAAGCTCAGATGAAGCTACGAGCGGAGACTCCCGCAGCGGAGAGCCCAGCGGAGGCCCCGGAGGAGAGCCCAGCGGAGAAAGACGAAGCTGCGGAGTAGAGCGGCATAGCCCCCAAGCCGCGGCGGCGCTTCGCAAGCAGAGGCCGATCCGTGGTGGCCGGGCCTCCTACCTCCTAAGGGCTCGCGAGCATCTCCAAGGCCAACGCCCAAGCCGTGCGAAGCTGGCTGTCGCAGTCGTCGGCCATGCGGACGGGCACATGGGGCGATACCCCTCGTCCGTCGATGGCTCGCCCCTTGGGCGAGCGCCAGCTCGCACCGTGCACCCGGATCGGCTTGTCGTCAGGAGGACGGTTGACGATGCGCTGGGCGCTGCCCTTGCCGTAGCTGCGGCTTCCGACCAAAAGGGCGCGGTCGTGATCCTTGAGGCAGGCCGCGACTAGCTCTGCCGCCGAGGCCGTGCCGCCGTCGATCAGCAGCACCAGGGGGCAGCCATGGGCCGTTTTGGTCTTGGCTCGATGCTCGGTCGTCTCGCCATCGGGCTCCGTGATGGTCGCCAGCACGGAGCCCTGGGGAAGGAAGGCATCGGCCAGGCGCAGGGCCGCGTCGAGCTCACCACCCGGATTGCCGCGCAGATCGAGAAGCAGGGCCTGCATCCCGTCGGCCTCGAGGCGACGAAGCGCGGCGTGGACCGCGGTCGGGGTATCGAAGCCGATGTGTCCGAGCCGCAGGTGTCCGATCCCCGACGGAAGCAGCTCTTCTACAATCAGCGACGGACCGTCGATCACCTCGCCGAGCTCGCCGAGATCCACCTCATCATCACCGTCGTCCCCGTGCCGAAAACAGAACATTACGTTGACCGCGCTCGGCACGGTCACGGCGCCGAGGGCGTTGTTCATGTTGTTGCCCGTGCTGGGGCAGGCGAGGTTGATGCCGGGCAGCATGTCGATCATCACGACCGGATTGCCCGCGGTGTACTGACCCGTTCCGATAATGGGCACGTGGGCAAGCCCGGCTTCGTCGCCCATGGTCGTGGGGATCTTGCTGGCCATGTTGAGCGCGCTGAGCGCGCTCACCTTGACCGTTACCGAGAAGCCCAGGGCCTGGGCGTTGTTGGCGACGTTCGCGTAGGGGATGGGCGTGGTCGTGGGAGGAGTCGGCGTGTTGCATACATCGGGAAAGCCGATGTTATTACCCACACCCGTATTGGCCGCTGGCAGCATGAGCGTCTTCCTTCAGCCGAGATAGATGGCCTTGCCGTTGACGGTTACGTTTTTCTCGGTGAGCAGGGTGGAGCTCTCGGCGCGGGTGTAGGCCGCGCCGTCCACCACGGTGTGGCTCTGGCCAGCCTGGACGCTGAGCAGCTCGGCGACGTGTTGACGCACGGTCTGGAACCGCTCGGTCACCGCATTGGCAAGCAGGCGTAGCTTGCCCACCCGCACATCCATCGAGCGCCCCTCGATGGCGACCCCTTCTTCGCCGCGCAGCTCCAGCTTTCCCGACGCGCAGACCGACAGATCGCCGCGCACGGAGAGCGCCGCAGGGCCTTGGGAGGCGACGACGCCGATCACGTAGAATCCCCGCTCGTTGCCGATGGCAACGACGACATCGCCTTTGGCTGGCTCGTAGCTGAACGCCAGCGCAGCAGTCGCCTCGACCGTGGACCCGTCGGCCAGCGCAAGCTCGATCGTCGGCCCGCTGGCGACGACCTCGGCAGGACCCAGGTAGGAGCAGCCCGCATAGGGGTTCTGCTGCTCTTTTGGGGGGAAGATTCGTGCAACGTCAGATGCCACGGTTCGCTCCTTCGGGTTGATTATTTCTTACGCGGCGGCGGCTGCCAGGCCTCGGCCTCCAGGCGATCGAGGTCGGTTCGCCTGACGGCGGCAAGCAACGCTCCGTGCCATTTGGTTCCCTCTTCGCGAGTATTGTGGAGCGTCGCCATAAAGAGGTTGGCCGAGGTGAAGTCGGCACCGCTGATATCGGCGTGGGAGAAGTCGGTGAAATTGAGGCGGCTATTCACAAACAGGGCGGACGGCGTCTTCGCACGCTCAAAGCGCGAGTTGCGGATATCTGCGCCG
>CAYTYV010000669.1:0-2863 GCA_964441055.1 uncultured Polyangiaceae bacterium | reverse complement strand
CGCGGCGGGACAGCACGATGTTGCCCCGCTTCTTGTTGAACTTGATGACCTTGAACTGCAGGGTCTGACCGATGAGGCGGTCGAGGTTGCGGATGGGGCGAAGGTCGACCTGCGAGCCTGGCAAGAAGGCCTTGACGCCGCCCTTGATGGTCACGCTGAGCCCGCCCTTGACGCGCTGGCTGATGGTGCCCTCGATGAGCTGATCCCGCTCGCAGGCGGCCGAGATGTCGTCCCAGACCTTGAGCCGGTCGGCCTTTTCCTTGGAGATCTTGACCAGCCCGTCGTCGGTCTCGCGGCTCTCGACGAACACGTCAACGGCGTCACCCGCCTTGACGACGGGCTCGCCGGGCTGCTCGGGCTCGCCGAACTCCTTGACGGAGATGACGCCCTCGCTCTTGCCGCCGATGTCGACGATCACGAAGTCGCGATCGACCTGGACCACCCGCCCCGTGACGATCTCGCCCTCGCGGGCGAAGGTTTCCTTTTCCGGGCTGGCCTCGAACAGCGCCGCAAATGTCTCTTGGGGCTCTGCGCCAGAGGTGGAGTTGTCCTGGTTCGTCTCGCTATCCATGTTGATCGTCGGTTCCTTTGCGTGGCTCATTGCCCACGAGCTGCCTCGGCTGCTTACGCCGCAGCCGGCTGCCGCGTCCGGGTGTGGCTTTCCGTGGCCGTCGCCAGTGGCGTGGCAATAAAGGACATTTCGAGGGGTCGGCTGCCTCTAAACGAATAGCAATCCAAAGTCAATCCAAGCCTAAGCCCGCCTCCTCGAGCGCGCCCGCGCGGTCCGCGGGCGCGGGCGCGCGCAACAGGGCTCGAACGGCATCGGAGGGCACGGTCCAGCGCAGCAGCACCGTGCCCTCGGCTTGGCGCGCCGTCATGCGCGCGAGCAGGCCACGGTAGCGCGGGCTCTGCTCGGCACCCTCGATGATGGTCTGCACGAAGCGCAGCACGCGCGCCGCGGCCGACTCGTCGCGGCAGCGGAGCCGTCCCTCGAGCTCGAGCTCGCCCCCGGTCAGGCTCACCGTGGCGTGCACTCGGGCGATGCCCCCCACCAGCGCGGCCAGGGAGGGGTATCGCTCCTGCATGCCAGACGACAGGCCTCGCGCCCGCCAATCCAGGCTCAGTAGCCCCAGCGCGTTCGGCTCTCCGCGCTCGGGGTCGGGCCCTGCGCGCATGACTCGCTCGACGGCCGAGACCTCGACGGGCGAGACGAAGGCCGCGGCGCGCTCACCGACCAACACGATGCGAGCGGTGCCGTGGCGCGGCGGGGAATCGATGGCATCGTACACGGCCAGCGGAGGCTCGTAGCCCTGCCGCCGACGCCAGGCGAAGGGGTCGGGCGTGACGGCCGAGCCCTCGGGCAGCTCGACTACCAGGACGCGGTCTCCTGCATCCCAATCCGCGACCCGAAGGCCCAGCCACACGACATCGGCGCGGCCTAGCGCCTCTCGCACGACGCCCTCGGCCCGCGAGACCACCTGCGTGCGCTCGGCGAGCGCGTCCCAGGGCTCGGGGCCCAGGCTTCGGCGCAGCCGTCCCAGGTCGATGCGCAGCACGAGGTCGAGGTCAGCGGGAATGAGGTCGGCCGCCCGCATGGCCGGCTGCTCGGCTGCGGGCGGCGCGGTTGGGGAGACGGGTACCCCGCCGTGAGGCACGGTCTCGCCGCAGCCCGGCAGGGCCAGCGCGACGCACACCGCCACGGCTGCCCGCGCTCGATGACTGCCACGTTGGCTTGGTCTCAGAGGGAGGTGAGCCATTCGCGCGACACCATCAGGCGCCTTCTCGAGCGCGGACGATGCTCAGGATGCGCTCGACGACGTCGTCTACGCCGAGGCCGGTCGAGTCCACGAGGAGCGCGTCGTCGGCTTGCTTGAGCGGGGCGATGTCCCGCGCGGTGTCGGCCCGATCGCGCTCGCGCACCTCGGCCGAGGTCTGCTCGAAGGAGCGCTGGGCGCCGCGCGCGCACAGCTCGTCGTGGCGCCGACGGGCCCGCACCTCGGGCGAGGCCGTCAGGTAGAGCTTCACCTCGGCGTTGGGAAAGACCACGGTGCCGATGTCCCGACCTTCGACCACCACGCCGCCCCGATCACCGATTCGCCGCTGCAGGGCGAGCAGGGCCTGTCGCACCCCGCCGAGCGAGGACACCCGGCTCGCTCCCGCGCTCATCTCGGCCGTGCGAATCGCCTCGGAGACGTCCTCGCCGCCGAGCAGCACTCGCACGCCGCTGCCGCCCGGCTCGAGCGCCTCGCCAGAGGGCGACCGGGCCTGGCGGTCGGGGCCTTGCAGGACCAGCGCCTCGGTGCGCACCAGCTCGCGCGCGAGCTCGGCCACCGCGGGCTCGTCGTCCCAGTCGACCCGAGCGCGCTGGGCCGCCAGGGCCACCGCTCGGTAGAGCGCGCCAGTGTCGAGCAGCAGGTAGCCCAGGCGATCGGCCAGGCGGCGAGCGACAGTGCTCTTGCCCGACCCAGCGGGTCCGTCGATGGCGATGATGGGGGCTCGGGCGCTCACGGCTATGCTCGCGGCAGCGGGCTGCTCGGTAGGGAAGGGCTCGCTCGCCTCTATGCCAGAAGTCGCCCGCATCCGGCTAGCGGGGTGTTGAAAAACACCCCGCTAGACGTCCTCGAAGAAGGGTTTCGTTCGCAAATGAGTCAGGCTTGTCCTCCTGAAAACCGTGCGGGGGTTTGGGGGCAGAGGGAAAAGGGGAGGCTGCTTTTTTTTGCGCGCAAAAGTAGCCTGTCCCCTTTTCCCTAACCAGATGCCCCGCGGGGGTTTTTTGCGCGCAAAAGTAGCCCGTCCCCTTTTCCCTAACCAGATACCCCGCGGGGGTTTGGGGGCAGAGGGAGGAGCGCAGCGACGACCGGAG
>CAYTYV010000668.1:0-2865 GCA_964441055.1 uncultured Polyangiaceae bacterium | reverse complement strand
AGGTCACGCTCAGATGAGGCGCCAGCTCCACCGCGCCCTCGGGGGCATAGCGGACGACGCGGGGAGCCTCGCCCGAGCCCGCCACGGCAGGCGGAGGCGCGGCCGAGGCTCCGGCGGGAAAGGGCGTGCGAATCGTGCGGCCGGGACGCGGTGCTGGCCGGGATCGATCGCGCAACGCAAAGGCCTTTTTCCGGGCCGGGGCCTTCATGGGCGGTAGCCGCCGGAAGACCTTGTTCGCGTCCTCGTTGGACAGCGCCGTCGTGCGGGCCTGCGCGGGACGCATGAGGGGCAGGGGCTCCGCATCGCTCAGTCGGAAGCCCAGGCCGGACTTGGACATGCGCCAATCCACCACCGCTGGCGTCGACGGGTCGGTCGGCGGGTCGGTGGGCACGACCGGGGGGGCGCTCGGGCAGCCTGCGGCAAGTCCGCTGAGCAGCAGCACGCCGAGCAGCGCGCGCATGGACGGCACACGCGCCCGAGCGCTCGGGCGCCTGTCGCAGCCGCTGGGCCGGCCGCGTCGATCGGGGGAGGGGCGATTCGCAGGCTTCGGGCCGGGTGCAGGTCGAATCATCGCACTCGAGCCGTCGCACGAGCCTCCCGGTGCGGCAAGCCGCGCCTGGTCGCACAGATTCGCGCTAGCGGCGGCTCCGTGCTACGAAGGGGCCAGCCTCCAAGAGGCGGCACGATGGACGACGTCCCGATCTCAGCAGGCGAGGTGGTGGACGGGACGTACGTGGTGGAGGGGGAGCTCGGCTCCGGCGGCATGGGGGTGGTGGTGGTGGCCCGGCACGTCAGCACCCAGGAGCCCGTGGCCATCAAGATGCTGCTGCGCGATGCGCTGAAGTCCCCCGAGGTCCTCAAGCGCTTCAAACGCGAGCAGCGTACGCTCAGCCGCCTACGCTCCGAGCACGCCATCCGCGTTCTGGGCTCGGGCGTTCACGGCTCCTATCCGTACATGGTGATGGAATACCTCGACGGCAGCGATCTGGAGGAGGAGCTCAAGACCAAGGGTCCGCTGCCCGTCGAAGAGGCCGTGGGCCTCGTGCTGCAGGCCTGCCTGGCGATCGCCGAGGCCCACGCCCTCGGGGTGACCCACCGCGATCTGAAGCCGGGCAACCTGTTCCTGACGCGGCGGGCCGACGGCACCCCCTGCATCAAGGTGCTCGACTTCGGCATCTCCAAGGTGATGGACCCGCAGCAGAGCGCCGATCAAGACCCGGATTCGGCCGTGGTCACCAAGACAACGGCGGTGTTCGGCTCGCCGTTCTACATGTCGCCCGAGCAGATGATCTCCGCCCGCGACGTCGACGCGCGCACCGACATCTGGTCGCTGGGCGTCACCCTGTACGAGCTGCTTACGGGCAACCTTCCCTTTGCCGCCGCCAGCGCCGAAGGGGTGTGTCGCCGGATCTTGACGGGCAGCCCCACGCCGCTGCGCGAGATCCGGCCGAGCTACCCGGTCGGGCTGGACGCCGCCGTCCTCCGCTGCCTGCAGCGCTCGCCGAGCAAGCGCTATGCCACCATTGCCGACTTCGCCTTCTCGCTGGTGGACTACGGCTCGGAGCACGCCGCCCTTGCCGCTGCCAACGTCGCCAAGCTGGTTGCTCCGGCCGAGCCGCAAGGCCCGCCGAGCGAGCAGCTCGAGCAGACCTTGCCCGCCACCCCGGTTCCCGAGGCCAAGACGGTCTACCTGGAGCAAGATCCGCGGTTCACCCTGAGCCGCGTGTTGAGCATCGCCGTGATGGCCATGGGAACGCTCGCGCTAGGAGCGGCCTTGGGCGTGTGGTGGCAGCGCTCGGAGCGATCCGCGGCCTCGCGTTCCTCGCTTGTGCCGAGCTCGGTTTCGGCCGCAGCAGCGCCGGACTCGACGCCAGCCGAGCCCGAGCCGAGCAGCGCGGCGCCGATGACCGCCGAGCCGATTCCCATCGAAATGGACCTCGATCTAGAAGCGCCGAGGCCACCGCGGAGGCGTTCGGCTGGCTATCCCGGTGCTGCGGCCGGCGGCCAAAAGGCCCCCAAGCAGCCCTCGGCGACGCCGCCCCAAGCCGCAACCGCCCCCCAGTCCTCGCGCCGCGGCGATATCCCCGACACATCCGGAAGCGGCTCCGCGTCTCGAGCAACGGCCGCTCCGGCAACCTCGTCGGCGGCCGAAGCCGCTCCGGCCGGTCGCGACTTCGAGCTTTGACCGGCCCTCGGACGGCTTGATTCGCTTCGCCGGCTACGGATACAGTGCCACTATGACCTTATTTGGGAGGATTACGCAGGGCTCCAAAACCATCATGCTCTTCGTCCAGCAGAGCCGCGCTCGAAAGCGGAACATCGCCATCGTGGCGGCGCTGCTCGGGGTGGCGGTGGTGTGGGGGGCGGTGTGGGCCCTGACCGAGCAGGGCCTGTCGGCCAGCGAGCGCGTGGCGAACTCGTGGAGCTCGCTATCGCGCTGCCTGGTGGGTGGGCCCCTCGGCAAGGGCGAGAGCCCTAGCGCGCGCTTTCGCGCCGTGCAGATGACGGCCATGACCCAGGCGGCCGCTAAGCGGGCCGCGGCCAAGGGCAAGGCCGAGACCTGGCCCGAGCGTTGCGCGAGCTACGGTCACGCGCTCGCAGAGGCGTTGAAGGATGCCTCGAGCGACGAAGGTCCCCGCCAAGAGCTGGCGCAAGCGGCCGCCGAGCTGGCCACCCAGCTCGGCGAGGGTGATGCGGTGGTGACGGACCTGACCAAGGAGCTGGAACAGATCTTCGCCCTGGGGGCCACGGCGAACATGGAGCGGGTGGCGGTGCCCGACGTGCCCGCGCCGCCAGAGCCGGCCTCGCCGCTCACCGTCGACGGCCTGAACGCGCCGCCGCTGTCGGACAAGCCCTTCGAGCTGG
>CAYTYV010000667.1:0-2867 GCA_964441055.1 uncultured Polyangiaceae bacterium | reverse complement strand
CATGGAGGGCTCCCCTTTTTGCGGTGGCTTTTACGCTGCGCCGCGCAGGCGGGCGGCCACGAGCAACGTTGGCTTGCCACGCTATCAGCTCGCAGGTGGGGCTGGAAGACATGGGGAGGTAAGCCCGCGCTGCGATCGTGGTATCATTGGTCCTTGCTCTGGATCGACGCCTGGCCGCTCGCTGTCCAGGGCGGTGCGGGGGCTCTACGCGGGGTCCAGCGCTCATCGAGGAGGCAATTGTGCATATCCATCGGAGACACTCCGTGCTTTGCTGTTGGCCGCTGGCTCTCGCCGTGATGGTGGCGCTTGCGGCCTGCGGCAGCGAGGATGACGACGGCGGAGCGGATGGCGCAGGGGCGAGCGGTACGGCCGCCTCGGGCGGCCAAGGCGGTGCAGGCGCGGAGGGCGCCCAAGGCGGCGCGGGCGCCACAGGCGCTACTGGCGGCGCGGCTGGCTCGGGCGCGAGCGGGGGAGGGGGCGCGGCAGCGGCGCTTTCGATGCAGGTGCTGCCGTCGAGCAGGGTGGTGCTCGAGACCGACGACGGCGGCAGCCTGACGGTGAGCTGCCGCGTGCTCCAAGGACAGCGGCCCTATGATGAGCCGTACACCGCCACGGTCAGCGTGACGCCGACAGACGGCGTGGCGGAGGACGGCGGCACCTACAGCTTTGCCGAAGCCGGGGTGTGGTCGGTCGGCTGCGAGGCCGAGGTCGGCACCGAGACCTTGACCGCCTCGGTGGACGTGGCCGTGCTCAACGAAGCCATCGATCCCTTGGTGGCCAAGGTAGGCGAGGGCATGAGCGGTTTGCGGACCGTGCTGCTGGATTTGATGGCGGCCGACGGCGGTGACGACCAGGAGCTCTTCGACGCCATGGCGGCGCTCGACGAGCTAGTGCCCGAGCTCGATCCGGATCGGGTGAGTGAGCTGGAGGACGTCTTGCGGCCGATACCGAACGGCTACCCGGATGCGACCGCGCTCGTGGAGCTGGGCATCGACCCGGTGGCCGACGACGACGAGCTTTCCCCGCGGCTCGAAGCCTTTGCCGCCGAGGTGGCGGATCTGCAGACCACGTTTTCCTCGCTCGATCCCGAGAGCCCCACGGCCGACGACCTGCAGGCCCTGGACGAGCACGCGGCAGCCCTGGAGGCGGCGGCCGACGATCTGCTGGCGCTCGAGCCATCGGCTCACGGGCTGCTGGCCGCGCGCGCCGAGCTCGCCACGCTGCTCCGCGAGGAGATCGCGCCGACCACGCATGCCATTGCGCAGTACGTGGACGCCGTGGTTCACGCCGAGGCCGCGGAGCTTTTTCCGACCGAGCAGGCTTGCGCCCACGGTCCGAACGAGCGGTTTTCGCGGCTTGGAGGCGGGCCCGATCCGATGAAGCCGTGCTTTGGCTTTCTCAGCCTGACCATCGGGCTCTTCGGTCGGAGCAACCTGCAGGTCCAGCTCATCAACCAGGTCTACGGCAAGTACATCGCCGCGGTCGACAAGATGATCAACAACCTCATCGTGATCGAGGCCATCGACTACTACCTTCCGCCCGACCCGGAGGGACCGGTTCTCGATTTGTTCTACGCCAGCTCCTCCCTGGCGTGGGCGGTGCCGGGCTACGACACCTGGGCCGAGGGCTCCAACTTCAACTGGGATGCCCAGTTCAACGAGTTCATCATCATCGGCGACGGTTGGCAGACCATCGTCGACGCCATCTGGACGGCCTGCGGGGTCGGCGAGGCCAACACGATACCGGAGAAGGTCAAGGCGGTCGCCGATTGCATTCAAGACGTGATCGACGCCGTGGAGAACATGCACGTCACGCCGCTGTCGGTGGAGGAGGGCTACTACGGCTCGGAGCAGCACCTCGAGCTCGGCCCCTTTCCCGAGGCCTGCAGCGGACCGCTGCCCGTGCCGATCGCGATCATTCCCATCAACCTCGCGGTCGGGCGCGGGGAGTCGTGGTTGACGAACTGCTTGGCACCGTGAGGGGCGGGCTCAGGCGCGTTGACGGGATGGCGAGCCTGAGGGGCGCGGCCTGAGCTTCGACGCGCCAACCTCGCCGCACGATGGCTGGAGCGAGCTTGTGCGTTCCCGCGTTCGCGCCTGATATCGGGCGGTTCTGAGCCTGGAGTTAGCGCTAGGAGCGGCTAGCAGCCGGGGGTATCATCACCCGTTCATGTCGCTCCAGCCGGGCAGGATGATCTTGCCAGGGTTGCGTCTCGTCCAGCACCTTCGCACTGGAGGGATGGCGGAGGTGTGGCTCGGCCAAGACCTGCGCCTGGAAAGGCGGGTCGCCGTCAAGTTCATCGCCGCGTCCGGCTGGTCCGAGGGAGCGCACCACCTGCGCGCTCGCTTTGAACGCGAGGCCAAGGCAGCGGCAGGCATCGAGAGCCCGCACGTCGTCAACATCTACGACTACGGCGTGCTCGACGAAGAGCGGCCTTTTATCGTGATGGAGTTTCTCGAGGGCGAGACGCTGGGAGAGCGCATGGCCCGCGAGCACAAGCTACCGCTCGCCACCGTGGCCACGATCGTCAAGCAGGTAACCAAGGCCCTCACAGCCGCTCACGCGCGCGGAGTGGTTCACCGCGACATCAAGACGAACAACATCTTCCTGCTGGAGACGGGGGAGGAGGACGAGCTTTTCATCAAGCTCATCGACTTCGGCATCGCCAAGCAGATCAGCGACGGAGGAGAGAGCCTGACCGGCCAGATGACACTGGGCACGCTGGAGTACATGAGCCCCGAGCAGTTCGGAAGCTCCAAGGCTGTGGACTTTCGCACGGATCTGTGGTCGCTGGGCGTGCTGGTCTACCGCGTGCTCACGGGCAAGTTGCCGTTTGCTGGCGAGGGTATCCACGAGGTGGTTGCGGC
>CAYTYV010000666.1:0-2870 GCA_964441055.1 uncultured Polyangiaceae bacterium | reverse complement strand
CCGCGTCCCGCCGTGCCACGGCCAGGTGGTCCCGCCGTGCCGCGGCCAGGTGACGGCTCGGAGCCGAGCGAGCCCGGCTCGGAGCCGTCCGCACCGTCGGGACAGGGCGACGACAGTGGCGGCGACGGCACGCTAGAGATGGGCGAGGAGCTCGCGGAAGACGGGACGCCAACGACCAAGCGCTCGGCATCCCACACCGCCGAGACCAAGCCCACAGCGGCATCCTCTGGTGAGGGCGCCGCGGAGACGGATGACGGGCCCAGGGACCGCACCGAAGCCGAGTCCGAGTCCGAGCCCGCTGCCAGCTCTACCGTAGAGCTCGGCGAGTCCGAGCCCGCCGCCAGCTCGACGCTGGAGCTGGCCCAGGCCGACGCGGCGGCGAGCGGCGCTAGCGCGACCCCGACGACGGAGCCAGCCCGCGACGATGATGCCGCGCCTGTCGCGGAGGAGGATGAGCCCGACGAGCAGTCTCTGACCACCGTGAAGCTGGAGGATGCCGAGATCGATCCGTCCAAGATCGATCCCTTGGGCATCGGAGCGGGGGGCGGAACCCTGGAAAGCGCCCTCATGACCGCGGCCACGCCCCGGACCGGCGCAGCCCCCCCCATCCGGATCGATGGCCGGCCAGCCGAAAAGGACCCAGGCAAGCGACCGCCATCGCGGTCTAGGCCACCGTCGTCGGTCGGTCCAGGCAAGCCGCCGCCTCGCCGCACGCCGCGGCCGTCCCCGCCTGCACCAACCTCGATCCCCCGAGCGCGGCCGCCCGCGACGCCGCGCCCGGGCGCTCGGGTGACCCCGCCGCGCCTGCCGCCGACGGGGGGCAGCGACCCGCCAGCAGCCAAGCCCCCAGCAGCGGATGCGCCCGAGCGAACCGACCGCGAAACGGCCGAGCTTCCGCCAGCAGCGCTGCAGGCCGCCGTGCTGGTACCCGAAGGCGAGGAGCGTCCCTTCTCGGAGAGGAAGCCAGCGCCGACGAAGAAGGACCGCGACCCGCACGCGCTGGGCTCGGGCACCATCATCAACGGGCGCTACGAGATCCTTCGCATCATCGGCAGCGGTGGCATGGGCAGCGTGTACGCCGCGCGCCACATGAACACCGACGAGGAGCTCGCGCTCAAGGTTCTGCATCCAGCCCTGGCCGAGAACGAGGACGTGCTGCAGCGCTTCCGTACCGAGGCGAAGGCGCCCGTTCGGATCGGCAGCGAGCACGTCGTGCGGATCATGGACGCCGACGTGAGCGAGCAGCTCGGCACCGCACCCTTCACCGTCATGGAGCTGCTGAGCGGCCACGATCTCAGAAGCGAGCTGCGACGTCGGGGTGCGCTGCCGGTCGGCGAGGTCGTGCTGTACATGCGCCAGATCGCCCGAGCGCTCGACAAGGCGCACGACAAGAACATCGTCCACCGCGACCTGAAACCCGCCAACCTGTACGTCACCGAGCGCGAGGACGGCTCGCCTCTGGTCAAGATCCTCGATTTCGGGATCGCCAAGCTGACCGACGCGGCCGTCCAGGAGCTGACCCAGGCCGGCCAGGTATTCGGCACACCGTGGTACATGGCGCCCGAGCAGGCGAGGAGCGACATCGGCGAGGTCGGGCCGCGCACCGACTTGTGGGCGCTCGGGCTCATCACCTACGAGCTGCTGACAGGGCGCGTGTACTGGACCGCCGACAACATGGCCACGCTGGTGGGGCAGATCTGCTACGAGCCCATGCCGCCCCCCACCCAGTTGGCCCCGCACCTGGGACCGCTGTTCGACATGTGGTTTGCCCGCGCCTGCAGCCGCGACATCGACAACCGCTTCACGTCGGCTGGCGAGCAAGTGCGAGAGCTGGCCCAAGCGCTGGGCGTGAACCTGGCGGGCGCCGCCACGACCGGAAATACCGCCGATTCGGGTCCCTTCGACCAGTCCTTCCAGATCCCCGTCACCAATCCGTCCCCGGGCAAGTCCGCATCGGTTCCCGGAACGGCGCTGGCGACCCCGGAAACCCCAGCCGGATCTGGCGCGGGCGGCGAGTCTTCTGCCGAGTCCTTTCCGCCGAGCCCGACGGCAAAGCGCTCGAAGGCCTCGTCGGTCATGGCCGTGATGATCGGCATCGTGGTGGCCATCACCATCGGCGTGGCCGCTTTTGGGATCTACTTGCTGCGCATGCCCGCAAAGTCGACGAGCCGGCTGCCGGAGGCCCCCGCGGACACGGTTGATACGGCCGCGGTACCCGCTGCCGACCAACGTGAAGCACAGGACGGCGACGAATCGGCCACGGCAGGCGCGGTCGACGGACAGCCCGCGCTGACCGAGGACGCGGGCGACGGCGAGGACGCAGGCGACGACGAGGACGCGGGCGACGACGAAGACGCGGGCGCGCTCGAGGCCGTCGACGCGGGCGCGCCCGAGGACGCGGGCCCCAGCGAGCATCCCGACGGCGGCCTGCCCACAGCACCTTCGTGGCCCACGACCACGGGTCCACGCTACACCTGGCCCCCAGCGACCACGGCCGCGCCCTCGCCTACGGCCGCGGCCTCGCCCGAACCCAAGCCCCCTGCAACGTCCACCCCAGCGGCGCCGCCTGGCCCGGCTCCCACGGTGAATGACGTCGATTTCTAGTGGGCGCAGCCCTCAGCTGTCAGGTCCCAATGCCCAGCAACCGCTCCCG
This sequence comes from uncultured Polyangiaceae bacterium, assembly GCA_964441055.1. Lineage (GTDB taxonomy): Bacteria > Myxococcota_A > Polyangia > Polyangiales > Polyangiaceae > JACQWT01. The sequence goes on along the minus strand of CAYTYV010000666.1, from coordinate 217 downwards.
TCTCGCGACTGCCCTCCTCCTCGGCCTGGCCCTGCTCTTGCTCGGCGCCGCCGCCCTGGCGGCACCTGCGCCCAGCTCGTTTGAGCAGACGGCGGGGCGAACCTACGCGCGACAAGCCTTCAAGGCCTACAAGGCGCGCGAGTACGACACGGCGCTCGAGCAGTTCGAAAAGGCCCGCAAGCTCTACCCCTCGGGGCAAGTCCACCGCTTGACCGGC
>CAYTYV010000665.1:0-2882 GCA_964441055.1 uncultured Polyangiaceae bacterium | reverse complement strand
CGCAGTCGCCAACTTCTGCTTCCTCACCAAGGACACGAACCTGAAGATCAGCGCCCGGCCACCCGAGGAGTACTTCCTCGAAATCGAAGAACGTTACCCGGGCGCCTTGGCTTCCCAGTGGATCCACATGGATCCCCAGCTCTGGAAGGTCGAGAACTATCGGGACTTCCTCGAGGCGCGGAAGGAGCTTCTTGCCGCTGCTGCCAACGACTTCCTCGTCGACCTGTTCCACGACGATCTCCCAGCCATCCCCTCACTTGCCGCGGGCACGTCGGCGCCGCGACCGGCACCCAGTTCCCCCCCGGCATCGATCCCGGGAGGAATCGACAGCCAGGAGGAAGAGGAGCAGCTCGCCGAACTCAACCGCTGGGTGGTCGAACAAGGCCTGCCCGAGGGCGAGTGCCCGTACGAGCTTGCCGACCCCGACACGGGTAGCCCAGTGGCGATACTCGATGTGGCCTGGCCTAAGGGGCTCCAGGAGGGCTTCAGCCAGCCCGTAACCGTGCTGCTCAACGAGCCAAAGGAAACCCACGACGCCGCCAATGCCCACGGTTTCCGGTACTTCACGACCGTCAGTGACTTTCGACGATACGTTGATAGTGAGGTAGTAGGCGCCGCGGGGAGCCGTTGATCCGGTGCCAGGTACTTCGTGCCAGGACTGGCTCTTTTGTCATTCTGCGTACGAACGCAAAGCTGCCCCATGGACCTCGACGACGAGGGGCGAGCTCTCGGCGTCGTCGTCATCGGCCACGAGCACCACTAGGTCCACGTCGCGCGTGAACCGCACCTCCCCCCGGACGGACACGGCAAGCCCGCCGATCAGGGCATGCGGCCGTCCAAGCTGGCTCAGCACTTTGGCGATGGCCGCCAGGGCTCGCTCCGGACCGCTCGGCTCAGTCATCGGCTCGGAGCCAGTCCGTGAACATCCGCTCGATCTCCTCGGCACTAGCGTCCGGGTGCCGCCGCTCGAGCTTGACCCGCTGCAGACGGCACCCCTCCGCCATCATCTCAAGAGCCTGGGCGAGCTTGACCTCGGGAGGCGTCGCCAGGCTACGCTCGATGTCATCTCTCTCCAATGCGTCCACGCTTCGATGATAGCGCCGCTACCTCTCGAGGTCACGGCACCAGCATGGCCTTGAGCTCCCAATCGACGCCGTAGACGCCCCGTTTCGCACAACTTCGGCCGTGCGGATTTCTCTTGATGTGCTCGCCTGAACCACCCCGGTTTCGCGTGGCGCGCGATGGCGTGCCGCTTTGGGTCGGCGACGCGTCCCTGCCTCACACCTTCAAGATGGAGGCGCACCGCGACTGGCTCGACTTCGAGCCCATGCTTCGGGTGCACGACCGCGCCCTGCGACGGCGCCTGGCGAAACCCAAAGTGTAGGGTGGACGTGGGCGACCTCCCCATTCACTTGAAATCACAATTTGTGATTTCAAGATCTGCCAGCCGCACGGAATCACGTGTGCGGAGTGGCAGGCGCCAGGTCAGTCCAGCGCGTCGGGCCTCCAACCGCCCCACGAGCCGCCCGTGCAATTATGCATTCGCAGTGCATATTTGCACACGCAGCATGTCCCACCACGCCGACCGCTCAGCTCCAAAAGGCATCCAGGTCGATGTGGCGATCCACGACGTCGCGCGCGTGGGCGTTGTCGATGAGGCCCGCCGTGGTGACCAGCACGAGCTGCAGCCCCTTGCGCGTGCGCGTCTGGTGCTGGAAGACGGCCAGCTTGCGGCGGAGATCCTGGGCGTAGCGTCGGGTGACCGTGAAGGGGTTGACCGTGTGTTTGAGCTCGCAGACCGAGAGCAGATCGTCGGCGCGGTCGATGAGCAGATCGATCTGGGCGCCCTCCTCGCCCCCGCTGCGAGCCTGGTATTGCCACGAGGAGGCCTCGGTGCGCACGCCGCTGATCCCCAGCGCGCGCTCGATGACGTCGACGTGCTTGAGGCACAGCGACTCGAAGGCGAGACCGCTCCAGGACGTCCAGCGCGGGCTTCCACGGATCGCCTGCCAATCGCCGCGCCTGCTGGGGCGGCGCCCCTTTAGCCAGCGCTGGTGGAACAGCGAGAATTCGTCGATCAGGCGGTAGAAGCGGTCGCGCTTGGCTCGCCCAAAGGGGATCGCCGTCTGGATGAAGCCGGCCTCCTCGAGGTTGGCGAGGATGCGGTTCGCCCCACCGCCCGAGCTCAGGCCAACCGCGCGCAACAGATCCTGACGCGAGGCACCGCGGCGAGTGCGCGCCAGCTCGCTGACGACGCGCAGGTACGCCTCGTCGCTGGCGAACAGCGAGGCGAACAGGTGGTCGAACTCGCGTGCGAGAGCGCCGTTCGGATCGAAGCACAGCGCATCGATCGCCTGCGCCATCGAGGCGCCGCGCGGCACTTGCTCGAGGTAGTGCGGCACGCCGCCGAGGGCCATGTAGAGCTCCACCATCTGGTGGCGCGTGAGGCGGATGCCACGGTCCTCGAGCAGCGCGTGCGCCTCCACCAGCGAAAAGGGCAACAGGCGGATCGTTTGGGTGAGCCGGTTGTGAAGGCCGCCGCGGGCGTGGACGACGCGCCGAAGCATCCACGAGGCCGCCGAGCCGCAAGCGATCAGGATGATGTGCGGCTGCTTGGAGCACCAGCTGTTCCAGAAGTGCTCCAGCTCCTCGAGGCAGCCCGACTTGCGGCTGGCGAGCCACGGCAGCTCGTCAAAGAACAGCACCGTCTTCTTGGACGAGCGGCGGCGCGCCTCGAGCTCCCGCCGCAGGGACCGAAAAGCCTCGTGCCACGAGCTCGGAACTTGGAGCTGCGCCCCGCCGTGGAAGGTATCGCCCAAGGCCTCGGCAAACACGCGGAGGTTTTCCGCGGAGCTTTTCCGCCAAGCCGCTCTAGCGCCCGG
>CAYTYV010000664.1:0-2891 GCA_964441055.1 uncultured Polyangiaceae bacterium | reverse complement strand
TCGATGTTGCCCTCGCCTGGGTAGCCGCCCTGGACGTTGCTGTAGGTGACGGTGGGGTTGGAGTTGTTGTGCCAGTTGTAGATTTCGGGTCCTTCTGAGGCTGTGTTGCCCCACAGGATGCAGTTCGTCACGGTCGGGGAGTTGTCGTGGTCGTTGAACACGCCGCCTCCAAGTGAGTCCGCAGAATTGCCGAAGAATGTGCAGTTACTCACCGTTGGCGAGCTGTCGTAGTCGTTGGCCATTCCACCGCCCAAGTGGCCGTCGTTGCCGAGAAATACGCAGTTACTCACCGTCGGTGAGCTCCTATCGTTGTTGCGCATCCCGCCGCCCAAGAACGCGGAATTGCCAGTGAAGGTGCAGCTCCTTACCGTCGGCGAACTGCTAGCGTAGTTGTACATCCCGCCGCCGCGGCCCCAAACCGTCGCGGAATTGCCGGAGAACGTACAGTTCGTCACCGTCGGCGAGCTAACCCAGTTGAACATCCCGCCGCCGCTGCCCCATTCCACCGCGGAATGGCCGATGGCAGAATTGCCAAGGAAGGCGCAGCTCGTCACTGTTGTCGAGCTGAAGTCGTTGTACATCCCCCCGCCGTCGCTGCCCGCAGAATTGCCAACGAACGTACAGCTCGCTACCGTCGGCGAGCTGCGCTCCTCGTTGCACATCCCGCCGCCTCTCGCCGCGGAATTTCCGGAGAAAGTGCAATTGCTCACCGTGGGCGAGCTGGAGTCGTTGTACATCCCGCCGCCGCAATAGGCCCGCCCGCCCGTCACCGTGAACCCGTCGAGCACCGCCTCGTCGCTGCCCGTGACCACGTGGTAGACGCGGCTGACGCCTCCAGGTTCGTCGTAGCCGTCCAGCACCGTGACGTTGCTCTCCCAGTCGCGCTCCTCGCGCGCCGCCTCGTCGCCGACGAAGCCGCCGTAGACAGCGGCGCCAGGCTTCAGCAGCACCGTATTCCATGGAGCGTCGACGTAGATGTAGTACGTGCCCCTGGCCACCCACACGTCGCAGCTTTCGAGCCCCGAGTCGTCCTCCACTGCTTGATGAGCGGCGTTGATGCCCTCCTGCACCGTCCGAAAGGCGCCGTCCCAGTCGAGACCGTCGCCCAAGGAAGGCGCCGAGCCATCGACATAGCGCACGCAGTCCGTCCAGAAGTGGAAGCGCACGGCCATGTCGGCCCGCCCGAGCCAGTCGCCGATCGCGGCGCGCCCGAGCTGCTCGTCGATTGCGGTGGCCCCAAGCTCCTGCCCTCCACGCACCCTTGGCGAGGCGGACGGCACGCCCTCCAGCGGCTCGGGCTCCTCGGAGCCACCGCCACAGCCCGCAAGGAAAAGCCCCAGGCAGGCCAGCGCCAACCAGGAAAACGGCCTTGTCATGATGCACCTCCCCACGCCGCCGTCATGCGGCACACGCCACGCCCTGCGCTTTCGGCCCAGACTTCCATCATACGCCTGCGTCGGCGCGCCGTCGACGGGCTCCGCCGGACGCGACGGCGCAGCCGAATGCTGTCCCAGGTCGTGCAAGACGGTTTCTTGCTCAGGCCGCTGCGAGCGGACAGCCTCGTTATCGGGACGTCGTCGCTTTCACCGCGCAACGTTGCGGAGCCCTCCTCCCATCTGCGCCAGGGATCCGTATCCTCGGCGAGGTCGCAGATGGCCAGGAGCGTGACCTCGACGTGCTGCCGACTAGCATGCCCAGGCGCGGCGGGGCTCGTCTCACGACTCTGCGACGGACTCGCTACTGGAGATCGAATGCGGGGCCACGCTCAGGCGGCTCGAGCCAACGCAGGAAGGGGCCGAGCGAGCGCTCCTCTGCTAGCGCAGATTGCTGCCAATCCGAGCCGAGCCACTGCGGCGGGAGCGGCTGCCCGATCGGTCCCTCTCCCTCGCTGAAGCCGAACTCGCAGGAGTCGATGGCATAGATCTCCGCGAGGTCGGGGCTCATCAACGCCGCCCAGAAGCGCATGCCCGAGCCCTCGCCCGCATCCGCGGGCCACTCGAAGTCGAGAATGGTCTCGACCTCGTAGAAGCCCGTGGGCAGCGTCGCCTCCTCGTAGTCGATGTCGGGCGGGAACTGCACCCAGCTCGGCCAGTACCAGTAGTCCTGGCCGTTGCCCACATCGAGGACCACGAAGCGGGCAACGTCCACGGGTGCGCCCAGGTTGGTGGTGCTAAGCAGCAGCAAGAAGGGATCGCCAGGGTAGTACATCGACCGGTTGATGGCGATGTTGACCCTGGGGAGCGTTTGATGCTCATAGGCGCCCATGTCAGCCCAGGGCGGACCCACGCCCGTGTTGGGGCTATGCGGGTCGTCAACGCGCTCGTTGCCATCCATGTCGTGCTCGGGCGCCTCGTCGCCATTGGCCGCGTCGATGCAGGGCGAGCCCGGGCCGAGGTGAAGGTCGCCGCCGTCCGGGTCCACGAACAGCGGATCGGCGTCGATGTTTCCCGTGCCCGGGTAGCCGCCCTGGACGTTTCTGTAGGTGACGGTGGGCGCGGAGTCCTCGTTGTAGATTTCGCCCCCCGTGTCCGCCCAGAGAATGCAGTTCGTCAGCGTGGGAGAGCTGCTTTCTATGTTGTACATCCCGCCGCCTTCCTCGCTCGCGGAATTGTCCGTGAATGTGCAGCTCGTCACCGTCGGCGAGCTGAAGTCGTCGTTGGCCATCCCGCCGCCGCTGCTGGTTGCGGAGTTGCCGCTGAATGTGCAGCTCGTCACCGTCGGGGAGCTGTCGCGGTTGAGCATCCCGCCGCCTGGGCCGTAGTACACAGCGGAATTGCCCATGAACGTGCAGCCCGTCACTGTCGGCGAGCTGGGGGCGATGTTCAACCAGCCGCCGCCGACGAATTCAGAGGCGAAGACGGGGCAGGACCTGAGCGTAGGCGCGCTCTTCT
>CAYTYV010000663.1:0-2892 GCA_964441055.1 uncultured Polyangiaceae bacterium | reverse complement strand
CACAACGGCGGCGGGATGTTCAACGGCTACAGCTCAACGACGCTGATGAGCTGCACGTTCAGCGGCAATTCGGCGAGCGATCACGGCGGCGGAATGATGAACTATAGCCACGATTACTCCGCCGCGGCGACGGTGAGGAACTGCATCCTGTGGGGCAACGTCGCGCCAGTCGGATCCGAAATCCACAACCTCACCGCGGCACTCACCGTCGAGTACAGCAACGTCGAGGGCGGCTGGGCGGGCACGGGCAACATCGACGCCGACCCGCTGTTCGTGGGCGGGCCCGACGATCTTCGTTTGGGTACGGGCTCGTCGTGCATCGACGCGGCGGATGGGCCCGCGGCGCCCGCGCTAGACAAGGACGGCAATCCACGCGTCGACGACCCGAATAGCTACAACGTCGGCGTGGGCCCGCCCTGGGTCGACATGGGCGCCTACGAGCACCAGCCCTGTGTGCGCTACGTCGACGGCGCCGTGCCCTCTTCGGGCGGCGGCGAGAGCTGGGACACGGCTTTCGGGACGGTGCAGGAGGGTATCGATGCCGCCCACCAAGCCGTCGAGGCAGACCCAGGGTTCGATCGCTGCGACGTGTGGGTCACCCAGGGCACGTACTTCATCTACGCAAGCTCGCGACAAGATACCGTGCAGCTTCGAGCTGGCGCCCAGGTCTACGGCGGGTTCGTCGGCACCGAGACCATGCGCGAGGATCGCGACTGGCAGAGCCACGTTACGGTGCTCGACGGCCGCGACGAGCCCGGCGGGGCAAACCGCGTCTACCACGTGCTGACGAGCAGCGATCTGACGGGAAGTGACGGCGCGGTGCTGGACGGGTTCACGGTGACGGGCGGTCTGGCTGACGGAGCTTATCCCCATGACAGCGGGGGCGGGATGGTCAACTGGTCGAGCTCGCCGACGGTGCGCCATTGCACCTTCGAGGGCAATGAGGCGATCACCGGGGGCGGGATGCAGAACTGGTCGAGCTCGCCAAAGGTCTTGAGCTGCACGTTCGCGAACAACGTTGCGAGCCTTTACGGCGGTGGGATGAACAACCACGAGAGCACGCCGATAGTGACGGACTGCATCTTCTACGGCAACACCGCGGCCGACGACGGCGGGGCGATGGACAACTACCAAGGCTCGCCCACGGTGACGAGCTGCGTATTCTACGCCAACGCCGCAGGCCGCTACGGCGGCGCAATAGACATTTGGGACGGCTCGGCGACGGTGACGAACTGCACGTTCTACGAAAACGTCGCGGGCGAGCAAGGCGGCGCGCTGTTCGGCCACGAGAGCACGCCAACGGTGACGAACTGTATCCTGTGGGCCGATACGGGTGGCGAGATCGAAAGCGAGGGCTCGTCCGTGCCCACCGTGACCTATTGCGACGTCGAGGGTGGCTACGCGGGCGACGGCAACATCGACGCCGACCCGCTGTTCGCGTCCGCACCCGACGATCTGCACCTTGACTATGACTCGCCGTGCATCGATGCGGCTGATGGGCCCGTAGCGCCCGAGCTCGATCTAGACGGCAATGCGCGTGTCGACGACCCCGATAGCCCTAACGTGGGCATAGGCCCGCCCTGGGCCGACATAGGCGCTTACGAGTACCAGCCGTCCCGGTGACGGGAAAAAGGGTACAATAGGGGCTGCTGCGTATTCGCGATCGGCTTGGTCTGCTGCGCGAGGAGAGTGTCATGGCCAGAGCATTCGAGCGGTTTGGAGCGGCGTGTCTGAGTCTCGCTGTCGTTAGCTGCGGAGGCGATGGGGACGAGCCTTTCGGGCTCGTGGGCGAGCGAGCGTTCTCGTCAGGCGTGCAGGGCGCGACCGGGGAGGGCAGCTCGCAAAAGGGCAGCGGGCCGAGCGGTCTGTCGAAGCCCCGACCCAACCCAGTGCTCCAAAGGCTCGGACCGGGCGATCCGTGCGAGGGCGTGTTCGGCGCGTGCGACGCGGGGCTTACGTGCGTGGACGGCGTTTGCTGCACCTCGCCATGTGACGGCCTGTGCGAGCGCTGCGATGTCGACCTCGTGCCCGGTGAGCTCGGCGAGAAGCCGCGCTACAGCGGCAACTGCACCGTGATCGACGAGTGCTCGGAGTGCGTACGCTACGTGGACGGGCAGGTTGCCGTCTCGGGCGATGGCCTAGGCTGGCTGGCCGCCTTCAAGATGGTGCACCAGGGCATCGAGGCGGCTCATCAAGCCGTTATCGACGACCCTCAGCTCGAAAGCTGCGACGTGTGGGTGGCTGAGGGCACCTACCACATCTACGTGGATGCCCCGACCGACACGGTACCGCTTAGGCCCGGCGCCTATGTCTACGGGGGGTTCGACCGTAGCGAGACCAAGCGCTACCAGCGCGACTGGGAAAGCAATGTGACTGTGCTGAGCGGCTACGAGGAGCCGGGCAGTGACCACCGTGTCTACCACGTGCTGATGGGCAGCGACGATGCCGTGCTCGACGGGTTCACGGTAACGGGGGGGCAGGCCCATGGGAGCTACCCCCATAACGCTGGCGGCGGGGTGTTCAACTACCAGAGCTCGCCAACGTTGGCGAACTGCACCTTCACCGGCATTTTGGCGATGGAGTACGGCGGCGGGGTGTTCAACAACCAAGGTAGCTCGCCGACGTTGACGAACTGCACGTTCAGCGAAAACGAGGCAAACTACGGCGGCGGGATGTACAACGACGCTAGCTCGCCGACGTTGACGAGCTGCACGTTCTCCGACAATTCTTCGGGCGATCGCGGTGGCGGGATGTGCAACGTGAATGACAGCTTGCCGATGATGACGAGCTGCACGTTCAGCGGCAACTCGGCTGGCTCGGGTGGCGGGATGTACAGCAGGGGGGGCAGCTCGCCGAAGTTGACGGGATGCACGTTCAGCGGCAACGAGGCGG
>CAYTYV010000662.1:0-2901 GCA_964441055.1 uncultured Polyangiaceae bacterium | reverse complement strand
CGGCAAGATTGGCGTACTCAGTCCAGGCAGTGCGATCGTCGAGGTTGGTCACCCCGTCCAAGTTGATATCGGCTGGACAATCGCGGTAGCCAGGAACGCCAGCACCCCCAGCGCCGCCCGTTCCAGCTACGCCGCCCGCACCAGTAGCGCCGCCCGCACCAGTAGCGCCGCCCGCACCAGCTACGCCGCCTGTACCCGCAATGCCATCGGTGCCGACGGGAGCAGAAGAGCCGCCACAGTTCACCAGAAAAACCGCGTTGACAACGGCGAGGAGCGTGAAGCGGAGCTGTTTGCGTTGTTTCATATCAGCCTTTCACAATAGCACAGCCGCGATCTTGCGTAGCGAGGCGCCCTGCGTTCTCATCATCTTGCTGACCTCGCTCACCACCTTCTTCGGCCTCGCCCCGATGATCTTCGAGACGTCCATACAAGCGCTTTTTCATTCCCATGGCCCTGAGCCTAGGCTTCGGCGTCCTGTCGCCCAACAACCGCCTGCTCTGCCAGTCCTGCAACCCCGCGGGCGGACCGTACCGCGCGGCCACCTTGCGCTGCTACGCGGGCCCGCAGGACGACTGAGAGGCCCGGGGCAATCGCGAACCCATTGCTAGGTCGGGGCGTAGGGCGTGGCGCGCGCCTCAGGGCTCCTGTGGAAGCCGGGCAAAGCCCTGGCACTGGCCCTCCGTCAGAGCCTGCAGCGGACGCTCCAGCTCTTCGACCTGCTGGTAGCCGATCAGGCGCGCGGTCTCGGTGCCGTCGGCCCGCAGGAAAACGAAGGTCGGGACTCCGACCACCCCGTACCTGCGCGCGAGGTGCCGGTTCTCTTTGAGCGACACGTTGACGGTCAGCACCTGCAGGTTCTTGTGCAGGCAGGACTCCTTGATCGTACGTACGATCGGGACTATTTTGCGGCAGATTGGGCAGTTGCTGGAGTAGAACTCCACGAAGAGGGGCTTGCCGCCCTTGCCGTCGAGCAGCGCCTCGATGTCCTGCTCACTGCGAACGGGCGTGAGCTTCATGGAGGCCTCGAAGGTCTCGCCGGCCGGGCGCGACGGGTCGTCGGGGTCGAAAGTGCAGGTCGTGGAGCCCCCGCTCTCGCAGGCCAGCAGCGTCAGGTTGTCGGTCACCATGAGCACGCCCATGACGACGTTGTGCCGCTGGTGTGGACGCAGTACGCTGCCGCCGTCCGGGTGGATCTACCGAATCGCAAGGGAGGCCCTTTGCCGAACGAATTCGAGATCAAGACGGGCGAGCTGGCCGTGGCGGGTCTGCACTGGGAGGTGTTGGCGATACGCGGGTCCGAGGCTTTGTCCGAGCTGTTCGACTTCACGGTCAACGTTGCGGTCAGCCGAACGGAGCTACGGGGCGCGCTCCCCGAGGGACGAACCGCCGAGGAGGCGCTGGTCGGCGCCACGGTGCGCCTGCTCATCGCCGCGGCCGACGAGCCCACCTCCACCAACATCGATCGCTTCGGAATGATCGCGGCCGCCACGGCGACGGGCACCACCGCGGATGCCACCAAAGCCGCCTTTCGGCTGAAGATGGTGCCTCACGCCTGGAACCTGACTCGGCGCCACAACTCCCGCGTCTTTGCCAACGCCTACGTGCACCAGATCGTGAGCAAGGTCCTCTCGGAGTGGGGGGTGATGCACCGCTGGGACCTGCAGAAGAGCTATCCGCGCCGACCGTACTGCACCCAGTACCAGGAAACGGACTACCAGCTCATCAAGCGGCTGTTCGCCGAGGAGGGGATCTACTTCTACTTCGAGCACGTCACGGGCTTCGAGCACGGAGCCGGCGAGGAGGGGGCGCCGGACAGCGAGACCAAGCCCGAGGATGCGCTCAAGGGGGTCAAGGACGTCGCCAAAGAGATCTTCGATTTGGGCGTCGTGCCCGAGGCGCTGGACGTGGCGGCGAGCTGGGTCGCCGAGGGAACCGGCACCCCGCCGGACCCTGACGATCCGCAGTATCTCCAGCCGGGGGTGGGTGAAGGTCGCTTCGGACCGGCTGGCGCGCTGGGGGACGGCGATGTGTTGGTATTCGCCGATCATGCCGACGCCTATGCGGAGAGCGAGCTGGTGCTGCGGCTCACCGACGAAGCAGGCCTGGAGATCAGCGGCCATGAGGTCATCGAGCTGGCGCGAGCCGAGAGGCTCGGGGCCGAGCGCACGCTGGTGCGCGACTACGATTTCCGCCGTCCCTTGTTGGAGCTGGCGGCCCGCCACGAGCAAGGCGTGGAGGCCGCCGACAAGGCGGCCTTGAGCCCGGCGGCCGCGGAGATCTACGCCCATCACAGCCAGCACGAGATCCCGGATGTGGAGCCTGAGACCGCGCAGCTACTGCTCGAGCAGCACCGCGCCACCGCCAGCACCTGGCACGGCCGGGCGCTCACCGCGGCCTTGTTGCCCGGCACGGTGTTCGAGATCGCCGCGGCGGACGGGCAGCTCGCCGGCACCTACACGGCCACGCGTATCTACCACCACACCGTCAATGCCGACGTCCCGGACGCCGAGGAGCGCGCGGCGACGGTGGCCGGGATATCGGCAGCCATCGCCCGCTCCCTCGAGCACGGTGCCCCCGCCCGGGACGCCGAGATCCAGCGCATGGTGCACGATGCCCTGGACCAACGGCCGCTAGACGACATCACCTACCAGAACCGCTTCGAGTGCGTACGCTCCGATTTCGCCTATCGGCCAGCGCCGCCGCGCCGCCGCATGCTCAACGTTACCGAATCGGCGACCGTCATGGGCGCCAAGGGTGCGGAGATCAACACCGATCGATACGGCCGAGTGAAGGTCCAGTTCCATTGGGATCGCGAGGGAACCTGGGGCGGGGAAGACTCGTGCTGGATCCGGGTGCTGCAGCCCTGGGCAGGCGCTGGCTATGGCTTTCAGTTCATCCCGC
>CAYTYV010000661.1:0-2909 GCA_964441055.1 uncultured Polyangiaceae bacterium | reverse complement strand
CGAGGCGCGAGCCCTGTGCATGCTCCGCCGCCCCGCGCAGAGGCTGATCGCGTAGTAGCCTTGGTGATGGTTTGTCGTTGGGGGCGCCGGTCGTCGCTCCGCTCCTCCCTCTGCCCCCAAACCCCCGCAGGGGTCTCTGGAGGAAAGACTTGACTCTTTTTTTCGACGACGCCCTTCTTCAACAACCCTAGCGCGGACGCCGAAATCTATGCTGGTGGTAGGGCTAGCTGCCGCCTACGCCGCCGCCGCCAGGGGCACCGCCTGCGCCTGCGGCACCGCCCGCGCCTGCTGCGCCGCCTGCGCCGCCCGCACCGCAGAAGCTGGCGCAGTCGTCTTCACAGGGGCCGCAGACGCATTCGGCTACGGCGTCGGTGGCGTCCGAGGGGTTGTCGTCTTGGCAGGCCTGGAAGCAGGCCGGGTCTGAGCACTCCAGCGCGCAGAAGACGAAGGCCTGGCAGTCCTGGTCGTTGTAGCACTGGCCCATCTGGGAGGTACAATCGCCGAGCAGGCAGTTGAAGCAGGAGCTGCCGCCTCCCGCGCCCCCGGCTCCTCGGCAGCCGAGCAGGCAGCCGGACAGCACCGGGTCGATGTTGCCGCTCGCCAGCGAGGCGATGGTCCCGCAATCGACGTCCAACAGGCATTGGCCGTTGCAGTCCGCCTCGGGCTGACCGTCCTCGCAGTCCATGTTGAGCATCCCGCTCGGGATCTGGTCGCAGGAGATCGGGAACCCGCAGATCTCCTCGATCTTGCAGCAGGCCTGCTCGCAGGGCTCGCCTATCCACTCCGCGCACGGTTCGGTGGTGCCGCCCGTGTTGCTGCTGGTGGTGGTCGCCCCGCCTGTGCCAGCCGCGGCTCCTCCGGTACCCCCTCCACCTTCAGCCTGGCCACCCGAGCCAGCATCCCCTTCCACCTCGGAGCCACAAGCACCAACCGCGGCCACAACGACCGCCGTCACCACGCCGAGCACGATAATCGGGTTCCGCATGGACAAATCGGTATTCCCTCCCCGCGACCGCGGCAAGGGAAACTAAAACAGCACGCCGAGGTACGCGCGCAGCGCCTGTGCTGGACGGACCTCCAACGCGCCGTCCTGCTCGGCAGCGTACGCGGCCTTTTCCCCGGGAAGGTAGTCCAGGCCGTCGAGCGGAAAGAGCACGCCGTACTCGACCGAGGTGTAGAACCCGCCCATCCGCTCTACGTCGGCGTCCACCATCCCGTCGGCGGCTTGGAAGTAGAGCTTGAAGTTGAGCTCCACGCCGAGGTCGGGCGCGTGGCCCGGCGCTTGGACCGGCTCGCTGGCCCTGCTCCAGGTGAGCGCCAGGCCGCTGCCGATGCGCTGACCGTCGGGATCGCGCAGCACGTCGAGCTCCACCGCTGGCCGGAAGTAGTAGGCCCCTTGAACCCGCGAGAGAAGCTGGCGGAACAAGATGAGGTCGACGCGATAGTCCGGGTGGAAGCGAAAGGTCGAAAAGGTCCGATCGGCCGTCTGCTGCCACGAGCCCAGGGCGTTGTTGCCCACCTCCCCGGGAACCAGCGATGCCTCGTCGCCATCGCCCGTGGCGTAGCCGAACTTGAGCTGCAGCCTCAGGCGATCCTCCACGGCGCGGTACTCGGTCTCGGCAGCCAGGCCGAACTGCAGGATGTCCCACCCCGGATCGTTGGCGTCGGCGGGGTTCTCGTAGTCGCTGCCGCCCGCGGCCAGCGAGGTGTTCTCCATGGTGCCGCCCAGCAGCACCGCCTCGAGCTCGAAGCGAAAGCGCTGGAAGAGGAACTGCAGCCAGAGGTCGGGACAGTACAGATCCGCCGTGCGACGGACGTAGCCCGTGCTGATGTTGGCCGCGCTCTCGCCCAGCGCCGCCCCCTGAGCCGGGGTGGTCGTGTCGTTGGCCAGATCCTGCGTGCGGTAGCTGAAGCGCAGCCCGCCGTTCAGCACGGGGTCGCCATCCGCCAGCGCGCGCCGTTGCAGGGCGGGATCCAGGCGGCGCCAGACGGTGAACACCCACTGGTCCACGTCGTCCTGCTGGGCCCGGTCATGGGGCTGGCCCTGCATCTCGCTCAGGCTCGCGCTCGTGGGGCCCTCGTTGGCGAAGTCGATGGTGGCCGAGGCGTACAGGCCCAGCTCCTCAAAGCCGGTCGTGAACATCAGCCGGTCGACCGTGGACTGCCAATCCGAATCGTAGCTATCGCCCGCGTTGGCAACGATCCCCAGACCCCAATGGTCGGGCATGCGGCCGAAGGCGAGCTGGCCGAGCGGGGTGGCCCACTCTCCCCAGACCCGCTTGACCACGATGGAATCGGTGGTGCTGTTGGTGCCCGCCTGCGGAGCCCATTGGGTCGAGGCGAAGGCGCCCGTGGGCGCGTAGCCGCCGCGAGCCACAGCGCGGTAGCCGCCCTCGGCCGCCGGATCGTTGGCGTAGCCCTGCGGGGTCGAGCCCAGCACCACGTTGTCGAGCAGATCGATCTGCGAGCGCACGCGCAGGCTGTCGCTGAGGTGCAGCTCCGGCCCGAGCCGCAGCCTCATGTTGGCGCCCATGAGGGTCTGGTTGTCGCACGGCTCGGGATCCAGCGGGTCGTCGCCGCAGAGCCGTACCGAGCGAGCTCGGCCCGCCGTATCGACGTAGTCGTGGTCGGCCGGCTGCGGCCACATCGGGGAAGCATCCACCCGGCCGAGCGAGGCGTTGTGCAGCAGCTCGGCCCGCACCCGGTAGTAGCCGTGCAGCAGGAACAGCGGCTGGCCCATGGCCCACCAATCCTCGGAGTGGATCTCGTGCAGGCGCTCCGCGGGCCTGGGCGGCGTGCGGTCAGACGCCTTGTCGTCCGCGGCGGGCTCGGCGGCCTCGCTCGGGCGCGGCGGGGGGTCGGCGGGCTCAGGCTGCGGCGAGCCGCCCGATGCCGCGGACGCCGTCGGG
>CAYTYV010000660.1:0-2933 GCA_964441055.1 uncultured Polyangiaceae bacterium | reverse complement strand
GCCTCGGCCGCGCTGAGGAACTCGTCCAGGGCGCGCCAGGGGGCGCAGTCGGGGCGCCCCACCTCGGCAGCCCTTCGGAGGTGCGGCAAAAAGGGCAGGGCGTCGGCCACGCGGTATCCGAGCGCCACGGGGTAGCGGCGGCAGTCGCTACTGCGGTACGGGTCGGTGTCGACCGCGCGTTTGACGCAGGGAAGGTCGCTCGCCACGATCTGGAGCGAGCGGCGCGCGCGCTCGGCAAGCGGCAGGACCTCGGCGATGCCGCGGAGCGGCCGCGGGATCTCGGCGAGCAGCTCGCCCACGGCCTGCTCGTCGGCCTGCGCGCCCAGCGTTGCGCGCAGCAGGGTCCAGAGGTCCCCGGCCAGGAAGGCCTGCCCTGCCTCGGCCGCCTGCTGGCCGAGCAGCGCGATGACCCCGGTCGCATCGGCGGCCCACTCGGCGGTCTGCTCGCCGCTCGGCACCACCACGTCGCCGAGACGCACGCCCAGAAACCAAGCCGAGATGGCCCGACGAGCATCGCGGTGAGCCTCGCCCGGCTGGCCGTCGAGGAAGTGGTAGACGGCGGTCAGGGCGGCAACGTGGGCGTAGTAGCGAGCGGCGTCTTGCTGCACCAGGGGGTGGGCTGGGTCGGCGAAGCTCGCCTTGGGCTGGCCCGCGGAGCCGTCTCCCGTGCGAAAGCCTAGACCGAGCTGGAAGGTGTCCGAGCCCTGGAGCAGGTGTGATCCCAGCGACAGGCTTGTGCTGGCCTGGAAGTATTTGTTGCCCGCGCGCTCCTCGTACGGATAGGTGAGCCGCGGCACGACCAGGCCGCGCTCTTCGGCCCGCTCGAGCAGCGCATCGAGCGAGCGGCGAGCCTGTTCCCTGCGCCCCGAGCGGAAGTCGTAGAGCGCCTGGCGCACCGCGGCCACGTCGTCCACGCTAGGCGCCGAGCACTGGCCCTGGCGCACCTTCCGCATGGCCCGGATGACGGGCTGTGGATCGGCGCCGTCCTTGCCGCTGGGGGCGTGCAGCAGCAAGGGCAGAAGAGCCGAGCTCTGCTTTTGGCGGGCTAGCTCGACGGCCCCGGTCGGCACGCTCTGCTTGCGCATCATGGCCACGACCAGGGCGGCTTGCAGCAACAGATCGCCCTGGGCGGCGGTGCCCTGGGCGTAGGCGCGCCTTGCGCAAGAGACCAGAAAGCCGCCCATGTCGCGGGCGTCTTGGCCGAGGTCGGCGTCGGCCGTGATGGCGCTCAGGGTCGAGAAAAAGGTGGGCTCGGCGGCCCGCTCGCCCTCCTCGGGCGCGAAGGCCTCGCTCAAGGCAGCCAGGGCCCCTGCCGCATAGTCGCTCAGGCGAGCCGGGTCGCTCGATCCCTCGTCGATGAGGGCGCGAGCCAAGAGGTAGAGGTTGGTGATGCCCTCGCGCAGGCCGCGCTCCTCCCAGTCGCCAAGAGCCTGCTCGAGCGCCCTGGCCACCACGGCCTCCTCCAGCGCAAAGGAGACCTCGCCCTGGTGGTTCAGGCCATCGAGGACGTCGCTCAGCACCACCACGACCAGGCGCAGACGCCGCAGCCAGGCGCTGTCGCCCCGCTCGAAGGCCGGTCGGCCGAGCAGCCGACGACGCGTCTTGAGCAGTCGGTCGAGGATGTCGCGCATGTCGGGATCGCCGCGTAGGCCTGCCTCGGACGGGCAGGCTGTAGCCTCGGCTGAGTCGTCGCTGCGGGCGATGACAGCCGCGATGGCGGCCACCAGGCCATCGGCCAGCGCCGCGGTGTCCCGGAGCAGGTCCTTTTCGGGCGGGCTCGCTGGCCCGTCATCGGCCAGACCGGCCAAGGCCTGCTCCAGGCCGGCCAGGGCGGCCCGTCGCTCGGGGCTGAACAGGGCTGGGTTGGCCACCGTCCCGTCGAGCGCGCCGCGGCCGATGAGGGCGGCATAGTGCGCGGCGCTGGAGGCCAGCCTGGCGAGCGCGGGGTAGGGTAGATCGGCCGTCGGGGCCTCTGGCGAAAGCGCGCGGCTTAGCTCGGGGGCGGAGTGGTCGAGCTGCGAGGCGCGTCCGAGAAGCAGCCCCAGCGCTCCGTGGATGGCGTGCAGGCCCGCGGCGGCCCAGCCCGTCTCCTCCCTCAGCGAGCCGGCCAGCTTGGCTGTCAAGGCTCGGTCGACGGCCTGCACGTGCGTGCCCTGGAGCTGCGGGTAGGACATGGCCGCGATGGCAGCGGTGAGCAGCGCGTCGTAGACCGCCGCGGCATCGGCCGACTGCTCCAGCTTGAGCGCCACGCTGCGCTGGGCAAAGCCCACCACGGCGTCGCGCACGCGGCGGTCGGTGCTGACACCGGGTTGGTGGATATGGGGCAGCACGAGCAAGGCGCGGAAGCGAGCCGGGTGGCGGTCGGCCAGCGCCATCAGCGCCTGGATGTGCCGTAGGGCGAGCTCCGAGACGCGGCCGTAGCTCGCCGTGGCCTTGGCGCTCAGCCCGTGAAGCTCGCCTCGCTGGTGAAGCAGGCTGGCGACGAAGGCCCAGGTGGTGTGCGTGCCCTCGACCAGGCGCACCATGGCCTGGTAGCGTGGCAGCCACTGCTCGAGGCTGAGCTCGCCAGAGGGCTCGGAGCCGCCCGCCGTCGCGGCGGGCGTGGCCGTCCGCGCCAGCGTGGCGGGCAGTCGGGGCGCGAAGAACAGGTCAGCAGGACCGTCCATGGGCACAGGCAGGGACTTGGGGCAGGCCTGCTCGGGGCGGTACGTATTGTCGAGCAGCGCCAGCCGGTCGGGCGAAAGGTGCGGGGCGATGGCGCTGCGGCGCTGCGACCACTGCTGGCGGGCGTCGCCGTCGGCGAGCAGCACGCGAATGAGCTCGGCCTGCGCGCCGTGGCTCGGGCTCGGCGAAGGTGGTGGTCGCGGCTCGGCCTGGTCGTTTTGATCGTGGCAGCTGGCGGGCTCGAGGGCGATGGCTGCGCGGTCCAGCAG
>CAYTYV010000659.1:0-2940 GCA_964441055.1 uncultured Polyangiaceae bacterium | reverse complement strand
GCTACGAAGGGTGCTGCGAGGTCATCACCGACTGTGCCGACGAAGACGGCACCGACGAGTGCATGGAGTGGATCACCGGGCAGAGCGATGGCGACGCCAGCGAGCTGGACGAAGCTGTCTGCTCCTGCATGGCCGACACGTGCGGCGACGACTGCGGCTCGCTCATCAACGGGCTCTGCGACTGATCTGCTGGCCGGACGGCTAATCCCCGCCTCGCGCCCGCCTGCGCGATGCAACGTGGCCGCGTCGGCGTCGAATCCCGACGCTGACGCGGTTACGTGTGCCCAGTGCCAGAGCCGCGGACCCGCGGAAGCTGCATCCGGTCCCCCGATGGGGTAGGCTCGGCTCGCTCTTCCGAGCTGGGGATGCCGAGCGACCATCGCCGCGTGGGGTTGGCGCTGCGGTCCATCTCGAGGCAGCGGATGCAAGCCAGCTCGGCAACCAAAAGGCGAGAGACATGAGACTACGAAAAACGACTGTTCTGTCGATGTTTTTGGCCGGGCTGTTCGCCGCTCCCGTGGTGGATCTGCCCTTTGAGAGCGAGGCACAGGCGGGTCCGAGGCCGTGGAAGGAGGCTGCCGAGCGACGCAAGGAGCGGCGCGAGAAGCGACGCGAGCGACGCAAGGCGCGCCGCACCTGGGCAAAGGGAGCGCGCAAGGCATGGCGGGCGCGGGCGCATCTTCGCCGCCGCGCCGCACGACGGGCCCTCGTCCGTCGCTGGGGCCGGATCTACAAGCATCCCCGGGTGCACGCCGAGCTAGGCCTGCACGCCTGGCGCGAGGCCAGGCTCGAGCGCATGCGCTACCTGGCCGAAAAGACTGGCAACGAGGAGGCGCTCGCGAAGATCGACGAGCTCGAGGCCAAGGAGGATGCTCGCCACGAAGCCCGCATGGAAGCCCTCAAGGGCGACGCTGGAGCGGGTGAGGCTTCCACCGACGAGACTCCCGAGACCGCCACGACGGCGACCGCCGAGGCTCAAACCCCCTGAAGCAGCCGGAGGAGACCATGAAAAAGCTAGCCATCATCACGTGCTTGGGGCTCTTTTTGGCCATGGGCTGCGACGACAAGGGCAAGGCGCCGACCGAGACTGCGACCACGGCGGCGGCAACCAAAGCGGCCACCGCCACTGCCAAGACCACGGCCGTGGCGGCTGACAAGCCCGACCCGCTGGACAAGGAAGACATCCCCGTGGCCGCGGACTACGAGGACAAGGCCGAAAAAGAGGTCACCGAGGCGAACCTCAACGACAAGCTCGCCGAGCTCGAAAAGGAGCTCGGTGCGGGCGAGAGCAAGTAGCTCGACCGCGAGACGGCTGCGCGGCGCCGTCTACAGATCGTAGAAGTGGAAGCCTACGTTCAGGAGGACGGCGCCGCGGGCGGGGGCGTCGGACTGCTCGTTCGTCATGTTCGTTTCGGCGTCGCTCGACAGATCCTCCTCTTCTTGGTCGCTCAGGTCGGAGATATCGATTGCCGGGCGGCTCAGATACGTGACGCCGATGTCCCCGCTGAGCCCGACCGTGATGGCACGGACGGGGCGATAGGCGATCCCTGCAAAGAAGCCGAACTCGCCACCCTGGATCTGGTTGAGCGCGTCGGTGGCCTCGTCCCGGAGCTTCTTCGGCACCACGCTCGTGCTGTCGTTGGGCTGCACGTCGAACAGCTTCACGTAGCCGCCGCGTAGCCCTACGGGCAGGTACCAGGTGGCGGGGAACACCTCGAAGTCATAGGTGAGCTCTCCCCCCGCAAAGATCATTTTGTACTGCTCGTGCCAGGAAAAGCGCCCGCGGGCGCCCAAGCGTAGGCTCGGCCCGAGGCGAAGGCCGCCGCCGAGGCCAGCGACCACGCCGTTGTTGGCGCCCAGCAGATCGGCGTCGATCTCCTCGACCTTGTCCGAGTCGAAGTTCATGAACTGGTAGCCCACCTCGGGCTCCAGCCAGACGAAGCCCCAGCGGCGACGCTCCTCCTCGGCCGCCAGCTCGGCCTCCTCTTCGGCCTTGCGGCGGGCCTCTTCCTCCTTGCGGAGCACCTTCTGCCGCTCGGGAAAGGTGTCCACCACGCGCTGATAGGGAGCGTAGGCCGCGGCGAACTCCTTTTGGTAGGCCTCCTTCTGCTTGGGGGCCACCACGTCGTCGTCGAGTACCAAGAGCTTGTCGAGCTTCTTCTTGTCCCTGGTCCAGGCCTCGCGGAGCGCATCCACCTCGGCCTGGCGCTGCTCCTCGGCCTCGGCGACCTCGAGCCATTCCCGCACGCGCTCCAGAGCCTGCTCGCGCAGCGGGTTTTCCACCTCGGGGTCGTCGGCGCCGTAGTCGGCCAGCCGCTGCCAGGCGTCGGCCTTGTCGCGCCCGCTCTTCTTGCTGTCGCGCTCGGTGCGCTTGGCGAGCTGCAAGGTCTCGAGGTACTTGACGTCCACTCGGTCGAGCTCGGTGCTGGGCACATCGGCCGAGAAGCTCGAGACCGTGGGGATTGCCGTCACCGCGCCCAGGCCCTGGCCAAAGCCAGCCTGGACGATGCCCGGACCGAGCACGGGCAGCTCGGCCAGGCTGAGCTGGATGATGGCGTTGCACTCGCCGCTGTGCGGGTCCTGGCGGCAGGTCGCCACGTCTCCCGAGCCGCGGATGGACTCGAGCTTGGCCTCGTGCTCGGCGCCAGCGCCGATGCCCGCCACCTCGATGCCGCCGCCCGCCTTCTCCTGGCTGATCACCCCGAGCGAAAAGGCGCCCACGGTCATCGCTCGGACGAAGTGGGTGGCGCCCTCGCACTCGCCCCCGATGCGGCTGGGCGGCCCCGCGGCCCGCCGCACGCCCACCGTGACGTAGTCCAGCCGCAAGACGCCGCCCGCCTCGATCTCGCCCTGGAGCTTGGTCGCGCCCAAGGGCAGGCTGGCGAAGAGCTGGTCGCGGTTTTCCATGGTGATGCGATCGTGGTTGGGCTGCGTCTCGGT
>CAYTYV010000658.1:0-2948 GCA_964441055.1 uncultured Polyangiaceae bacterium | reverse complement strand
GGTTGCAGGCACTATCCAGAAATGCCTCAGTACGAGTTTTCCATTGCCCCGGATCTCGAGGCCGAGGCCGAGAAGCTGGTCTCGCTCGAGGGCCGCGCATTTCCGACGCTGGTCGTGCAGTGGGAGTCGGAGATGCTCGGCCAAACATGGGCCACCACCTTGGTGCTCGACTACACCATTCCGCTGCCGCCGCTGGGCCCGGGAGCCACCTTCAACGAGGTGCGCATCGCGGCCTACACCGGGGAGGTGCCCACCAAGTTCCTCTACTTCGGCACCGAGCTGAGCGCCGAGGCCCCGCGCATCGCGCCCGAGATGGAAAACTCCGTCGCACCGCCGCGCATCTTCCAGGAATACCGCTTGGATGAGCACACCTGCGCGGTGCCCTACCTCGATCTCATTGCCACGACCCCGCGCATCTACGGCAACGGCCCGCAGGACTACTACAGCCCGCCCATCAAGATCGAACGCTTCGACGGCGCGCCCGACGACAGCCTCATCGCCGACTACTTCCCCACCATCGTGGCCAACATGGAGCGCGTCTCCGGAGCGACGCTGACCGATCCGCGCCGCGGCTTCTGGCGCGGCAGCCGCTACGTCGGGCCCAAGCGGATCGCCATCCTCCGCAAGGGCAAGGTGGTGGGCACCTGTCACCGCACCAGCGACAAGGAAGTGGTGCCGCCGTCAGTGGTGCGCCGCGATCCGCATCTGGACGTCACCGACGCCTGGGTGGCCATCGACATCGGCACCAGCAGCACCGTGGTGGCGGTCGGTCGAGCCGACGACTTCGAGGTGCTGCGCATCGGCGCCACCCGCGAGCCGGTCTTGGCGCGCGAGTTCGAGAACCCGAGCGAGGTGGCCTTCCAGAACCTGCGACGCGCGCTCAAGGCCTGGCGCGACCGCGTCATCCTGCCGCTGACGGAGTGGGGGGATCTGTACGTCGGTCAGGCCGCGCGCGAGCGTCGCGTGGTGCACGGCAGGGAGCGCGCGCTGCGAACCAAGGCCTCGGTGGCCGAGCTGGGCCTGCTGCCCGAGCGGCTGGAGCGCGGCGACGACGTGCGGATTTGCGGTCGCAGCGATCCGGACGACCTCGTCAAGCTGGAAAAGCCCGCTCCCCCGATCATCGACGAAGAGGGCATCGACCCCAACGACCCCTTCGATCCGATCGAGCTCTACGCCTACTACATCGGCCTGCACGTCAACACGCGCGACCGCGGCCTGCACCTGCGCTACGTGGTGGGCATGCCCACGGGCTGGGCGGAGGATCGGCGTCAGAAGGTGCTGGCGGCCATTCGCCGCGGCATCCTGCGCAGCTTGCCAGCGGGCATGGTGGCCTACGACGACCTGGACCTGTTGCAGATCCTCGATGCCGGGCCCAATGTGCTGTCCTTCGCCGCGTATGCTTTCCGGGTCTTCGGCATCCAGCCGAGCCGCGATTCGGTTCCGTTCGTGTCGATCGATGCGGGCGCCAGCGAGACGGGCGTGTTGTGCGGAGTATTCCGCGAGGGCACGCCAGAGGAGGTCGGTGCTGGCTACGAGCGCATCGTCGAGCACGTCGATCCGGTCGTGCTGCCCGAGTTCGGCGGCGAGCGGCTGCTGCATCGCATGGCCTACAAGGTGTACGCGGCCAGCGCGACCTCGATGAAGCACAACGAGATCGTGTTCGACCCGCCGCCTGGAGAGGCGCCGATCGCCGAGCTCAAGGAGTTCGTGGTCTCTACCCCCGATGCCCAGACCAACGTGCGGCTGCTCAAGGAGGCCATCCGCTCCATCCTCGAGAGCGTGGGGCCCCAGCCCATTCCCGATCTGGTTCAGCTCTTTGCCGCGGACGGGCGGGTGCGCGACGTGCGCATCATGATCGACCGCGCCGTGCTCATCGAGTGGCTACGCGGGCAGCTGTCCGAGACCGCGGTGGAGATCAAGGAGGCCATCGTCCGGTCCTTCCAGCAGATCTCACCGGCCGAGCCGCCCTACTCGGAGATGCGCATCCTGCTGGGCGGCCGGCTGGGCATGCACCCCTTCTTGCAGGAGCGGCTGGAGGCCGTGCTGCCCAAGGGGGCGCGCCTGCACCGCTTCCGCGAGCCGGACAAGACCAACGTCCGGGCGCCCACGGTCAAGCTCGCGACAGCGTTGGGCATCCTGGCGCTTCGCCACCAACCCATGGCCCCGGCCGTGGTGCAGGACGACCGGGCGACGTTCAAGTACGTCGTGGGCCGCTCCAAGCGCGGCAAGCTGCTGACGGTGCTCGACTCCTCGGTTGGCTACGACGCCTGGCGCGAGCTGGGCGCTTGCACCCGTCCCGACGTGACGGTGCTGTTCACCGATGCCAC
Organism: uncultured Polyangiaceae bacterium; assembly: GCA_964441055.1. Lineage (GTDB taxonomy): Bacteria > Myxococcota_A > Polyangia > Polyangiales > Polyangiaceae > JACQWT01. The sequence continues at coordinate 621 of CAYTYV010000658.1, read as the reverse complement.
GGAGGCGGCCAAGAGTCAGCTTCCCGCGGACGACCCGCGCATCCATAGCGTGACCTGTAACCTCGGCTACGACGCCGTGGGCTACCGCGTCTACGTTCGCGCCGTCTCGGGCACTCGGCTCGAGGTCGCGGTGGGGCCGCCAGGGGGACGGCCGTACGAAGAGACGGTTCGTTGGGGCATAGATTTGGCGAACGCGACGGCACGGGCTATCCAATGATGTAGCCCCATGCCCGCGAGAAAGCGCAAGCCATCCAAGCCCGCTCGGCCTCGCCCACGCGCGCGACGCTGGGCCCGGCGCGCCGTGCAGAGCCTGCTCGTGCTGGTCGTGGGCACGGTGCTCTTGTGGATGGCCATCCATCGCGTCCCTTGGCTGGGCCCGGCCCTGGCCAATGCCGCGCGTGCGGTGGTGGGGCCTGCGGCCGTCGCCTGGGTGGAGGAGGTGGCCTACGGCATCCAAGACCGCATCGACCGCTGGCGCTATCGCGATCGTCCGCCGCGCGTGCTGTGGACTAGCCCCGAGCCCGAGCCGAGCGCAGCCCCATTGCCCGCCGCGACGCAGCCGAGCGAGCCGTCCGCCGCGGCCGAGCTCGAGCTGCCGGCCTTCTTCCCCAAGCCCTTTGC
>CAYTYV010000657.1:0-2970 GCA_964441055.1 uncultured Polyangiaceae bacterium | reverse complement strand
GGCCGAGCCGAGCTTCGCGCCATCGGCAAGGCTGAGGTGCTGGCCGACTTCAAGGCCGAGCTCGCCGCCCGAAGCGGCACGGCCGAGGTGGTGGGCAAGACCATCGAAATCGGCACGCTGCACGACTCCAAGCTCAGGCCCTGGATTTGGAAGCAGGCCAAGACCGAGAGCGTGGAGATCAAGGCCCAAGAGGCCATCTGCCTCGAGGCCGCCGAGCACGCCGACCCCCAACCCCAAGCTCCCGACAACTACGAGAAGGCCACGGCGACCGTCAAACCCGCGGCGCTGACCTTCGAGGCGAGCTGCCGCGACAACAATCACGACCACCGCGCTCGGCTATCCGTGAGCCACAGCGCGGTGAAGACCCGTGTGGGCCACGCAGGCCTCAACGTAGCTGCGAACAGCGTTCAGCTCGTGTACGTGGCGGGCAATCATCCCGTCGTGATGCCCAACGAAACCCTCGAGGCGGATCGAAAAAAGGCCTGGAAACGGCGCATGATCGTCGAGGGCCTCTCCGCCGCGGGCCTGGTCGGCGGGGTGATCGGTGCGGGGCTAACCTCCCAGGGCAAGGGCGAGGCTCTCGCCTCCGAAATCATCGCTGAGGGCCTTGCTCTTGGGGCGGCAGCGGCCACGTCTGCAGCGCAGAAGAAATGCGACCACATGGTCCACCACGCGGAGGAGACCTACGCGAACGACGTGAACGCGGCCACAAACACGGCCGAGACGAACTTCTGGAACGCAGCCGGGACCGCCGCGCCGAACTGTCCCCCGCAGCTCAACGTCGACGCCAACGGCGTGGCGTCGCAAGTGGCCAACACGAGCTTCCAGGTTGGCGACGGGCTGATTGTAGCAAGGGCTGGGAACAACTCGTTCCAGCTCAGCACGCCCGACGGTGGGCAGGCGTAGTTCGACCTTCAGTCTGCGGTGACCAACGCAAGCACCACAAAAAACACCAGAGAGCAGGAGCTCCAAACGGCACAGACAAATCTTCGCACCAACCAAGATCAGCAAAACCGGGAAGCACTTGGACAGGCAGTTACACAGGCTCAAAACAATCTCCGCGACGCTGAGAACGCGTTGGCGCGCGCACGAGAGTGGAAGACCGTTGTCGATGGGATCGACCCGGGTGCTGCGTTTACGGTGAAGGTCGGCAACGGAGGGCTAGTCATCAGCCAGTCGGGGTACACCTTTGGCCCCAGCAACGCGCAAGTGGCCATCAACGAGAGGAACATGACTTTCGCGAACCTCCTGGACATCCTGCTGTAGCCCTCGGCCTGCCGCCGCCCGACACCGTCCCAGAGCGCGGGCGGGCTCTCGAGCGGCGATGTCCTGCTCGCTGACGGCCGTGGTATGCCCGGGGGCATGGACATCGGTGCGGCCTCTCCAGGAACCCTCGACGAGCTAGAGCTTCGCTTCATCTCGGGAGCGAGCCCCAAGGACCGCTTCCGCCTGCTCGGCGTCGAGGGACGCGAACGCATGTCGCAGCTGTTCTCGTTCGAGCTGCTCATCAGTCGCGACGAGCCCATCGACGACGAGCTCTTGGAGGCCATGCTGCACGCCCCGTGCGCCGTCGCTCTCGGACCGCACCACGGCGACGTGGTCCACGGCCTTCTGTCCGAGCTCTGGGCCATCGACACCACCCAGAGCAAGACGCCCCGCTATCTCGCCAGGCTCGTGCCCACCCTCTGGCTACTCGGCATGAGCCGCAACAGCCGCGTCTTCCAGCACGCCACCGTGCCCGATCTCGTCCGACAGGTGCTCGACGGCTACAGCCTGCAGTCGCCCCGCGACTACCGCATCTTCGAGCTCGAGCACAGCCTCGAGCACGAGCACGTGGTGCAGTATCAAGAGACCGACTGGGACTTCCTGCAGCGCTGGCTCGAGCACGAGGGGCGCTTTTACTGGTTCGAGCACGGCCGCGACAGCGAGGCCCTGGTCGTGGCCGACAACAACGACGAGGCCACCCCCATCGTGGCGCCGACGCGCATCGCCTACCGCGATCGCAATAACCTGTGGACGGGCGGAGAGCGCACGGTCTGGGACCTCGACCTGCACCAAAAGCGCGTGCCCGCCCGCGTGGTCGTGACCGAGTACAACTATCGAAACCCAGGCCTTCGCCTGCTGGCCCGCCACGACGTCGACCAAGAGACCGGCTTCGGCACGCTCATCCACCACCACGAGCACTTCAAGACCAACGAGGAGGGCGCCGTGCTCGCCAAGCTGCGCGCCGAAAAGGTCCAGTGCCAGCGCCGCACCTTTGCAGGGCGCAGCGACTGCGCGCGCTTCCGGGTGGGACACGCCTTCGAGCTCATCGACCACCCAATCGAGGAGCGAAACGGCAGCTACCTCATCACCGCCGTGCAGCATCAGGCGGGCTTTCCGGTCCGCGACGAGCGCGAGCATGGCAAGGAGGCTCCACTTCGCCCCTACACCTGCGAGCTCGAGTGCATCCCCACGAGCGTGCCCTACAGGCCGCCTCGGCGTACGCCCTGGCCGCGCATCAACGGTATCGTCACGGGCCACATCGCGGGCGACGGCGACGGCTCGGTGGCCGAGCTTGACGAGATGGGCCGCTACAAGGTGCGCATGAGCTTTGACATGGCCCGGGCAAAGGGCGGCCAGGTCTCGCGCTGGATCCGTATGGCGCAGCCGTACACGGGCTCGGGTCACGGCACGCACCACCCGCTGCGCAAGGGGGCGGAGGTGCTGGTCGCGCACGTCAACGGCGACCCGGACCGACCCATCATCGTGGGCGCAGTGCCCAACGCCTTCACGGTGGGCCCGACCACCCACACCAACCCGACCCAGAGCACGACCCAGACCGCCTCGGGCATCCGCATCGAGATGGAAGACAGCCAGAGCTAGCTGGAGCCGACCATGACCGAGCACGAAGAGCAAGGCGCACGGGGCAGCGACGACACCACCTACACGGGCGGCGGAGGCGGCGGCGGAGGCGGCGGCGGAGGCGGC
>CAYTYV010000656.1:0-2975 GCA_964441055.1 uncultured Polyangiaceae bacterium | reverse complement strand
CGTGAACCCGACGAGCCCAGCGTTGTCGCTGCCCGTAACCACCTGCTAGACGCGGATTTCGCCGCCGTCCACGTCGTAGCCGCTCAGGGTGGTGGTGTTGCTTGCCCAATCGCGCTCGGCACGCTCGGTCTCGGTGCCGATGAACCCGCCGTAGAGCTCGACGCCGGGCTCGAGCTGCACCGTGTTCTCCTGCGAGTCCACGTAGATGTAGTACGTCCCCTGGACCACCCACAGCTCGCAGCGATCGAACTCCGGGTCGGCTTGCACGGCCGCGTGGGCCGCGCCAATGCCCTCTTGCACCGTCTGGAAGGCCTCTGCCCAGCTCGTCCCCTTGCCCGAGGCGGCGGCGTCGCCGTCAACGTAGCGGATGCAGCCGCAGTCCTCGATAGGCGCGCAGCTGCCGCTGTAGCGCGGCTCCCCGCCGACCTCTGAGGGCAGAAGCTCCAGGTCGCAGCGCTCGCAGTGCCCATCGCACTTGGAGGTGCAGCAGACGCCGTCCACGCAGGTAAGCCCCACGTCGCAGACCCCGAAGACTCCTTCGCACACCTCGCCCGGCACCAACCTGCGGATGACCGGGTTGGAACCGGGTTTGCTGATGCCGCTCGGGCCGCTCGCCTTGGCCGAGTCGCCGCGCTCGGTGCCCGACTGCGGCACTGCTTTCGGCGAGCCCACGCCCCAGTGCTGCTCGGGCTCCTCCCAGCCTCCTCCGCAGCCGGCCAGAGCCAGGACCAGACCCGCACAAGCCACCAGAGTCCACGCGTACCCCGTACCCATGACCACTCCTCCGTCTATACCCCTCGAACGTAAGGTCTGCCCACCGCCCCGCCGACGGCTCGGTTTTTCCTGTTGAAAGGATGACGCGATGGCCGCTTTTCGGCCCAACGGCCGGCCGCACCGCTACACCACGGGCGTGGACTCTACTCACAACCAACGCAAAGTGAGCCCAAGACCAAAGTCAAGCACGGCCACGCCAACTGCATGCGAGCATGCCTAGCGTGGGGTGCAGGGTCTCACAATGGATCCTAGTCTGGATGACGCCTGGGTGTTTGAGCATCGCCGCAACGCTCACGGCAGGTAGTAGGCGCACCAGTTCACCATGCTCTTCGGGTCATGGTCCTTCAGCTCACCATCGATCCAGATCTCGCAATCCGCGCTCTGGCCAACTCTCGTGACTACGCCAAGTCGCACGCCGTTGCGGAACGAAATCTGCTCCCTATGCTCGAAGGGCAAGGCCACCTGGCCGAGTTTGCGGTTCTTGCCATCGATCTGGATGGTAATGTTAGCCGATGAGGCCGGACCGGCAGCCTTGAAGAGCACCTCCCGAGGTGGCGGCAAAACGTTCATTTGCCAGAACACCAAAATCACGTTCACCACCACCCCAATCCACACGAGCGCGTAGGACACCCCAGAGATGCCACCGACAATCATGGCTACCAGCCCCATGGTCTCGTCGCTCTTGTGGCCCGACTCGATGCCTCGCCGACGGACTTTTCGCCCATAGTACAGCGCGACGAAGCCCAGCGGAAAGCACCCGGTGACCATGGTGAGGACCGAGAGCACCAGCGCGACTGTCCCGTCCCTCGACAGTCCCAGCGACTGCTGTGGCGGCGACACATGCCCTTGACCTGGCTGCATGCTCGGACGCTAGCTCGCAGGGATCACTACGAGAAGGGGGAAAGCTTTGTGAGGCAGCCCCCCTCGGCCCGCTGGCGGCCAGCGGACCCTCGTCGCTCGCGCGGAAACCTCGACAGGCCCGGTTGCGCCAAGCGCCAGTACACACCTCTGTCTCCGCCCTGAGGCCTCGCACGGTGGCGGCGGCCCTTCGGGGTGGCCCGGCCGGCTCGCTACGGCCCGAAGCGCAGCGCGAGCTGCCTCGGTGGGGGCGCCCGCAGCACCGGTCGGCGGCGTGGTCCCGCTCTGTGCTCCGCATCGAGCTCGTGCTCGGCGAGCAGCCGCGCGATGGCCTCAGCCGTGGTCGCCACCTCGAGCCAGCGCATGGGACCGCCGCACTCGGCACGCGCGGTCACGTCCTGCGCGAACACATGGCTTGGGACGAAGCTGGGCGGTCCGCTTCACCTCAATGGGCCAGAAGCGGCTTCCTTCCGCGTAGGCCACGTCCACGTCTCCCTTGGTTGCCTTGATGTAGTAGGTCGGGCGACTGCGACGCAGATGGGCAACCACGGTTGCTTCCACCTGGCGCGCCGCTGCGGTGCGGTCCCGGTCGAGCAGGTTGGCGATCTTTCGGTTGACACGGCTCGGATTTGAATTACATTGTCATACAGGAAGAAAAGACACCATGGCCGCCAACGCACTCGTGCAAGCTCGCATTGACAGCGAGGTCAAAGAAGAGGCGTCAACCGTCCTCGCAGCGATGGGGCTCACCGTTTCCGACGCGGTGCGCATGCTGCTCACCCGAATTGCTCGAGAGAAGGCGCTACCCTTCGAGCCTCTCGTTCCCAACGAGACGACTCTCGCCGCAATGCGCGACGCCCGTGCCGGTCGGACGACCAAGCTCGACAGCGCCGAGGCGCTCATGACCGATCTCCATGCGGACGATTGAGCGCACTGGCCGCTTCAGGCGCGACTACAAGCGCGAGTCCAAAGGGCGATGTTGGTTAGCTCGCGGGCGGTGACGTAGTGCAGCACCCAGCGCTTGCCGTCGTTGTAGCGGCGGAGCGCAGTGTGCAGGGTGCGGATCGCGCACGGCCAGCACCTGGGCGCCCTCGAGGGTGCCGCTGACCAGCCGAATGTCGCTGCGGAGAGTGGGAAGGCGGTCCATCGAATCGCAGCCCGTGATCCCAGCAGGCCAGGTGGGGAAGGTCGCTCCTCTACGCCGCAGGCCGCAGGCCACCGTAGTCTTGGAGATCCCCAGCTAGTGGGCAGTCTTCCCGACAACCTCACCAAGCTCGCGGCTCGCTCTCGTCAGCGTCGCAGCCCCTCACGGTGATTCTCGCCGCTTCGAGTTGCTTCGGCGT
>CAYTYV010000655.1:0-2988 GCA_964441055.1 uncultured Polyangiaceae bacterium | reverse complement strand
CGCGTCGCTCGCGCGCAACTTCTGTTGCTCCTGCCACTGGAAAGCGCTGCGCACGAACGCGTACGCCGAGCCCGACCAGTCACCATGGGCACTCACCACCACCGCCTCGTCGCCAGCCGACACCGAGTAGCCGAAGAAGTCGCCCTGGCCCCCGTCGCTCGCCATGAGCTTGCTCTGCTGCGACCACGTGCTGCCGCTGCGTACGAATACGTACGCGGAGCCTGAGTTGTCGCCATTGTCTTCGTCTTTGTAGGCGCCCCCCACCGCCGTCTCGCCGCTGAGCGACACCGAGTAGCCGAAGCGGTCGTACTCGTCCCCGTCGCTGGCCGTCAGCTTCTGCTGCTCGCTCAACAGCAACGACGTCTGCTGCGACGCCGCCCTCGACGTACCCAGCTCGAACAGGGGCGTGGACGACTCACCGCAGGACGAGACGGCGAACAGCAGCAGCCAGGCGCTCGCCCAGCGAGCCGCCGCCACCTTGCGCTCGCCCCCATCCTTGGCCCAATTGGCGTTCACAGCCCTCCGCCCTTTCGCCGTCAGCAGGAGACGAAGGCCTGCGTAGGCATATCCGAGCACCGCCATGCAGTGCATGTCTTCATGGTACGCGAGACGCGGTTCGACGTGTCAAGGCTGTCGCGGGAAAGTCAGGCAGGCGGGGCCCGTGGGGACAGTGCCGCGTCTGTGGACAGCCCGCCGAGGGCCGCCCCGGGCCGTGGGGGCCCATCGGCGGCCACCAACGTCCGCGAGCGTGTCGGAGGGCGGCCCGACCACAGACGCTTGGAGAGCGACTCCGCTTCGCTCGCTACGTCGCTCCCCATACTGACCCTAGGGACGGCGACGACGGTGTTGAAAAAAAACATTCACCGTCGTCGTCGTCGCAGCCCGCAGCGGCCCAGCCGAGCAGCAGCGCTGCCCGCGATGGCTGGGGCTCCCCCGTTTTTGTGAACGGTTGGAGTTACGTCTGGCGTAACCCCCCTGTGCCACCGATGGACAGCTTTGCGACCTGGTACCCATGTCGATGGAACAACCTGTTACCCATCTATCCGGTCCATACCCCCTGGCAAAAAACGCCTTGAAACAGCCCCGATATTTTGCTATGCCCAATATCAAGATGGCTCGCTCGGGCAGGACCCACAGGCGCCGACGCCGTAGCCCGCAGCTGGGGCTCCGAGCAGCGCGGGGGCAGCACGGCGGCTACCGCGCCCATGCCGGTCGGCCCCGCGGTCGCAGTCCGCACTACGTGCCGCACCTGCGTCGACCCGAGGTGACGGAGCGCGACGCCGTACACGTGACCTTGCGCCTCGTCGATGGCCTTCCCTCGCTGCGCCGCGTGCGGGCTAGGCGCATCATCGAAGCGGTGTTTCGCCGCGAGCGAGAGCGCAGGGGATTCCGGCTCGTGCACTACGCGATTCGCCGCAATCACTTGCACCTAGTCTGCGAGGCCGACGAGACCCAGGCGCTGTCGCGCGGGGTGCAGCGGCTGGCCTCGCCCATGGCGCGCAAGCTCAATCGGCTCTGGAGCAGGCGGGGTCGACTGTTCTCCGACCGCTTCCATGCACGCGTCATCAAGAGCCCGCGCGACATGCGCAACGTCTTGAGCTACGTGCTGCTCAACGAGCACAAGAACCGCGCCCGCCGCGGCGAGGTGGTCGACGGCGTGGATCTCTATTCATCGGGGCTGTACTTCGACGGCTGGAGCAACGTGGGACCGGTGCCACCGCCGCCACCCTGGCACGCAGAACGGTCGCCTCCTGTGGTCCCGCCACGCTCGTGGCTGCTAGGCAAGGGCTGGCGCCGCCATGGGCTCATCCGGACGACCGAGAAGGCCCCGCAGTAGGTGGCGAGCGGCGCACGGTAGGCCCGCCGCGATTAATGAGGCTCTCTGGTGCAGCGCGTCAAGGCTCTGCGAATGCCTGACGCGCTGCGGCAACGCACTCCCCCAGTTGCCGTCTCAGTGCCTGCTGCTCTGGCGATGCTGGTCGCGTAGGAAATCAGACGGCTGCCCCTTGCCGCGGCGCGGGTAAACGGTAGAATCCAGTACAACCGCGATCAGGGGAAGGGAACCAAGCCATGAGAACCAAACTCGCAGTATTGGCGTGCGCCGTGGTGGCGGCCGCCTTCTTGCTCGGAGCCAATGGCCACGGAGGGGGCTGCTACAAAGTCTCAGGCCACGTGGTTGCGGGCGACGCGCCGCCTAGCTATCTCGATCTAGCGAGGGTGAGCTGGCACTGTGCCGCTAGCACCAAGCGCGTGACCTCGGACCAGGATGCGTTCTACTGGGTGGACGGCATCCAAAGGGGCCACTACTGCAACCTCGTCGGAGTGACCTTGCACGGGGCCGACCTGCCCCTCCAGGGTTGCACGACTGGATCCGGGGACGATGTGGACTGCGCCTTCACCGCGCCCAGCGGAAATGTGACCCGCAATGTCCACGTCGATGACCCGCTGCCACAGAGCTTCCCGGTCGTCGGGCAATGCTCCTTGCCTCCCGTACCCGAGGGCGGCATCGCCATGGTGGAGGACGTTCCCTATGGCGATGTCGACATCAACCAGCGACTGGACGTCGCCTATCCGACTGCGGCCGGGTCGTATCCGATGATTCTCTTCATCCACGGCGGCGGCTGGTCCGGCGGCTCCAAGAACCTGTTCAAGAACCCCGACGCCGAGGGCAAGGACTCGACCTTGCAGCGCATGGCGGCTGCCGGGTACGTGGCGGCAGGCATCGACTACCGGCTGGCAAGCGGCGCGGAAAACCTCTTCCCCGCTGCCGTTCAGGACGTCCGTTGTGCCGTGCGCTGGCTGCGCGCCCACGCCGCGGAGTACCACGCCGACCCGAGCAGCATCGTGGCCATGGGATACTCGGCCGGCGGCCACCTGTCGCTGATGCTGGCCACCTCAGCCGATGTGCTCGGCGGCGACACCGAGCACGGCTACCTCGCCTTCGACGACTTTGATAGCTGTCTCGCGCCCGAGGGAGAGTCCGTGGAG
>CAYTYV010000654.1:0-2991 GCA_964441055.1 uncultured Polyangiaceae bacterium | reverse complement strand
GTCGCCTTCAACTCGATCTTCCAGGTGCTGCTCTACTCGGTCTACGCCTACGTCTTCATCACCGTCGTGCCCACCTGGCTCGGGCTCGAGGGCGTTGCGGTGAACATCACCATCGGACAGATCGCCAAGAGCGTGTTCATCTACCTCGGCATCCCCTTCATTGCGGGCATCATCACGCGCTTTTCGCTCATCAAGCTCAAGAGCAAGCACTGGTACCACACCGAGTTCGTTCCCAAGATAAGCCCGCTGACGCTAGTCGCGCTGCTCTTCACCATCGTGGTGATGTTCTCGCTCAAGGGCGAGACGATCGTGGAGCTGCCGCTCGACGTGCTCCACATCGCGCTCCCGCTGCTCATCTACTTCGTGGTGATGTTCTTCCTCTCCTTTTTCATGTCGAAGAAGGTCGGCGCCAGCTACGGCCAGGCCACGACGCTGTCCTTCACCGCTGCGTCTAACAACTTCGAGCTCGCCATCGCGGTTGCCGTGGCCACCTTCACCATCGGCCACGGGGCCGCGTTCGCGGCGGTCATTGGCCCCCTGGTCGAGGTACCCGTGCTCATCGGGCTGGTGCACGTCGCGCTCTGGCTCGGGCGCAAGCACTTCGGCACGGCCGAGAAAAGCGCTCGCGCTCACAGCCGTCTCGACGGCTAGTGACATAGAGGTCGAGAAGTTGCTGCGAACAGATCAACTTTGTCACGGGAAGACCCTTGCGGGGGTTTGGGGGTAGAGGAAGGAGCGTGCCGGAGCGAAGCGGAGACCGCGCAGGCGCCGAAGGCGCCGAGCACACCGACGACCGGAGCCCCCATCGTCAACTCAATCCAAGCGGCGAGCAGAGCTCGTCCCTTGCGCCCCTCGCCATGCCCTCACCTTTGTCGGGGCATGGCGAGGGGCGCAAGGGACGACGGGCGAACGCCGCTACGGCACGAACTCGGGCTCGGCGAGCGCGCCGCCCTCGCGCACGAAGCGCGCCGTCTCAACGGCCAGGGTGGCGTCGGCGCGCACGCACGGCTTGCTGACCCTGCCCACCGTCACGCCCTTGCAGTGTTTGCGCCATTTTCGATAGGCCTCGTCGACCTTTTCGTCGGCGCGCAGCGCATCGCGCATGTCCGACTCGAGCCGCGGCCAGATGATGCGCGAGTTCTTCGCCCGCGGAGGCTCGCGCAGGGTCAGCTCCTCGGCGGTCAAGGTCACGCAGGCGCCATTCCAGCGCAGCGCGTCGTAGCCCCCGCCCGCTCCGCTCACCACAATGCCACCAGGGCTGGAGGGGCGACGGTGGCGCAGGATCACCACCTCCTCATCGAAGCGCAGCTCCTCGTCCGAGGCCCCCCCACCCGAGGCGTTCCAGGCGCGGGTGTTGCGCGTGAGATAGCCGTGCGTCCACGGGGCCTTGCCCGAGAACAGGAGCAGCGCCACGGTCGGGTAGTCGCCCTCGCAAAGCCGCTTGACGAAGCGCTCGGGGGGAAGGCACAGCTCGTCCGAGCTCGACGCGCATTTCGTGGGAAGTCGGCTCGTCTCGGCCGCGTCGTCATCCGCCTGCGCGACCGAGCCGTCCGCGCCCGTGCCTCCGTCGGCCACCTCGGAGGCCGCTCGGCCGGGCTCGCTCGTCGCGCCCGACTTGGCCGCGCCGCCGCAGCCGATCATCGCCGTACACGCCACCGCTGCCCCGACGAGCGCGGGCGCCCAGCTCGTGCTCCGTCGCCACACGGTCATGGCTGCTCGTCCTCGCTATCGCGCGCTGCATCCTCGCGGTGCCGCTCGGCCTCGCCCGCCCGCTCGAGCTGCTGCTCGAGCTCGCAGATGCGGGCTTCCAAGCGCCCGAGCCGACGGGCGGAAAGCCACACGAAGGCGAACACCAACAGCCACACGAGCGCGTAGGCCTCAACCAGCAGCCACGCGCCGCTCGAGCTTGGCGGCGGCGGGGCCTCGACCGGGGCGAGCCCCGCAGCCAACCAGAGCTGTCCCGCCTCGAAGGACGACAGAAACCATGGCGAGCTCATCGACATCGACCTCTCAGTCCTCCACCAACCCCCGCGCCGCCGCTTCCCGCTCAAGCGCCTCGAGCCGCCAGGCCGCCAAAAGGACCCGCACGCGGTAGGACACCAGCAAAAGCGCGAGCAAGGTGAAGGTCGCAAAACCCAGGGCCAAGGCCAGCTTCATGTCGGGATGGCCCAGACCGCCGCCCTCGCCCGTGATGACCTCGGGGTGTTGGCCGCCCCACTTTTGCACGGAAAAGTGGATGATGGGAAGGTTGGCCGCCCCGAGCACCCCGAGCGCAGCGGCAAAGCGGCGCTCGGCCTCGCCCCCGCGAAAAAAGGCCCGAAGCGCCACGTAGGCCAGGTAGATGAGCAGGCTGAGCAGCAGGGTCGTGAGGCGCGGATCCCAGGTCCAGTAGCGTCCCCAGGCCTTGGAGGCCCATAGCGGCCCGGTGGTCATTACGATGAGACCCATCACCACGGCCAGCTCCGCGCCCGCGCGCGCCAGCGCATCCCAGCGCGGCCTGGGCCAGCCTAGGTAGGCGGCCGAGCCGACCAGGCACCCGAGCGCGCCCAGATACATCGCGTAGGCCGCGGGCACGTGGATGTAGAAGATCTTCTGCACCACCCCCATCTGCCGCTCGATAGGCGCTCGGAAGAAGATGACGTGGATGGCCACGGCACAGCAGACCGCCGTCAAAACGAGCAGCGCCGTCCAAACGGGATGTCGACGGAGACTACGGGCTGCGGTTTGGCTGCTCATGCTCTCGGCTGGCTCCTCGTTCCCACGGCCCGTTTCAGCGCCCTACAAGCCCTCGGGCGCGATGGCGTCCCAACCCGAGACCCTCGCGAGCTTAGCCATGGCCACGTTCAGCTCCATGGTGGCCTTGGCCACGTTGAAGCGCTGCTCGGCATAGGCCTTGGCCGGATCGCTGAGATCCTTCTCCTCCATGGTGCCGATGTCGATGGCGGCCTGCACCGTGACCAACCAGCGCTTGGCGTACTTCCGAGCCCGCTC
>CAYTYV010000653.1:0-2992 GCA_964441055.1 uncultured Polyangiaceae bacterium | reverse complement strand
CGTTACAGCCTCGCCGCCCTGGTGTACGATGGGATCCGCTCGAGACAGCGGGAAACCCATGGCAGCGAAAGCCCAGGGGCCGAAGCCCAAGCCCGAGATGATGGTGACGCCCACCGTGCGGCTGGTGCGTCCTCTGGGCAAGGGCGGGATGGGCAGCGTGTGGGTGGCCGAGCACCTGGCCCTGGAGGCAGAGGTGGCGGTGAAATTCCTGCTGCCCGAGATGCTGGAATTGGACAAGGCCAACCCGCTCGAGCGCTTCAAGCGCGAGGCCAAGGCCGCGGCGCAGGTCAAGCACCCCCACGTGGTGCAGATGCTCGACCAAGGCGTAATGGACGATGACACGCCCTACCTCGTAATGGAGCTGCTCGAGGGAGAGAGCCTGGCCGAGCGATTCGTCCGCGCGGGCAAGATGGCCCCGTCCGAGGTGACCAGGCTCGTCTCGCAAGTGGCGCGAGCGCTCGCCGCAGCGCACGCGCGCCACATCGTGCACCGCGACATCAAGCCGGGGAACATCTTCCTGGTCGAGGCGGGAGGACCGCTGTTCTGCAAGGTGCTCGACTTCGGCATTGCCAAGCGCACGGCCGGGCAGGTGGATGAGTCGAACACGGCCACGGGCGTGCTCATGGGCGTGCCGCACTACTTGAGCCCGGAGCGGCTGCACGGCAAGCAAACCGACCACCAGGCCGATCTGTGGGCGCTGGCGGCGGTGGCCTATCGGGCACTGTTGGGCAAGCCGCCCTTCGAGGGCGAGACCTGGACCGTGCTGGGCATGCGGATCTGCCTCGGGGCGCACACGGCGCCGAGCGAGCTCGATCCCACGCTCGAGCCTGCGCTCGATGCCTGGTTCCGCAAGGCTTTTGCCGTCGACCCCCAAGACCGCTTTGCCAGCGCGGCCGCGCTCGGCGAGACCTTCCAGGCTGCACTCGAGGGACGTGAGCCCGAGGGCGTGCCAGCACCCTGGGCGCCGAAGGCACCGACCTCGGCGGCTGAAGCAGCTCCGCCTGAGCCCGACTCGGGCAGCGTCTCGCCGCCAGCCGCAGTAGCTCCGCCCGAGCCCGACTCGGCCGACTTTCCGTCGCCAGCCGCTTCGGCCTCTGCCACGGCTAGCACGACCTTGGAGCTCCCGAGCCCTGTGCTCGTCGCAGGGCCGGCCCCCCTGGAGCGCGCGACCGACACGGTAACCGCCGTGTTGGGCCCGCCGCGTAAGGACAAGCGCCGCGCGCTGCTGTTCGTGGGCGCTGCCTTGGCCACGGTGGCTTTTGGAACGGGCGTCTACTACCTAGTGAATGCAGGCGACCACGCGCGTCCCGCTGCCGCTGCCAGCGATGCGGACTCTGCCGTTCCCGCAGTGAGCACGGCGGACACCACGGCGTCGCTTCTGGAGAGCGCGCCCGAGCCGACCTCCGCGACGGCCGCCCCGGATGCTGAAGCCGAGCCCGACTCAGGCGCCCCGCTCGCTTCGACCGCCCCGTCGTCCAGCAGCGCGCCGCCTAGCGCGACGAATGGCGCCTCGAGCACCCGGCATCATGCTGAGGCCGAACCCGAAGCAGGCACCCCGCTCGCTTCGTCCGCTCCGCCCTCCAGCAGCGCGGCGCCAAGCGCGACGAATGGCGCCTCGAGCACCCGGCATCCCCCGTCTGCCAGACCCACCCCCCATGACCCCAACCAACTGGAACCCGAACCGGAACCGGACACCCCCGCCTGGTGGTGACTTCTGCGACGCGCCTCGAGCAAGCCTGCGCAGGCGTTGCAAAGGAGCGCAGTCCCACGGCTGGCCCCTGGGCCGAGCGCTGCTGCTTTGCGCCCTGGCGTGCGCGCTCGTGAGCCTGGCGAGCTCGGCAGCGGCCCAGCCGCGCCCGCCCCAAAGCGAGCCTACCAAGGCGCAAAAGGACAAGGCGTGGAGCCTCATGGACGAGGGCTACCGCCTGTACCAACGCGGCGACTACCTCCGCGCCCTGGAGGCCTTCCAAGCCGCCGACGCCATCATGGGCGTGCCCACGACCAGCCTCTACGTGGCCAAGGCCCAGGAGAAGCGCGGCATGCTGCTCGAGTCGCTGGACGCGCTCGTGCGCGTGCAGACCTACCCCCAAGCCCCGAACGAGCCCGCGCCGTTTTCGCAGGCGCGCACTGAGGCCGAGGCGCTGGAAGCCGACATTCTCGAGCGGATCCCGACCCTCGAAGTCGCCCTGGCCCCTCTGCCCGCAACAGCGACCGTCAAGGTTGCGCTAGACGGCGCCGAGCTCGCACCGGAGAGAGTCCATCTGCCGCGCAAGCTCAACCCGGGCGTGCACCACGTGGTCGTCTCCGCGCCCGGCTTCGTCGCGTACGACCAGCGCCTAGTGCTCCGCGAGCGCGAGCACCAGCGGCTCGAGGTGAAGCTCGAGCCTGTGCCCAAGGCCCCACCAGCACGGCCGCCGCGTCTCGAGCCCGAGCCCGATGTGCCTGAGGTACCCAGCGCAGTCCCGCCCGCGGCCTGGGCCGCCTTTGGCGTGGGCGCGGCCGGCCTGGTGGTGGGCACGGTGGCCGGCACCGTGGCCTTGTATCAGAGGTCCGAGCTCGAGGACGATTGCTCAGATCAACATTGCGAGGACGACAAATGGGAATCCGACCGCGGCACCATGATGACGGCCGCGCACGTGTCCACGGCAGGCTTCGCCGTGGCGGGCGCGGGTGCCGCAGTCGGCCTCATCCTGGTGCTCGTCTCCGATCCCAATCCCGAGCTCGCCGCAGGCACCATCCAGCCGGTCCTCGGCTTGGGTACCGTTGGGCTCTCAGGGAGGTTCTAGGATGCCATCCACAACGACACGGCTCGGCGTCGTGCTGCTCGCTGCGGGCGTGTTCGCTGCGGGCTGCGAGCTCCTCGTCAGCTCAGTGGAGCGCTACCCGATCGCGGGAGGAGGCGGCACAGGGGGCATGGCGGGCGCGGGCGGCTCGGGTGGAGGAGGCGGCACAGGGGGCATGGCGGGCGCGGGCGGCTCGGGTGGAGGAGGCG
>CAYTYV010000652.1:0-3014 GCA_964441055.1 uncultured Polyangiaceae bacterium | reverse complement strand
GCCTTCGTCGGGAGAGGAGCATCGTCAGGGCTCTGATCGACGCCGGACGCCCGACCCAGCTATGCGGCATCACCAACGTCCTTCCCGCCGAAAGTCCGCAACACAGGCCCGGCCGCCAAGCCGCCGCCTCTACTCCCAGGCGCAGGAGCCGTCGTCCGCCCGGTAGCCGGCCAAGCAGAACGCATCGCTGACGGCGATGGCCGTTAGGGCGAAGAGGATCAGCGCGGCGAGGCCGAGCCCCAGGCCGAGGCGCCGGAATGATCCCAGTCCGCACACCAGGCCCGCCACTAGCAAGGCCACCGCGACCCAAAGGGCCGCGCCGCCGACGCTGGCAAGCTCGGGGTAGCTCATTCGGGAAGCATGCTCGAGCCTGCGGGCGCGGTCGAGCCCCAGAGGCATCGGCTCAGACGGCGGGGAGGGCCTCGTCGGCGGCGTCTACCTCGGTCGGCGTTAGGCCTGGGCGAACGGAGGCTGCGGGCGGGTTCGCTCCGTGCGAGCTCACGCGCGGCGGCTACGCCACGATGGCAACGGGTGGCTACGCCTGCAGCGCCTGCTGATGCGCTTCGTCCAGGGCCTGCTCGGCCCAGTGAGCTTGACCCTGGGCGTCGAGCGAGACCACGTCCAGGCGCACCTCGTGCCAGTCCGCGGCGGCTTGGGCTCGCATCCACGCCTGCGCCGTCTCAGCCAGGCGGTTTTGCGCCCCCTCGCTCAGCCGCGCGATCGCCCGCACTGCCACGAAGCGCAGCACCCCTTCGCGCTTCGCCACCAGCTCGGGCGCCCCGCGGCCGCCGCGCAGCCGCTCGGTCTGCCACCCCTCGGCCTCGAGCAGCGCAGCGATCGACTTGGCCTGCTTTTTGGTGCGGCTCTCGCTGGCGCGGCCCATGCGCACCAGCGCGCGGTCGAGGCCCATGGCCTTGCGCACCTCGCGCATGGTCTGCCGAGCGATGCCGCGCACGCGCTCGGTGCCCGCCATGATGATCTCCTCGACCAGCCCTGGCTGCCCTTGGTAGTGCGCGATGCGCTGGCGGATGGGCTCCATGGTCGCGCCGAGCGCCGTGACGAGCCGGTCCTTGACCTCGCCATCGCCCACCTTGCCCTGCTGGTAGCGCACCTCGAGCTCGGCGACCTCGTCCTCATCAGCGTTGAAGGCGCGGTGGTAGGCGAAGACCGGGTTGCCCTTGACCGTGCCCGGGATGTCGGCGTGGATCCGCTTGGGATCGGTGTACATGCCGCGCACCTTCTTGGCCACGGTGGCCTCGTCGTCGTGCAGCATGATGGCATTGCCCGCGGACTTGGACATCTTGCCCTTGCCGTCGGTGCCGATCAGGCTCTCGATCTGGCCCAGCATGAACTCGGGCTCGGGGAACACCTCGCCGTAGAGCAGGTTGAAGCGGCGGGCGATCTCGCGGGCGATCTCCACGTGGGCCTGGTTGTCCTTGCCCACGGGCACGAGGTGGGCCTTGGGCAGCAGGATGTCGGCGGCCTGCAGCACGGGGTAGCCCAGCAGGCCGTAGGGCATGGAGTCCTCGCCGAGGCCCGCGTTGGCGGCCATCTCCTTGAGGCTGGGCAGGCGCGCGAGCCGGTTCACCGTGGCCAGGTTCTGGAAGATGGTGTTGAGCTCGTAGATCTCGGGGATGGCCGACTGCAGGTAGATGGTGGTCTTTTCCGGATCGATGCCCGCGCCCAGGTAGTCCAGCACCATGCCGCGGCTGTTGTCGCCGATCTGCTCGATGTCCGCCCGCGTGGGCTTGGTGGTGAGCATGTGCAGGTCGGCGATGATCAGGATGGTGTCGTACTTGTCCTGCAGTCGCACCCGGTTGAGCAGGCTGCCCACCAGGTGACCCAGGTGCAGCCGGCCCGTGGGGCGGTCGCCGGTCAGGATTCGCTTGCGGCTCATGGCGCTAGGACCTCGCGAGACGTGGTTCGGAGCGCGCCCTTCTAGCACGATGGGAGGCGAGCCGAACGCCGATTTGGCCGTGGCCGAGCAGCCGCCCCTCCGCTCGAGCCGTGCTATGACCGCGCCAGCCCATGCAGTCGCTTTTCCTGTTGCGCCACGCCGAGACCACGGCCAACGCCGACGGAGTTCTCCAGGGACGGATGGACTTCCCGCTGTCCGAGCGCGGGAAGGCGCAGGCCGAAGCGCTCGTCCCGCGGCTGCTCGGCCTGAAGGCGGATCTCGTGCTCAGCTCGCCCGCCAGGCGGGTCCAGGCCACCCTCGGGCCCGCCCTTGAGCAGGGCTTGCCGGAGCCGCGGGTGGTGGGCGAGCTGGACGAGATCGATCTGGGTGAGGCCTCGGGCCTGAGCTTCAAGCGCTTTATGCGGGACTACGGCCCTTTCATCGACGAGCGTGCCTACCTCGAGGGGACCTACCGCTTCCCAGGAGGGGAGTCGCGCCGCGATCTATACCAGCGCGCCGAGCGGGCCTGGCACGAGCTGCGCGCCGTGCAGGCCGAGCGCGTGCTGGTGGCCAGCCACGGCGGTCTGCTCTCCCAGCTTCTGGCCGTGATGCTGGGCCTTCCGAACGACGGCCGGATTCGCTTTCGCTTCGACAACGCCGCGCTATGCCGCGTCGCCTGGCACCACGGCCGTCCCTTTGTGTCGCGCTTCAACGACCGCGAGCACCTGCCCGAGCCCCTGCGCTCGCCCGTGTTCGCGCCGCGGGTGATTGCAGAAAATCACTAGCGGAGCTCGCCGGTCGATCGTCGATGGAAAAGGGGACGGGCCACTTCTTCGCGTGCAAAAAAGTAGCCTGTCCCCTTTTCCCAGGGGGCGCGGCCTCGATCGGTCGCTAGTTGGGACCGCAGGTATCCGAATTGATGCCGTTGTCCACGATCTTCTGGGCGTTTTCCTCGGCCTCGCCCTCGCACTCGCAGTTGCCTTGCCCCGATTCTTCACACGCATCTACCCAGTCGTCGTAGTCGACGTCGTACAGCGCTTTGGCAGCGTCGCACGCACCCGTTGGGTCTTGCGAGCAGTCCTTGTTCTGCCAGCCCACTAGGATGTCTTCGAACGCC
>CAYTYV010000651.1:0-3015 GCA_964441055.1 uncultured Polyangiaceae bacterium | reverse complement strand
CCCGAAGCGCAGCACGAGCTGCCCCTTGGGCGGCGCCCGCGGCACCGGTCGGCGGCTTGGTACCACGGTGTGCTCCGCACTGAGCTCGTGCTCGGCGCAAAGCCGCGCGATGGTCTCGGGCGTGGTCGCCACCTCGCGCCAGCGCATCGGACCGCCGCACTGGGGGCATGAGCTCAGGTCCTCCTGGAACACGTGCTTTTCATACTGCACCTCCTACTCCACTTCTGTCGGTTGAGGCTTTTCGCTGGTGGGCTTCCTCCGCTGCCGCGGGGTGGCGCTCGGGAGCCAGTATAGCCACTGTCCCTTGCCGTCGCAGATGCGCGCTTCGATGTCACCACGGATGTGCATTTCTCGCAGGGCATGGCGCTTGATGCCGAGCGCCGCGCCGGCCTGCGTGGCCGTGCGCCAGCCGGCTTCGAGCAGCCGCTCCTTGAGGCTCGGGTAGCGCGCAACGCGTCGCACCCACCGGACGCTTGCTGCATCGAAGTGCTGTCCGCTTCCGGTGGACCAGCCGCGCTCGTTGAGAACGTGGGCGATCTGCGCGTCGGTGTGCTCGGCGGCGAGCTCGTCAATGAGCTTGCGCACTTCGGGCCGCGTGGCGCGACTCTCGTAGGGCAGCAGCGGCCGCGGCACGCTGAGAGTGGTGGTGGCGCCCCCGCGAAAGCGCACCGCGATGGACACCTCGCGCTGCTTGATGAGCGTCACGTCTTCAATGAGTAGACCCAGCATGCGTTTGCGCTCTCGCGCTGGAGTGTCCGGATGGTTCCAGAGCTCGGGGAACGCCGTGGTGAGCCGTTGGAGCTGCTGCCGATGCTCCCGAGACAGGAGCCGTTGGTCCGCGGCCTGGCGACGCTCGTAGTCCTCGCGCGCGGCGTTCAGCGCCGCAAGCTTCGCGTTCCATTCGGCTTCGAGCGAGTCGGCAACGAGGCGGTTCGTCGGATCGACGTGCAGGTAGCGAAGCCGTGCCTGGTCCGCTTCGTATTCCGCGCGCTCGACTTCGCGGTGGCGCAGGCGGGCAACCTCATCGGCGCGGCGCTGGAGCTCTTCCTGCACGGCGACCGCGAGCTCGATGGCCTTCGGCGTGACGGACTCGACCACCAGCTTGGCGATCGCCGCGTCGATGCTCGTGCCGACGATGCTCTGGCAGAGCGCGTCTCCGAAGTTCCAGCCTCGGCCCACGCAGACGTAGTTGGGGATCCGCTGCCCATGGCGAGATCCGTAGCGCACGTGCATGCGCTGTCCGCAGAGCCCGCAGACGGCCCGCCCCTGTAGGAGCGCAGGCCCCTCGCGCGGCGCGGCTTGCGCCGGATGCAAGTGCATTCCCTTCGCACGGGCTGCCAGCTGCCGTTCGATCTGCAGGTACTGCTCCCACGAGATGTAGCTCGGGTGCGCGTCGGGGATGCGAGCGATCCACTCCTCATGGGGCAAGGGTTGGCGGCGCACTCCGCCACCGGGTTGGGTGCGGCAGCGGGAGCGCCCGAATGCATACACGCCCGCATACGCGGGGTTGTGAAGGATCGTGGCGGTCCGATTCAGGCTGAGCGGCCCCCAGACGAGCTCGCCATGGCGCGGTCCGCCGTAGATGCGTTGCGGGAACTGCAGTCCCTGTTGACGAAAGTGCTTGAGCGTCGCGTGCGCAGCGCCCGTGCGAAAGTACGTCGCGAAGAGCAAGCGCACGCTTTCTTGAACCTGCTGGTCTGGATCGAGCACGATGCGCCCTTGCGCGTCGTAGACGAAGCCCACCGGCAAGCGCAGCCGCAACTCGCCGCGCCGCGCCTTGTTGACCAGCCCGCCGCGCATGCGCGCGCGCAGCATGTGCAGCTCGGCTTCACTCATCGTGCCCTTCAGTCCCAGCAGGAGCCGATCGTTGAAGTGACTCGGGTCGTAGATGCCGTCCTCGTCCAGGATGAGCGTGTCCGTGACCGCGCAGATCTCGAGCAGGCGGTGCCAGTCGGACGAGTTGCGTGCCAGGCGCGAGACCTCGAGGCCCAGGACGATGCCAACGCGCCCCATGCCGACGTCGCCGACGAGCTGCTGAAAGCCGGCACGGTCGCCGGATGAAGCTCCCGATTGGCCCAGGTCGCTGTCGATCACGATCACGCGCTCGCCGGGCCAGCCGAGTGCAATCGCACGCTGGCGCAGCGCATACTGGCGCGCAGTGCTTTCCTGGTTCTCGAGCACTTGTCGCGCGGTGGACTGTCGTACGTAGAGATAGGCGTCACGCGCGAGGTGTCGCGCGGCAACCTTCGGACTGGCCGTCGGATCGGGACTCATGGGATGCCTCCTGCGAGCGCGGGCTCGATGAGGTTGGCGAGAACGTTGACGAGGCCAGCGGTCGACGCGCCGTCAAGCGCGATCCAAGCGGACGCCTGAGTCGACGTCGGCGCGGGAACGTTCCGCTCGCTGTGCGCACCGCATCGTTCGACCCAGCTTGCTACTCCCTCGCGCAGCAGCACGGCCAAGCCGAACTGCCCGCCTGGCGCAGGCCTGCCCAGAACGTGGCTGCGCAGTCGCTCGTAGGCGGCAGCCAGCGGACACGCTGACGCTCGCGAGCAGGCTACCGGCGTTTTTTTTTGCCCGCCGCTCGTCGCGCCAGAGCCCGTTCGACGCTGCGGGCATGCACGCGAATGCCGAAGCGGGCTTCGATGCGCGCCGCCAGCTCGCTGGACCTGAGCGCAGGCTCGCTCGCTAGCGCGTCGGCGATGAAGTCGACCACCTCGTCGCTCAGCTTGTGGGCCCGTCGCGGCCCGGGCTTCTGCGGCAACAGGCCGCCCAGGCCCCCTTGCTCGAAGGCGGACTGCGCCTGGTAGAACGAAGGTCGCGAGAAGCCGAACGCTGCCGCGCTTTCGGTGACGGATTGTCCGTCCACGCGCACGCGGCGCAGCATCTCGTACTTGACCTGGACGAGGTCGCGCGCATCGCAGAACGCCTCGTCGCGAAAGAGCGGAACGGTGACCAGGAGCGGTCGCGGGTTGAGCGAACCATGCTCGCGCAGGGCTTGCTCTTTGGCGTCGG
>CAYTYV010000650.1:0-3025 GCA_964441055.1 uncultured Polyangiaceae bacterium | reverse complement strand
CGCCGTCCCCGCCGGTCGCACCGTCCCCGCCGTCCCCGCCGTTGCCGCCGGTCGCGCCGTTGCCGCCGGTGCCGCTGGTTGCGCCGTGGCCGCCGGTCGCGCCGGTTGCGCCGGTCGCGCCAGTGCCGTCAGGTCCACCCGGGAAGGTGACGTAGCAAGAAGCACAGTCAGCGACCAGAGCGATCAGCGCTGGAAGAGCGCACCACCAAACGCACCGTAGCTTCATCCGTTGTCTCCTGGTTCGATCCGGTCAACCCAAAGGATGCCAGCGGCAAAGTGGGCCGGGTCCCGCTTCCTTGGTTCGTCGCGCTTGCCGCGTCCGGCATTCAGCGTACCCCATCCACCGGCGAAGGCTATGGATAGTCGACGGTCAGCTCTTGCGTTTCCACCGCCGTGGCGCTAGCTCGCTCTGCATGGCGGATCGGCTGGTTTCCCTGGCAGCCACCCCGGAGGACGCGCGCTTCGACCGGCTATTTCGGCCCGCGTCCTTCGACGAGTACGTCGGGCAGGAAAAGCACGTGGGCAACCTGCGGGTGTTCGTCCAGGCCGCCATCGGTCGTGGCGAGCCCTTGGATCACCTGCTTCTGTGCGGGCCTCCCGGCCTCGGCAAGACCACCCTGGCGCACATCGTGGCGCGCGAGATGGGCGTGAGCTTGCACACTACCAGCGGTCCCGCGGTGGAGCACAAGGGTGCGCTGGCCGGCCTGCTGACCAAGCTCGAGGCTGGCGACGTTCTGTTCATCGACGAGATCCATCGGCTCAACGTGGCCGTGGAGGAGAGCCTCTACCCGGCCATCGAGTCGTTCCAGATCGACATCGTCACCGGCGACGGTCCTTACGCCACCACCGTTCCGCTGCCGCTCAGGCCGTTCTGCCTGGTCGGCGCGACCACCCGCACGGGCCTGTTGACGGCGCCCCTGCTATCTCGCTTCGGCTACATCGTGCGGCTCGATTTCTACCCGACGGCCGAGCTGGAGCAGATCGTGCGGCGCAGCGCTCGGCTGCTCGGCGTCGACATCGACGAGGCGGGTGCCCAGGAGATCGCCAGACGCGCCCGTGGCACTCCTAGGGTGGCCAATCGCTTGCTGCGACGGGTGCGCGACTTCGCCGAGGTGCTCGGCTCGGGGCGCATCGACGCAGCCATCGCGCGGACCACGGCCGAGCGGCTGGAGATCGATGCAGCCGGCTTGGACGGCATGGACCGCCGCCTCCTCGAGGTAATCATCGACAACTTCGACGGCGGACCGGTCGGTATCGAGACCCTGGCCGCATCGCTGAGCGAGGCGCGCGGGACGCTCGAGGACGTCTACGAGCCGTACTTGCTCCAGCAGGGCTTCGTCGGCCGCACCCCTCGCGGACGGGTGGCACTGCGCAAGGCCTACGAGCACCTGCACCGACCTGGCTTTCAGCCCGCGGGCTCGGACGACGGCCAGACCGAGCTGCCGCTGGACTAACTCGTCGGGCTGCGCATGGTTTCCAACTCAACCCAAGGCCCCAAGGGGGAGCTGGTGCCGCCTGTCGAGCCCATAGCCGTTGTCGATAGCGAGCCGCCGCGCCGTAGGGCCTTGCTGGAGGCGGTGCGCGACGGGGGGCTGCCTGTATGTGGCATGGCCTCGGTCGAGGAGTTGCTCGACGCGGATCCGATGCCGATGCTGGTACTGCTGGCCGCGGCCGGTGAGCGAGCCGCCCTGGAGGCCACCATCCGGCGGCTGCGCGGCGATGAGCGCATGGCCAGCACGGCCTTGGTGGTCGTGGGAGCGGCCGACGACGAGCAGGGCGTGGTCGGCGCGCTCCGCGCCGGGGCGGACGACTTCTTCCCCCGCGGTCTGAGGCCCGCAGAGCTGCGCGCCCGTCTTGAGGCGCGTCTGCGGGGATATCGGGCGGCTGCCGAGCTTCGCCGACGACAGCGAGGGGCCGCCATGTTGCTGGACCTCACCCAGGCGCTGTCGTCCTCGGTCCACATTCGCGACATCCTCTTCCTCGTGGTTCGGCGCATCGCCGAGGTGCTCGAGGTCGACCGCGTCAGCGTCATCCTGGGGGGCCAGGAAGACGAAATCGGCTACGTCATTGCGGCCAGCGACGACCAGAAGCTCCGCGATCTGCCGATCCGGCTCACCGACTACCCCGAGATCGGCAAGGCCCTCGAGACCGGCGAGCCGTTGGTCATCGCCGATGCCGCCGAGCATCCCTTGTTCGAGCTCGCCCGCGTGGCGCCGCCGACGCGCTTTCGCTGGCTGGCGCTCTGCCCCATCCGCTTCGAGGACCGCGTCATGGGGGTGCTGTTCCTACGCGATCGGCATCCGCACGCGCTCGACGATACCGAGATGTTCCTGCTGCGAGCCATGGCCAACGCCACCGGCATCGCGCTGCGCAACGCCCGGCTGCTGCAGTCGCTGCGCGATCAGTCGCGCCGCAGCCGCTTCGCCCATTTCGAGGCGGAGAAGCGCGTCAAGAGCCTGCAGCGCTACTTGGACATCTTCGACTCCAGCGCCGACGGCATCGTCGTGATCGACGCGGCTGGCCGGGTGCTGTTCTGCAACCCGGCGGCGTGCGGGATCGTCCGCCGCACCGCGCAGAACCTGCGAAGCTCCGACTTCTCCCGCCTGCTCTACAAGGACGGTCGCCGACGTTTCGACAAGCTGCGCAAGTCCTTTGCCCACGGCGAGTACCCCCACAACGTCGACCTGGCCATTCGCACGCCTGCGGGCGAGCGGCGGATCTTGAGCGTGAGCTTCAACAGCACCCTGGGGGAGGACAGCGGCATCATCGTGAGCTTTCGCGACGTGACCCGCGATCGGGCGCTGGCCCGCGAGCTGACCCAGACCAAGGAGTTCCTCGAGCGGGTCATCGCCAGCTCGGTCGACGCCATCGTCTCGGCCGACATGAAGGGCCGCGTGCTGCTATTCAACCCCGCGGCTGAGCGCATTTGCGGCTACAAGGCCGCGGAAGTGGTCGGTCGGATGAACGTGCGTGACCTCTACCCCGATGGCACGGCGGTCGAGATCATGAAGCTCATCCGCTCCGA
>CAYTYV010000649.1:0-3032 GCA_964441055.1 uncultured Polyangiaceae bacterium | reverse complement strand
AGAAGCCGCTACTGGGCTGCGGTCGCGCGCCATCTTTCACGCGGAGCTGCCGACCCAGCTCGAGGCGCGCGGCATCGACGGAGCCGAGGCCCGCGGTTTCGCCGAGGCCTTGCAGCAGTGCTCGGCAGCTCGCTTCGAGCCCTCGGAAAACGGCGGGGCCGCCGACGAGCTGGCCGTAACGGTCCGCGCGCTCGTCAAGCCGCTGCTGCGCGCCGCCGCCCGCCGCGAGACCACGCTCGCAGTGGGGGGGTCCGGCTCGAGCCCGTTGCAGGCGGGCCGAGACTCGGCAGCACCGCCCGCTACGAGGGCTGAGGGGACGCGCTCGTGAGCAGGACGGACACAGCTCGCGGCCCCGCCGCCCTGCGGACAGCGCTTCGAGCGCTGGCGACCGCAACCGTCGCGCTCGGGCTGCTGCTCGGTCTGCAGCCCGCCCAAGCCGACGAGCTCGCCGAGCTGTTCCGCCGCGGCACCCATGCCTTGGCGCGGGGCGAGTACGAGCAGGCCATCGACCAGCTCGAGGGCTACGCCGACCGCGGGGGCCTTCACCCGGACGCCAGCTACAACCGCGGCCTGGCCTACGTCATGCGGGTCCGCGCCGAGGCCGACCGACCCGGTGATTTGGGCCGTGCGGCTGCCGCCTTCGAGGAGACCCGGCTGTTGCGACCGGGCGACCCGGATGCCGAGCACGCCCTGGAGCTGGTCCACGCCCAGGTCGCCCGCCGACGGGCGCGACGGGGCATGGAGGTGGTCAACGCCCGACCCACGCTAGACCGCGTGGCGGTGGGCCTGGCCTCGGAGCGCACCTGGGGGATTGGCGCGGCGCTCGCCTCGCTGCTGCTCGCCGCTGGCCTAGTGCTGCGCGCCCGCCCGCGCGGTCCCGCCCAGGTGGCGGGCAAGCTGCTGGCGCCGAGCGCGCTGCTGGCCCTGCTGCTACTGGGCCTCGCCTACCACCAAGCCCGCGATCTGCGGCTCAGCACCCGAGCCGCGGTGCTGGTGACGCGCGAAGCGCACCTTACCGACGAAAAGGGCGCGGTGCTCGGCGGCGAGGCCGTGCCCGAGGCCGCCAAGCTCGAGGTCGGCCAGCGCCGCGGACGGCTGGTGCACGTCCGCTGGGGCTCGCGCGAGGGCTGGCTCCCCGCAAGCTCGGTGCGCGTGCTGCGCAGGCCGTGAAGTCGTGTCACGGATGAGCTGCGTTCATATCGCAAGGGGCTTTCGCCGCGGCCGCGCTTGGACCAAGGTATCGCCCAAGATTCGTCATGCCAGCCAAGCCTCCCGACGACCCGACGCCCAGCTCCCCCCAACGCCGCAGCGCTGACGACGCCCCCGAGGCCGAGGCGCGGCGCCGACGCCGCCGACGCCGCCGCCCGCGGAGCACTGCCCCAGCCGAGCAGACCGCCGACAAGCCGCGGCGCCGCAAGAAGCGCCGCAAGCGCCCCGCACGCGCCGCCGAGGCTGCCCGAGCCGCTCCGGAGCGCCCGGCCCGCCCCTCCCCGCCCGCGGCGAGCCCAGCCGCGCGGCGGCGCTTCCGCATCGGGCTCATTCTGGCCACCGGCCTTATCGCCTCGCTCTACCTCATCACCGTTGGCCCGACCATCGGCCTGGGCGACACCGCTCTACTGATCGACGAGATCAGCCGCCTCAACATCAACTCGCACGTCAACAACCACACCCTAGCGATCTTCTTCGGCTATCTGTTCACCCAGCTGCCCTTTGGCGAGCTGGCCTTCCGCGGCAACTTGATGTCGGTCTTCTTCGGCACCATCACCATGGCGCTCATGTTCGTGGTGGCCTACCGCACCTTGGGCAAGCTGCTGGCAAGCCTGCTGGCCACCTTGAGCATTGCCGTGATGCACTCGATGTGGTGGCACAGCACCATCGTCGAGAACTACGCCATCAACGCCGTGGCGCTGGTGGCGGTGCTGCTCTTGTTGCTCAAGGACGAGGAGCAACCCCATTCCAAGTTCTACTATGCCGCCTGCGCGGTCTCCGGCCTGGCGGTCGTCAACCACGTGCAGATGGGGTTTCTCTCGGTGGTGATGTTCGTCTATGCGATTCTGCAGCGACGAAAGCAATCCTATGGCCTGTGGGTTCGCTGGCTCAAGATGGCGGGCTTCTACCTGCTGGGGTTCATCCCCTACATCGCCGTCTTCCTACGCGATGTGGCCAAATCGCCCGATCCCAGCAAGGTGCTGTACTGGGCCATCGGCGGCGACTTCACCCAGCGGATGTTCGAGGGCAGCGTCAGTCAATGGTCGCGGGATTTCTTGCTGGGCTTTTTGATCCAGTTCCCATCGCCGATGCTGATCTTCATCGTGATCGGCATCGACTACATCTTCGCCAAGCGCTGGTATGCCCGCACCAATGCCGCGATGGCGGTGGGATTCCTGATCAACACCATCTTCTTCCTGCAGTTTCCCACCTGGGACCGCTTCGCCTTCTTGCTGCCCTCCTTCCTCATCGGCGGCTACTACGGGCTGCTCGGCATACGCTGTGCGCAGGAATGGGTAGCGGAACGCGGCCCCCGGCTACGCCAAGGCTTGCTCGCCGTGCTCGGCTTGTGCGCGGCCTTCCCGCCCTTCTTCTACTACGCCCTACCCGTGTGGGGTGCCGAGCAGGGGCTGTGGCACCCGCTCTACCACAACAACTTCACCCACAACACGCACAATTGCGCCGTCTACATCGCCAATCCCAACAAGCGCAATTGGACCGACGCCCGCGATTTTACCCGGGCGCTGTTCGACAAGCTGCCTCGCGGCGCCTTCTACCTCGATGACGACGCCCGGCTCTTCTACCCAGTCGATCACTACTTCCAGCGCTACTACCAATGGCGGCCCGACGTGGACGTCCAGATCATGAACTCCTGGGGCTTCGAGAACTGGGGCATCACCGAGGACCGCTTCGTCCAGCTCGTCTTGCGGACCATTCGGCAGCGCGACATCTTCGTCGTCTCGGTCGATCACCCCCATGCTGGCGCCATCGCCAAGCTCGGCGAAAAGGGCATCCTGCCCCAGCGGTTCCAGCTCGATGACCAT
>CAYTYV010000648.1:0-3038 GCA_964441055.1 uncultured Polyangiaceae bacterium | reverse complement strand
CCAGAAGATCCGCGACATTCTCGTGAGCGACGAGGAGTACAGCTACCTCCACGAGGCAGCGGCAGCGGTACTCCACGAGCGGCGCGACGCGTTCGCGGACGTGCTTCCCCGCGGCGGCATCGAGGTCGACGAGGCGGAGATCCGCTGGTGGACATTCGCGGGCGGCCGCATCAACACGACGCTGAAGCACGCCCTGGCGGGCATCGGCGGCTGGCAGGTGATCCCCGACAACTTCTTGTTGAAGATCCGCGAGGTGGAGCAGGCGGACTTCCGCCGCGCCCTGGCCCAGCTGAAGGAGCCCGAGATCTGGGAGAACGACGAGCTCTGGGCGGACGTCACCGTCGATCTGCCCAACTACCGCCTCAGCAAGTTCCAGCCGTTTCTGCCTGCCTGGGCGGAGCGAGAGATGCTCGCGACGTTTCTGCTCGACGTGGAGGGGGCGTGTCACTGGGTGGCGGCGGCGCTGTACGGCCGGCCGCCCGCCGAGGCGCAGGGCGCGCTACCGAGGGGCGTGTTGGAGCGGCTCGCCGAGCTCGAGGCGCCTCTTCCCCCGCCAACGGAGGAAGAACCGCAGCGCGCGCCAGCCGTCCGGCGCGACGTGCCCCTCCGCTGGGTCGATAGCGACCAACTGGTTCGGGAAGCCTGTGCTGAGCTTGGCGATTACGACACGCTCGCCCTCGACGTCGAGACGCACCTCGGCACGCAGGCGCTCTGCCTCGTGCAGATCGCGGCTGCCAACGTCACGGTGCTCATCGACGCCCTTGCCGTGACCGACCTCGAGCCCCTGTGCGCGGTGCTGGAGGATGCTCGCATCACCAAAGTGATCCACAACGCGAGCTTCGAGCAGAATGTGCTTGGGCGGCACGGCATCGACCTGGCGAACGTGTTCGACACGCTCAAGGCGTCGCGGGCCGTGCATGGGCGCGGCATCGAGGGGGGGCACAGCTTGCGCGCCGTTTGCGCGCGCGAGCTGGGGCTGGAGCTGGACAAGAGCGAGCAGACCAGCAACTGGGCGCGGAGGCCGCTGAGCGAGAGCCAGTTGCGGTATGCGACTTTGGATGCGGAGGTGTTGCTCGGGTTGAGGGAGGTGCTGGTGGCGCGGTTGGCTGGCACTACTCAATCGGGCTGAAGGCGCGTATGAGATGCCACACTGGCATCTCAACTCGACGGAGCCTGCCACTGGGCGACGCCCAGAAGCGCGCAAGCTCTTCGTTGACGTTGTGTAGGACGAAATGCTGCTCATCGACGAAGCCGGAGCCTCACGACGGCTGCTGGTAGGCGTGGCTGGTGCGCTCGCACAACCCGGCAGTACGCGCGCGGACGCACCGCTAGAAAGTACATTCTCGCCTGCCCCCGTCGTGACGTAAGGGCGCCAGTGGAGCTCACTGCGGCCCGGGCTTACCCGACGCGATCCGAAGCCCCGAGGCGAGCACTACGCGGTGGGGTCGCCGCCCGCCGCGACCAACGTGGTGGTTGCGGGGAGGAGCTTCGTGGTGGATCCTGGTCGCATGTGCGCTCGCCGGAGGCGCCAGAATCCAGGCGGCAAGAGCGCGAAGCCTAGGGGCACTCCTCAGCCGGGAGATCCTGCCGTCGCCGCCGTCGAGACGTACCTAGCGGCAGCGGGCCAGCTCGAGAAAGCACACCTTCGGGCCGACCGAGCGGAGTTTGCGTTCCTCGCCGAGCTCTTGGACGCCCTCCAAGACCAAGCCCGTGCTGAGGGTTGGCGCCATATCACAGCGGTCTTCCGAGGCGAGGCCACGCCTGATCGGCCCCTTCCCAGGCGTGCCAGGCTAACAGAACGAAGGTGCCGAACTGCTCAAGCGGCTCGGGCGGAGGCCGCCAACGCCGCGCTGGAGGCCGCCGCGCAGGCCGAGATGGCGCTCTGTGCGCAGGGGCTTCCGCGGGCCGCGGCTCGTCGCCTGCTCGGCACCTCCGCTCCAACGGATGAGAACCCCGTCAGCACTGACACGCGCCGTGCAATCGCACGAAATTTACGCGACCTCGGACATGTTGCCTCCTACGTCTTTGCAGAACGCGACATCTACCGCGACGCCGCGATGGTGATGCTCAGCTTCGGGGCCGCGCTGGTCGGAGGCCATAGCAGCGCGCTGGACGAGGTGTTGGCAAAGTTCAAGCCGGGAAAAAAGCGCTCCCGTCGCAGGCGACGGGAAGCAGCCGCGTGCGCGGAGAAGGACACCATGGCCGCCCTCGACGCGTTGGAGAAATTCAGAGCCCGACAACCCAACGCACTGGCGAGCGTGGAGGCAGAGGCACGCCGGCGGTTCAGGGTCACGGTTCGGAACCTCGGGCGTTTGTTCGACCTCTCGGATCCGTTGGGGCCGGCTCTGCTCGCCATCCATCGCGAGCTGGCCCAAGCCGAGGCGCCCCCGCGGAGAAGCAGCCTGACGGGCCGTTTGAGGAAGGCCCTCTATCGCCGCTTCGGCGACAACATCAAAATGCCCAAGGCTCCCGGCTACAGCCCAAGCCGCAGGCGGACCTATGAGCTGAGCCCGACAGTGCGCGTCGAGCGCTGGAGTCGAGATGCCCTACTCACCGATGTGGCCCGCATTGTGGCAGTGTGCTCGAGGCGGACGACCGACGAGGACCAACGCCGGCAGTATGCGCCGGCAGACGCGCTGGACGACATCCTCGTTCACGTCCGCAATGCCTTTCCGGGACACCGCGTGGATGCCGCGCGGCGCTACCGGGCCAGGGATCTCCTTTCATGCCAAGTGCAATCCGAAGATGGGCAGGCCACTGCTCCCCCAAATCGGGAAATCCTGCTCGCGCTCGGCGTCACGAGCAAGATGTTGCAGGAGCGCATGGATCCCTCGAATCTGGAGGAACTGCTTGCCGCCGTGGACGATGTGGCGAGCAAGTACGCGAACGAGCTCAGGGGCGAATTCGAGCGGGATGATCGACGGGAAGGTCCTGCCAATATTGTGCGCCGAGTGCGCGACGCCTTCCCCACACTCCTCATCACGGAAACCCAGGAGACCGCAGTCCGCGACATTCTTGCCCAGCCGCTGCAAGGCGAG
>CAYTYV010000647.1:0-3043 GCA_964441055.1 uncultured Polyangiaceae bacterium | reverse complement strand
TTTGGACCAGCTTTCCAGCAACGCCATGGGCGTGATATCCACACAGCCTTCCTCTACCAGGGCGGCGAGCAGTTCAGCTTCAGCGGCGACGACGACCTGTGGCTGTTCATCAATGGCACGCTCGCCATCGACCTCGGCGGCTTGCACCCCGAGCTTACCGACGCGGTGGATCTCGACGCCCAGGCCGAAGAGCTCGGCATCGAGCCGGGCCACGTCTACGCCATGGACATCTTCCACGCCGAGCGCCATACGCCCGAGTCGAACTTCCACCTCGAGACCACCATCGAGTGCTTCCAGCCGCCCGAGTAGATGAGCCTCGTTCCACGACGTGGAGCGGGCGGGGCTATCGAAGATCATGCGGACGCGGGTCGGTGGGTCGTGATCGACGACGTCCACGGCGGGCGGCCAAGCCCAGCAGGCCCAGCGCCAGCAGCAGCGCATCGGGCAGCACCGCAGCCGGGGGGCTCAGGCTGCAGCCACAGCCCCCATCGGCGCCCGCGCGGGACGAGCCGTTGCCGCCAGCACCATCCGGATCCGGGCCCGAGCCCGACTCGCAGCTCGGCGTGTCCCAGCCAGCCGGCTCGGGCTCATCGGCC
The DNA here is from genome assembly GCA_964441055.1 of uncultured Polyangiaceae bacterium. Lineage (GTDB taxonomy): Bacteria > Myxococcota_A > Polyangia > Polyangiales > Polyangiaceae > JACQWT01. Next base: position 2,447 of record CAYTYV010000647.1, on the reverse strand, counting down.
AGATAGCGCAGAATGAGGTTGTTCTGCCCGGCCAGGTAACCCGCGTTCGGCTCGGCAAAGGCCATGGTGAACATACCGGAGAACCTCATCATGGCGCCGAAGGGGGGCGCGTTCATCTGGGGCTCGTAGTCCGGGTCCATCTGCCAGGACTGGCCGCCGTCGCTGGTGCGCGCGAAGACGGTCAAGTACGAGGGCTGTTCCTCCTCGCTCTGGCAGTTGCCCGTGCAGGCCAGGCATAGCGCCAGCCCGCGGGCATCGTCGAAGAAGCGCACGTCCCAGCAGTCGGTGACGGGCACCGGGTCGGCACCGATAGCCGGGGGATGGTCGGGCATGGCGGTGGTCGACCAGCTATGGCCCCCATCGGTGGTGCGCGCCACGAGCCCGGCTCCCTGGCGGTCGGTGCCCGCAGCCCAGCCGAGCTCGGCGCTCACGAACCAGGCGCGCCGCAAGCGATAGCCCAGGTCTTGCGCGCGCACCTGCCAGCTCTGCCCGCCGTCAGCACTCCACAGCACTGCCGATTGGGCCGCACCCGCGCCTTCGTCGGTCGTGGCAACCAGGTAGCCGCAGTCCGCATTGAGCATGAAGATGCCCGTCAAGCTCAGCCCGCCTGGTACGGCCACAGCCACCTCGGTGGGCGGCAGACCGCCGTCGGCGCGAACCACCGTGGCCCCTCCCGCGGCGAACAGCTGGCCCGTGGGCAGCGCCTGGAGCTGCTCCATCATCTCCGAGGCGACCGTCACCTCCGTCCAGCTCGCGCCGCCGCTATCGGTGTGCCACAGCACTGCCTCCTCGCTGGGGATGACAAGCCGCATACCGAACATCCAGCCGCGCTGATCGTCGCTGAAGGCCAGGTGGGTAAACAGCGTCAGATCGAGCGGCCCCCCGCCGCCCGTGGGTAGGCTCATCGGCGACCAGGTAACACCGTCAATCGTGCGAATGCCCACGGGCGAGGTCGAGCCCATCTGCTGGGAGATCCCTACGGCCCAGGCGTGAGTGGCATCCACGGCGGCCAGGCCGAGGAGGGAATTGCCCTGGTTGGGCTCGTGGTAGACGAGCTGCCAGCTCGTTTTGGCACGAGCCTGGGAGGCCGCGACGAGCAGGCCCGCGGCCAGGGCCACACCACAGGCGATTCGCGAGCGGAGTCCTGTCATGGCGATCGCTCCCAACCAGGGGTCATGGGGCATTCCACTATAGCAGGATTGCGCCTTGCGCGTGCCTTGGCGGTGGTTAGCTTCGTTCAACCCCTATGGCGGCAATCCCCGCGAAGGTCACGTCCATCCACACGAGGCAGGAGCGCTTCGTCCTGCCCGACGGAAGTTCGGTGCGTCGCCGCGGCACGGAGGCCGAGATCCGCGATCCCGCGGGCCGAGTCGTGGTGCGCTACGCGGGCGGCACAGCCACCATCACCGCGCCAGACGGCGACCTGTGCTTCGAGGCCCCGCGGGGCAACGTCCGTCTGCGCGCTGGTCGCGACGTCGCGATCGAGGCGACTGGCGCGCTGCGGCAAAAGGCGGGCGAGATCGACGTGCGAGCTCGGGTCGGGCGAGTCGCCGTCGGCGTCGGCACGGTGCTGGCGCGCAGCCTGGAGACCACGGCCAGTCAGCTCGTCCAGCGAGCCGAGCAGGTCGAGGTCGAAGCGAGCCGGATCGTGGAGCGCTCGCGCGATACCTATCGCGAGGTGCGCGATCTGGCGCGGCAAGAGATCGGTCGGCTCAGCACCATGGTGCGCGATGTCTACAACCTCGACGCGCGGCGCACGGTGATGACCTCCACCGAAGACACGGAGATCGACGGCAAGAGGGTGCTGCTCGGCTAGTGCCAAACAAGCGACTAGCTGTCCTGCTTCACCCAAGCGAAACACCGAAAGCCAAGGGCCAGGCGCAGTCCCCAAAACTCCTAGTAAAATGATAGGAATTAGGAAGCAGTTGCCCAAATGATGCCCGCAAGCTCGACCGCTGGAGGTAGCTGCCTCGCCGTTCCCGACACCTGCTTGACGCCCGCACCGCCAGGCCCGCCCGTGCCCGTGCCCTACCCCAACACCGCGCAATGCGCGCAGGCGCAGGGCTTCTGCACCAAGGTCTGCCTCGAGAACAAGGAGGCGTTGACCCTGCAGTCCAAGATCCCCCGCAGCCAAGGCGACGAGGCGGGCACCAACGGCGGGGTGATGTCGGGCGTCTTCGGCGATCAGGTGACCTACAAAAAGGGTAGCGCCAAGGTCTTTTTCGGCGGTGTCGCGGCGGTAATGCTGACCTCGCTGACCGGCCACAACGGCGCCAACGCCAACGCGCCGTCGGGCAATCAGATCGCGCCCTCCCAAACCAAGGTGTTGGTGGCGCCATGAGGGGCGACGTGGCCGCCGTGCTCAAACCTCATCGCTCGCGGAGGGCGGTCGGTTGAGTGCGCCCAGGCCGAGCTTCGTCAACCGCACGTCGGTCTACACCTGGACC
>CAYTYV010000646.1:0-3045 GCA_964441055.1 uncultured Polyangiaceae bacterium | reverse complement strand
ACGCGGCGCGTCCTTTCGGTGCAGCCCCTGGGTGAGCTCAGCAAGACTCAGACGAAGATCATCGAGCTGAGCGCCGACTATATGGGGCGGTTCTTCGGCCTACCGGTACGCATAGAGCCCGCCTTGCCCGAGTCCGTCGTGCCCGCTGGCGCTCGCCGAGTCCATCCGAGCTGGGGGGTCGCGCAGATGCGCTCCACCTTCATCCTCGACAGGGTGCTCTGGCCGCGGCTGCCCAAAGACGCCGCGGCTTACATTGCCTTTACCGCTACCGATCTGTGGCCCGGCCCGGGCTGGAACTTCGTGTTCGGCCAGGCGTCGCTGAGCCACCGCGTGGGCGTGTGGTCCATGCACCGCAACGGCGATCCCGACGCCGATGAGGCGAGCTACCGCCGCGTGTTGCGCCGCACCCTCAAGACCGCCGTCCACGAGACCGCCCACATGTTCTCGCTGCAGCACTGCACCGCGTACGAGTGCGTCATGTGCGGCAGCAACAGCCTCGAGGAGTCCGACCGCCGACCGCTCTATCTCTGCCCCGAGTGCCTGGCCAAGCTGAGCTGGGGCCTCAAGCTCGCGCCAGTGGAGCGCTACCGCGCCCTGGCAGCGTTTGCCCAGACCCACGGCCTCGAGCCAGAGCGCCGGTTCTTCGACCGGTCCATCAGGGCGCTCGGCGCCAGCCCTTGAAAAGCGCAGCTGGGAGCCCAAGGCCCGAGCCGCCACCGCCGCCGAGGCCGACGATCTCCCCTCGGGCTGCCCCGGGAAAAAAGGACGCTCTCGTGCTAGGCTCCGACCATGTTGACAAGAGCTCGCCTAGGACTGGCCACCGCCGTGCTCGCTTCGGGACTGTGCACCGCGGGTGCTGCCCATGCCGACGAATGTACGCCACCTCGGATCCTCTTCGTGGTGGATGCCTCCTCGTCCATGCTCGACGAGATCCCCGACGGTGGCGGCGGCAGCGTCGTCAAGTGGGACGCCGCTGAGCAGGCCATCAACGATGTGCTCACCGCGTTCCCCGGGAATGCGCAGTATGGCTTGATGGTCTTCCCCAGCTTGGCAGGGGCGTGCTCGACGGGCGAGGTCCTCGTCGACGTCGATGCCGACACGGAGACGGAGGTCACCACGACCCTCGGCACGGTCGGTCAGACCATTCCCGTTGGTGGATGGTATACCCCGGCAGGCCAGACGCTGATGGCGGCCTCGCTCTACCCGAACATCATCGATGACGGCTACGCCAACTACGTCATCTTCGTCGCCGATGGCTGGCAATGGTGCGCGGTCGATTGCTCGGGCGACCCCGAGACTTGCAATTGCGTCACCCAGGACGACTGCGATCTCATTTTGGACAACTACCCCGATCCCGGCAATCCGCCCTTTTCCGATTGCCCCAGCTGTAACGCCGAAGGTGACGGCTGCTACTGCGTGAGATCGTGGCCCGTCTATGGCACGGAAGGCCTGACCGCCGCGGGTGTGACGACCTATGTGGTGGGCTTTGGCAGTGGCGCAGACGCCAGAACGCTCAACCAGGTTGCTGACGTCGGCGGCACCGCGCTCCCTGGCTGTGATCCGCAGAGCGACGATCCGAGCTGCTACTTCCAGGCGACCTACCCGGCGGACCTCACCGATGCGCTCGAGTCTATCGTGCAGCAGGTGGTGACCGACGATTGTCTGGGCGAATGCGACATCCCGGGTACGCGCACCTGCACCGCCTCGGGCTGGTCCGATTGCGACGCGCCGAGCGTGGTGGATTGCATGTCTACCTGCGACACCCCGGGTACGCAGGAGTGTATTGGTGGCACGCTGACCGAGTGCTCGTCCGAGGCGGATTGTGGCTCCGGTGGCTCCGCTGGCGGAGGACCTATAGCGGGCTCCGGGGGAGCTGAGGTTGGTGGCGCGGGTGGCGCCGCGGCTACGGGCGGCGCCACGCCGACAGGGGGCATGGGCGGACTCGGCAACTCGGAGCAGGAAAGCGCATGCGGCTGCCGCACCGTAGGACGGGCACCCACCAACGCCCTTGGCGCCATGGCCTGGCTGCTCGGGCTCCTTGGTCTGCGTCGGGTACGGCGTCGGCGGAGCTAGCGCTGGCCCGGATGCTCGCCGACCCGGCGCGAGCCTTGGACCGCCCCGAGTAGGCCGGAAGCGGACCGCAGCGTATCGGCTGAGGACACTCGACGGCGACGACGGACATATCGAGCATCCGAGAGAGAATTCGAGAGGCGCATCGTGGACGACAAGGAGACTCGAAACTCGATCGCACAGTGGGCATTCGATACACGCCCAATCCTCGGCCGGTTCCACCTCTGGCTCGAGGACGTCGACGTTGAATGGGAAGCGGGCGAGCACACGCCCGACTACGCGTTTCCCCCGCGCGGGATACGCCGATGCCTGGCGATGGCATCGGCGGCGACCGCGCTCGGCACCAAGCTCTTTGGCGATTATGGCGCGGGCAAGGGCGCTAGCAAGCTGCGCACCAGCTACGCCAAGAAGGGGGCTGATGCGGTGGCCGCCTACGTGCTCAGCGAGGCGCTGTGGTACACCACGCGAGGCTTGCCGGAGAACCACGCCATCATGGTGTGTCTCGGCGAGGGTCTGATGCCAAAGGCTGGCGAGACACCGGAGATGGGCGCCAATCCGTTGCTCGGTTTCGGCCGGGTGTACGCGCGGCCGGAGGTCGCCAAATTTATCGATCGCCGGGTGCTGCGGCTGCTGAACCAACCGGGCTACCAATGGGAAGACTTCTACCGGACCATGAAGGACCGGGGGATCACCATTTGGGGCGCGGCCATCGATACGCTGGAGAACACCACCCGCTTCGCCAAGGGCGAGCCGACCGGGCCGATGTCGGTGCTGCACGTGTTCGACCAGCCGCTCACCATGAGCCGTACCTACGAGTCCTATATGGGATCGCTGGCGGTGCCCCTCGAGGTCAGGCGGACGGCTGAGCACAACTCTACGCTGCTCGACTTCCTGTCGCCGCGCTCCAAGGTAGTCGAGGCGGTGGAGCAGACCTACCCGGGCATTCGGCGCGAGCACATTCATGTCTGGACGCTC
>CAYTYV010000645.1:0-3063 GCA_964441055.1 uncultured Polyangiaceae bacterium | reverse complement strand
CAAGGTAGTCGAGGCGGTGGAGCAGACCTACCCGGGCATTCGGCGCGAGCACATCCATGTCTGGACGCTCCAGGGCAAGATCCGCGAAGGCCGCATCGGCAAGCTCTGGGAGGAATGGCGATCGCTAGGCGTGCACTTGGTCGAGCAGGCCTGGGAGCTGCCGACCGGCATCCCGGCGTTTACCGACTCGGGCACCTACGCGCCGACCTACTTGGTCGGCAGCTGGTCTGACGGCGACGGCAACCCTCACGCCTTCCTGATCGACGGCTATGCCGCTTCCGCCGAGGCGATGCAGGCCGCCAGCCTGTCGGAGGCGCTCGACGTCGACGTCACCCTCGGCCTGTTCTCGCCATCGTTCAAGCTGCCCTATGACGACGAGTACAAGCTGATGAAGCTCGACCCCGACGCGCCCGACTTCGGTCTCAAGGTGGGACAGCTGTTCGGCAAAAGCGGCGCGGACGAGAAGATCGTCGCCCAGGTCGCCGACGCGATCCGCGACGCTCGCGAATCCAACGTCGCGGTCTACAAGCGGGTGCTGCGCGCCGACGACTTCTTCCCAGAGAAGCACTGGCGGGTGCTCGCCAGCGTCGGGTACCTGTGCGACGATCCCTATACTGGCACCGAAGGCGTGACCCAGGTCGGCCAAACGCTGTACCGAGTCACCTCCCGGCTCGCCACGCGCAAGGCGAGCGTCCGCATCACCTTCTTGTTCCGCCTGATGGAGACCTTCGAGCAGAGCCGCCTGGTGTTCAGCCCGTTGCTGGTGCGCTTCCTGTCCGGAATCGACTACCGCCTGCGGGCCGTAAAGGTGTCCGACTCGGGGCGCATCCGCAACGAGCTGCAGACGATGATGTCGCAAGCGCTGGAGTACGAAGGGGACAAGATCCGCGTGCACTTCGACCGGCTCGACGACTCGGTAATGGTGGCCGAGAAGCGGGCAATCATCCGCGAGGTGCTCGAGTGGTACACCCGCGAGCACCCCGTCTGGTTCCGCTGGCTCGAGGTGGTTTGACCCTGGTCGTCGCTAGCGTCAGCGGCAGCCAGGTCGTTTTGAAGTTGCCCGCCAGCTTCCTCGCGCTTGTTGTCGACAAGCTCGCGGGCGTGAGCTATAGACCCGCGCTCTTGCTTTTTTTCGCCTCCCGGCCCTAGCGGCCGAACGGGCCCACGACCACAGCTCCGGCCTTTGTCAACAGAGCCATCATGAGCATCTCCAGATCCAGGAACATCGGTATTGCCGCGCACATCGACGCTGGCAAGACCACCGTGACCGAGCGCATCCTGTTTTACACGGGCACCACTCGTCGGATGGGGGAGGTCCATGATGGTCAGGCCACCATGGATTTCATGAAGCAGGAGCAGCAGCGCGGCATCACCATCGCATCCGCCGCGATCTCTTGCGCCTGGCGAGATCATCACATCAACATCATCGATACGCCCGGCCACGTGGACTTCACCATCGAGGTGGAGCGGTCGATGCGGGTGCTCGATGGCATCGTGGCCGTCTTTTGCGCCGTGGGCGGCGTGGAGGCGCAGAGCGAAACCGTGTGGGGCCAAGCCGACCGCTACGGCGTGCCGCGCATCGCCTTCGTCAACAAGATGGACCGGCCAGGCGCGAGCTTCTTCGAGGTCGTCGAACAGCTCGACTCGCGGCTCGACGCCCATGCGCTGGCCTACCAGCTGCCCATCGGCGCGGAGGACGACTTCAGGGGCGTCGTCGATCTGGTCACCATGAAGGCCTACGAGTTTCCCGACGGCGATGTGCGCGAGATCGCGATACCCGAGGCGCTTGTGCCCGAGGCGCGAGCCTGGCGCAGCAAGCTCGTCGAGGGGCTCGCAGACTTCGACGATGCCCTGGCGGAGCTGTTTCTCGAGGAGCAACAGGTATCGGCCGAGGTGATCCAGACCGTGACGCGACGGTGTGTGCTCCGCAGCCTCGTGACGCCCGTGTTGTGCGGAGCCGCCTACCGCAACGTCGGCATCCAGTCGCTCCTCGACGCCGTCGTGGCCTACCTACCCTGCCCGTTGGATCGCGGCATCACGACGGGCAAGGACCTGGACGAGCCCGACAGGATCTGCCGCCGCACGCCCACGGCCGACGCTCCTTTCTCGGGCCTGGCCTTCAAGGTCATCCACGACCCTTATGTGGGACAACAGACCTTCGTGCGCACCTACTCGGGCACCGTGCGGACGGGCGATCGAATCCTGAACGCCTCGACCCGCAAGAAGGAACGCGTCAGCCGCATTCTCCGCATCCAGGCCAAGGACCGCGTCGAGGTGACCACCATCGGCCCTGGCGACATCGCGGCCTTCATCGGTCTCAAAGGAACCCACACTGGCCACACGCTGTGCGACCCGAGCTCGCCGCTGCTGCTCGAGTCGGTGCGCGTTCCAGAGCCCGTGATGAGCGTCAAGATCGGCACCAGCAACCGGCCGGAGCAAGACAAGCTCCACAAGGCGCTGCGCAAGATGGCGCTCGAAGACCCCTCCTTTATCGTTCGGCAGGTACCGCGCACCACCGAGACGGTCATCGCGGGCATGGGCGAGCTTCACCTGGAGATCATCGTCGACCGTCTGCGAAGCGATTTCGGCGTCGACTCGCAAGTCGGCAAGCCGTCGGTGGAGTACAAGGAGACCATCACCGCCGAGGCCCGCCACGAGCACAAGCACGTCAAGCAAACGGGCGGCCGCGGTCAGTACGCGCACGTGGACATGCGCATCGAGCCCAACCCGGCCGGGGGCTTCGAGTTCGTGGATAAGACCGTCGGCGGCGTCATCCCCAGCGAGTACATCCCCGCCGTCCGCAAGGGTATCGAGGACGTGATGGACGCGGGGGTGCTGGCAGACTTCCAGGTCGTGCACGTGCGGGCCGTGCTGCTCGACGGCAGCCACCACGACGTGGACAGCTCGGACATGGCCTTCCGCCAGTGTGCCCGGCTGTGCTTCCGCGAGGCCTTCAAAGAAGCTGCACCGCGGCTGCTGGAGCCCATCATGTCCCTCGAGATCGCCACACCGGACGAGTACATCGGCGATATCATCGGCGACCTGAGCCAGCGCCGAGGCAAG
>CAYTYV010000644.1:0-3072 GCA_964441055.1 uncultured Polyangiaceae bacterium | reverse complement strand
ACCTGGGGCGACAAGGTGGAGGTCGTCCGCGGCAACTACAAGATGATCGTGATGGGCCGCCAGAACGACCCGGGCAAGGCCCAGGGCTGGGAGGCGAGCGGCGAGCACATCCAGGACTTTGCCCCGGGCACCATGCCGGGCGCCTCCTTCTGGCTCGAGTGGATCGACGACCCGCGTTACTACGCACCCACTTGTCCCGGCAATGACCCCTACGATGGCCGCCAGGGCCTATGGCTGCTCGTCAACACCACCGAGAACGTCTACGAGTACGCCCGCAATGCGGGCAACTTCCGCGAAGAGGTCTGGGGCGACGTCAACGAGACCTACGTCGGCTCGGAAAACCCCCCGGGGGGCGCTTTCGTCACCAAGGACGACGCTGCCGACAAGGGGACCAAGGGGCATTTTCCACCGAAAACACTGCCGGGTCGTAACTACCATCTTCCCGGAACGAGCGGCAACAACGAGCGCTCCACGCCGCCGTGGTCAGATGACAACAAAGGCAAGGTGCGGAGCAACCCGCATATCATCGAGAAGACCTGGGCCGAGCGCATCGACAGCTGGACCGGCTCGGCGGGCTTCCGGATACCCAACATCTCGGAGCAGACCTGGGCCAAGCAGATCGACGAGGAGACCCACTGCAGCGGCGCCATTACCTCGACGACTCATGCGGGAGCCGTCAACGAACGCGCCGCCGTCGGGGCCATGGCCAGCTCGACGATTACCTCGTCTGTAGCGGAAACGCTATTTACCGCAGGCGTGCTGTCGACAAGCGTCATCTTGGGCCTGGAGGTGGAGACGAAGTATGTGACGGCGGCGGTGGCGACGACCCTCGTTGGGGGCAAGGAAATCGAGACGAAGATTGCCAGAAGCACGCTCACGACCGAGATCGTGGGGAAGGCGACCGAAATCAGTCTGGTAGCAAAAAAAGCCGAAGTGGCCATCGGCAACACCGTCTCTGCCAACATCGGCACCTCGTTGACGTTCACGATTGGGAAACACCAGGAGATCACGATCCCCGAAGAGGAGGAGGTTGAGCTCAAGAAGCTCGAAGCGCGGATCGAGAAGAACGAGCAGGCTCTCAAGAAGAACACGACGTCCGTCAACAACTCGTGGAAGGTGCTCAAGTGCAATCTCAAAGCGGGCAAGCTCGATCTGTGCTGAGCCGCGTATCGCCATGCTCACCAAGAACCTGACGCCCTTTGCCTTTGCAACGAAGCTCTGCTCGCGCCATCCGCCCACGCCCGAGATGACCGTGGTAGTGCGCGGCGCCTATGCCGTGGGTGCCGATGGCACACTCAGCCTGATCGACGATTCGCTCGAGCGCGGATCGGTGACCGGCGACTTGTTCTACGACGACGATCGGGAAAACGAGTGCATCCACGCCAGCGACTTCGCTGATTTCAAGCTGAGCGCCGAGGTGCTGCTCACTGGCCACTGCTATCCGGCTGGCGGCCGCCGCGTTACCGAGTGTCCCGTCGGGGTGTCGGTCGGAACCTGGTCGAAGTCGCTGCACGTCTTTGGCAAGCGGCGCTGGACCGTGGCCGGGATATCCAGGCCCGAGCCCTTCGAGATCATGGAGCTCTGCTATCGCAATGCGTTCGGTGGTCCGGGCTTTGAGCGAAATCCCGTGGGCAAAGGCTACAAGACCAAGGAGCTGCCCACGGTCGAGCACCCCAAAAAGCTCATCAGCACGCGCGTGGAACGCCCCGAACCGGCCAGCTTCGCACCGCTGCACCCCGATTGGCCGCAGCGTCGCAGCAAGGTCGGCACCCAGTACGGCGCGGCCTATCTCAAGGAGCGCGCTCCCTACTTCGCCGCGGACTTCGACTGGCGCTACTTCAGTGCTGCACCCAGCGATCAGCAGCTCAGGGGCTACCTGCGTGGCGACGAGCCGTTGCGTCTCGTCCATCTGCATCCCGACGCCGCCCGCGTTGACGCCGCGCTACCCGGACTGCGGACGCGCGCCTTCGTCAAGGATGTCTTTGGCCGCTTTCGCGAGGTCTCCATGAGCCTCGACACGCTTTGCTTCGAGCTCGACGAGCAGCGCCTTTATCTGACCTGGCGTGGCGTCGAGCCCGTCACGGAGGACGATCTCGAAGACGTGGCGTTTATGCTGCTCGCCTCGGAAAAGCTCGCTGAGCAACCCGCCGAGCTCGATCACTATCGCAGGCTGCTCGAAGAGTTCGAAGCCGATCCGGTCGGGCTGAAGGCCGACATGCCGCCCGAGATGCTCGAGCTCGCCGAGCGCATGGAAGCGGCCGAGGACGGAGAGGACCTCTTCCCGGACGCGCCCGACCAGGGCAACCCGGTCTCGACCATGCTCGCCCGCAAGCTCGGTCCTTTCGCGAGCGAGATGCAGCAGCAGGTCAAGGAGGGCATCGAGGCGGCCGGACAGGGCTTCGACGAGGGCTTCGCAAAGACCGCGGAGTCGCTCGAAGAGGTCGAGATGCCGTCGGCAGACGAGCTCGACGTCGCCGGACAGGGTGCCGAAACGCCCCTCGGAACGGCCGAGCCGCCAGCGGCCGCATTGGCGGAGCACAAGGGCAAGATGCAACAGGCGCTCGAGCAGGCCGCGGAGCTGGACATGGACTCTCCGCCCGTGCCCGTGCTTCCCAAGCCCGGGGCACTGCCGGATCCCGGACTGCGGCCCAAGATGCGCAAGCTCTTCGAGCAGGCGGCTCAGCTGCGCGCGCAGGCCGCTGATGAGCACACCCAGGAACAAGCGCGCGAAAAGCTGCGAGCCGCTGCAGAACAGCTCGAGCGAATACCGCACGATCCGCGCTGGACCGAGCTCGATCCAGACTACACGCCGCCACTCGAGCCCATCCCAACGGACGAGCCCGGGCCAGGGCGCAATCTATCGGAGCAGGATCTGACCGGTCGCGATCTACAGGGGTACGATTTGTCTGGCGCAAACCTGCAAGCCACGATCCTGACGAAGGCGAACCTGGCGGGCGCCAACCTGCGCGGCGCCAAGCTGCGCAAGGCCGTCCTCTACAAGACCAATCTTTCCGGGGCGGATCTGACCGGCGCCGATCTCAGCCGCGTCAATGCCGGGGCTGTCTACGCCCC
>CAYTYV010000643.1:249-3076 GCA_964441055.1 uncultured Polyangiaceae bacterium | reverse complement strand
CATGCCGCCGTACAACTACGTGGACGTTCCGCTGTACGACTACCTCGAGGAGCTAGCCGCCCGCGGCGAGAACCTCCGCGACTACCGGACCATCTGGTATTATTACTAGGACGCTAGCATTTGCTCGGCGGCGTACTGGCCGAGGCACATTGCTAGCAGCACTACGGGGGTGCCGAGCTCGTCGGGCACCACGGAGGCGTCGGCGGCGAAGCAGTTCTTGATGGAGGTCTGGAGCTGCGCGTCCACTACCCGACCGATGGGGGCCGAGCCGCCCGGATGCGCGGCTTTGACGGGAGAGGTGACGAGCGAGCGCTGGCGAACGCCAGCCTTGCGCAGGATCTCGCGGGCCATGGCGTCGCCAGCTTGCAGCCGCCGCTCCACCTCGGGCTCCATGGCTTTGCGCAGCCTACCGCGGCGGTCGATGGTGCCCGAGATGGGGTCCTTGCACTTGGTCATGATCCCCATGGTGCGACGCAGGTTCGCCGCCTGATCGGGACGCGGTGGCCGCGACAGCATCATCGAGGCGAGCTGGAGGATCCACGGCTCGCCCAGATCCGTCATCAGGTAGCCGTCGTCGTCGTGGAACTGCCAGGTGCCAGCGGTCATGGGCACGTCGTAGATGGATCCCTTGATCGGCTCGTCCAGCACTCCATAGGTGAATACCAGCGGATCCGAGAAGAAGCCCTGCCCGGCTTCGTCGATACCCGAGCGTTTCAGAATGACCGGGGTGCCGAGGCCGCCCGCGGCCAACAGGACCTGTTCGGCCCGTACCGTAAACGGGCCCAGCGAGCCGCGGCCACGGACTCCTGTGACGGTGCCGCCTTCGTGTAGCACCTGCTCGACGCAGGCCCGGGTGCGCAGCTCCATGCCCATCTCGCATGCCTCGTCCACGAAGCGGGCCGCCGTCCACTTGGCCTTGGTGGGACAGCCGAGCATGCACGCGCCGCAGTCCCGCTCGCATTGTTGCGCGTCGATGAACTTGGGCAATAGCTGCCAGTCCAGCCCGAGCGCCTGCGCCGCCTCCATCATGCGGCGCGCGGCTTCGCCCACCAGGTGGTCGGGCAAGGGGGCAATGCCCAGCTCCTGCTCGAAGGCCTCGGCATAGGGCAGCAGATCGATGCCGGTCTGCTCCTTGATGAAGGCCGCGGGGCGCGCGGCCGTGCCGCAGAAGATCAGCGACGAGCCGCCGACGGTCAGGCCGCGGACCATGATCTCGTGACCGACGGGCAGCGCATTGCGGAAGTCCACGTGGGGCAGGACGGCCAGGTGGCTGCCCAGCCAGCGCGCCCGGCTACCCCATTCGAGCATGATCACCTTCTTGCCCGCCCGCACCAGCTCGCGCGCGGCCGAGGCTCCGCCCGGCCCCGAGCCGCCCCCCCCGCCGCCGTCCGCTGCCCCCATCGCCGCCCCCCCACTGCCCGGCCATCGCCCCCGCGCCGCGCCATCGCGGCGCGCGAGCCCGAACGCCGCTCAGCCTAGCACCGCCTGCCGCTCGCTCCCAAGGGCTCGCGCGCGTCCGTCGGGCCGGACGGGAACCGCACGGTAGCCTTTCGTGATACGCTCTGAGGCATGTGGGCGAGATGGGCGTTTTCTGGGATGTGGGTGGTCTTGCTCGCGCTCGCGGCCTGCTCGGGCGAGGATAGCCTTTCGGTCGCGCCCGATGCGGGCGCCACGGGTGGCACGGCGCCAGGCACCGAGAGCGGGAGCGGGGGCTCGGCGGGCACGCCGAGCGGCAGCGGACAGGCAGGCAGCGGGGGAGAGGTCGCCACGGGCGGCCAAGGCGGCGAAGGCCCGCTCACCGTGACCGCCTGCTACGAGGACGATTTCATCAACGGGCCCACCCTAGGACCGGACTACGACCAGTTCGACGTGATCGTCGGCTCGCACTGCATGGGCACGAACCACCAGGACATCAGCGACGTCGAGCGCGTGGTGTTTCTCGGCGACTCGGTGGCGGTCGGCACGCCGCCCACGCTGAGCGCGCAGTTCTTCCGCTCGCAGCTCGCCGACGCGCTGGCCGACGAGTTCTGGATCGATCCGCCAGGCATCGTCTGGAAGATGGTCAACTGGTTCGAGGGCAAGTCCATGGTCAAAGAGTCGGGCGGTTTCGCGAGCTGCGCCAAGTGGGGAGCGCGCACCGACGATCTGATGCCCACGCAGATCCCCGACTGCTTCGAGCCGGACGTGCTCGACAAGCGCACCCTGGTGATCATCACCATGGGCGGCAACGACATCCAGAAGCTCACCCAGCACGCCATCGGTGGCATGCTCCAGGACGAGCTGTGGCTCGAGGCCGAGGAGTTCGTGGGCTACATGCGCGAGGCCGTGGAGTGGCTCTACGAGCCCGGCCGCTTCCCCAATGGCGTCTTCGTGCTCTTCGCCAACATGTACGAGTTCACCGACGGCACGGGCGACGTCGAGTCCTGCGACATCTCGGGCCTAGCCGGCTTCGACGAGCCCGTGCCCTACCCGGACGAGCTGGCCGAGATCGTCATCTGGGCCAACGAGCAGTTCGCGGCCATCGCCGTCGAAAACGGCGCCGACATGATCTTCATGCTGGAGGACTTCTGCGGCCACGGCTTCAACCGCGATGACCCCTCGGGTCCTTGCTATCGCGGTCCTGGCGTCGAGCCGTGGTTCGACCTGACCTGCATCCATCCCAATCCGGCGGGCCACACCCACATCAAGGACATGTACCTGGCCGTCGTGCAGGAGTGAGCGCGACGAGCGCCTACTTGGTGTAGGCGCCGATGAACTCGTCGTGATTGCCTGGGACGATGTCGCAGGTGGCGCACTCCATGAGCGTGCCGCTTCCCAGATCGATTGT
>CAYTYV010000643.1:0-239 GCA_964441055.1 uncultured Polyangiaceae bacterium | reverse complement strand
GGAGTCGTTGAAGTTGCCCACCAGACCAATGGCACCATCGGCGTTGACCGCGACCCGTTCCGTGCCTTCGGTGAGCGGGTCGTCGCCAGGCTCCCCGTCCAACATGTGGACCGCCCAGATCCCCGCGCCGTTGGCCGCGTCCAGCTTGGCGAGGAAGGCGTCGAGATCGTCGTCCGCGCCCGAGTCGAGCGCATCGGCCGTCCCGCCGAAGTCGAGCTCGCCAGCGAACCCACCGCCGA
>CAYTYV010000642.1:0-3078 GCA_964441055.1 uncultured Polyangiaceae bacterium | reverse complement strand
CTGGTGCAGGTCGGCTGTGGCACCTCCCCGCCGCCCGAGGTGCCGCCTGCTCCTGCCATCGAGATGGCCGACGAGGCGCCCGAGTCGGACGCGCCGCGCTGGCACTACCACCCCCCGCGGCTGCCCGAGATGCTTGAGGGCATGGCGCTGGACGATGGCGCCTGGCTGCTGCTCGACCGCCGGGGAGACCGCTGGCTGACCGACCCGCTTCCCGAGCCGAAAAGCTGGCGCAGCGCGGAGACGAAGGAAGGAGCGGAGCCGCGCTTTGCCGCCCGAGCCAGCGCCTATCGCCCGCCCGAGCCGCTGATCGGTTTGGTGCGACCGGGAAAGCAGCGCTGGTGGTTTGTGGGAAGGAGCGGCACGCTGTACACGGCCCAGACGCCGCTCGGCCCCCTGGCGGCCAGCGCCCGCGCAGCCCAGCCACTAACGGCTGCGGCAGGAGCTGCCCACGGGCTGGTGGGGCTGACGGTGGACGGCCGCGCGCTCAGCTACCGCGACGCACAGGGCTGGCGTCCTGCCGCGGGCTTGGCGGTTCGGCTCTTCGACCTCGCGGCTGCGCGCAACGGTCGGCTGCTGGGCTTGGCCGCCCCCGAGGCGCTGTATGTATGCGCCGACGGCGGTGAGCACTGGACGCCTTTGGACGGCGCGTCGCCGCGAGGCATCCAGGCGCTGGTCGAGGCCGTTGACGGCCGCGTCGTCGCCGAGGGGCTCGAGCGGAGCTGGATCTGGGACGGTGCCGCCGCCACGCTGGAGCCGGCTGCCGAGCCGTTGCCGCGGGCGCTGCCGACCCATAGTGGCATCGATCTGGAGGCGGTGCGGGGACCTGACGCCGCGGCGCTGCGCAGGCGTCGGGCGGCGCTGGGCGGAGGTCGCTACTACGAGGTGGCCGACGAGGCCGACGGCTGGCAGCTCGTCTGGGGCCCGCTCGATCGCCCCCTGCGCTCGCAGCCGCTTGGGATCGGGCGCGGTTGTGACGCGATCCGCCTCGGCGTCCATGGCCTGCACGTGGTGCTGATGTGCCTGCGGTCTGACGACGACGAGGGGCTCGGCGTGGTGGCCCACCGCAGCCACGATGGCGCCCAGAGCTGGCCCGAGCGCGTGCGCTTGCGCGCCATCGATCCTGACGGAGTGGACGCCGCGGTCGCCGCCGACGGCAGCGCCTTGCTCTCGGGGGTGTGCCCTTGGAGCGCGGACGGCTGCCTGCCGCGAGCGCCCCTGCGCTGGTCGCGCGACCCGCCCACTCTGCAGGCTGGTCGGGCCGCCGACCTGACCGAGCCTGGCTACGCGGCGGCCCTGTCCGCCGATGGCGAATCGGCCTATTTCCTGGGCGTCCGCGCCAAGGACGAGCTGCTCGCGCTGTTCGCCTCCAGCGATGGGGGCAAGAGCTACCGCTGCGTCTCGCTCAGCGCGGCCGAGCAAGCCCGCTCCGACGGCGAGTCCTGGGAGCTCGACCAATCGATCCCCGCGCGCTCGATCCACCCTGGCCCCGATGGATCGCTGGGCGTGGTGCTGAGCCTGGAGCCGCCCGTCTACGTTCTGGCCGACCGCGATGGACGAGTGAGCCACCAGGCCCGACTGCCCGAGGCCACGCTGGCCGTGTCGGGCCACGGGCGGTGGGTCCTGGCGCTCGGCGAGAACACCGAGGACCCTCACGCAGCGGCGACCTTTGTGGTGTGGGAATCGGCCGACGGCGGCTTGACCTTCACGCCCGTGGACATGCCACCGCGCATCGGGCTAGACGAGCTCGCCGACGAGGTCGTCGCCCACTGCGCCGCGTCGGGCTGCGTCATCGGTGCGGTGGCCACGCGGCTCGGCTGGGAAGCGGCTGGCCGACAGCTCGCCTCAGCCGGTCCGCTGCCCGTCGATCCGCCCACCATCCAGCCCGCGGTGCGCACCACCATCGAGTGCACCTTGGACGAGGCCCAAGAGTGGACCAGCATCGGCGAGGTGCACGGATTGGGCCGCGACGTGCTGCCCACCGCGGCGCAGGCCATGCGGGGCAGCACGGCCTGGTCGGTGCTTCGCTACGCGCCGCACAGCGGTGAGGCCGTCGCCCTGGGTATGCCCGCCGATCGGTCCGCCCCGCTGCGCCGCCAGCGGCTGCTACCGCCCGTGCGCCGCCGCGAGCGAGTGGCCGATGACGTCTCGCACCAGATGGAGGGCTATGCCGCCGCTCGGGTGAGCTTGGCGCGTGGCGAGGCGCGCTTGGGCGAGCGCACAAGCCAGCTGGAGCTCGGCTGGGTCAACTACTGCACCTCCGAGGCGGGCCACGCCGTGCTGCCATTCCGGGGAAACTTGTTCGACGACGACCTCACCCCGGGGACGCGCCCCGCGCTCATCAGCGGCTTGCTATCCGTCTCGCCCGAAGCGCTGTTCGTCCGTCCGCGCCAGTCCTCGAGCCAGACCTTTTTGCTGCGTCTCGACGGCGGCCGCGGCGATGCCGTGGACTATCCCGAATGGCCGGCCATCGCGGGTGACTATCGCATCCACGCCGACGCCGTGCTGGCCGAGGGCACGCCCCTGGCGGTAGGCACGGTACGGACCGAGAGCGGGCAGCCCGCCATCGTGCTCGTCAAGCCGCTTGCGGCACCAGACGCCCCCGTGGTCGCGCTCAGCTTGGCGCCGCCGCCCAACGACGAGCGCGATGCCACCGTGCGCTGGACCTATGACGGAAGCCGGGTAGGCATCGCCACGCACGTCAGCGACCGAGCGGGCGAGCGGGCCTGGGCCTACTACAGTCCCTTTGGCGCAGACGGCCACATCGGGCCAGCCGAGCCCTTGCCCACGCAGCTCGATCTGGGCGATCCGCCAGCGGCCTGCGGGGCCGCGGACCGCAGGCAGAGCCCTCGGCACTTGGCGCCGTTTTTGGCGGGAACGCGGCATCCCGTGCTGCTGGCCACCGCGGCAGGGGACCAGGTCCTGCTCACGGCGCACGCGGTGCTGCACGGCAGCCCCGAGAGGCCCTGCGTGGCCGCCTGGGACGCCTACGCGCTCGGCGGCGGTCCGACCGAGCTCCGGGCCATCATCGCGGGCGACCTCGCCGGTCGCGCAAGCCTCACATTCCCTGAGGATACCGCG
>CAYTYV010000641.1:0-3108 GCA_964441055.1 uncultured Polyangiaceae bacterium | reverse complement strand
GGTGCGCCGTGAGCGCCGTCTGGTAGGCGATGCCCTTGCCCTCGGCTTTCACGCGGGTGCTGCCGAGCCGGAAGACGACCTTCTGCGCGACCACCCCGGAGACCACACCGCCAGCCACGCCCGCCTGATCCCCGTCGCTGTTGGGGATCTCCGAGGTCTCGACCACGGTGTCCATGTTCTCGAGCTTGACCTTCATCGAGGTCATCATCGCGTTGGGCACCATGCCCGTATTGGGAAAGGGCGTCGGGATGGGGGGCAGCGGCGGCGCGGGCACCTTGCACACGTCCGGCACGCCCATGCACGTCCCCGCGGCTTTGGATCCTGCTGGCAACATGGTCTCTCCGTGCTCCTGCGGCTGGGCGCTGTCAGCCCAGTAGTACGCGTTTTCCGTCGATGCGCGTGTCCTTTTCGGACGCCACCGTGGTGCGGCGTCCGCGCAGCTCCAAGGTGGTCGCAACCAGCGTGCGCAGGCGCTTGGCCCGCGTCTCGAGCAGGCCGGTCACCGTGCGGTACGCCTCTTTGCTGCGCTCGACCAGCCGCTCCGTCCGCAAGTCCCACAGGCCTGTGATCCACCGGGTGCGGTCGGTCCGCGCGCTGAGATCGCCAACGTCAAGCTCCCCGCGGCTCGCCGTCAGGCTGAGCGCCTCGGCTGCCTCGATGCGCACGCTGCCCGCGGGCGCGCTCAGCCGCAGATCGGCATCGGCGCGTAGCGCCAGCTCCCCGCTGCGGCCGTCGAGCGTCGCGAGCAGCGTTCCGGCGGCGTTCCGCAGCGCGATCAGGTCGCCCTCGGCGGACGCCGTGGCCCCGCTCGGCGTCGCCAGCTCGGGCGCGCGCGCGGCATGCACGACGCCCACCACGTACGCCTGCTCGCCGCCAGTGGTGAACTGTACGAGCACGCGATCGCCCACGCTCGGCTGGTAGCTTTGCACGCCGTTGCGCGCCGCCCAGCGCGCGGCTGGCGACGATCCCTTGGCCGCCAGCCGCACGAGCACGCGGCCCTCGTCCTCCACGCCCCATACCAGCGCTTCGGTCAGCCCAGAGGCCATCGCATCCGCCGTCGGGCTCGGTTGTCCGCCGCTCTGCCCAGTGCTCATCTCGGTCAGCCTTTCCCAGAGAAGTCCTCGGCCGCCGCGCGGTCGGGATCGGTTTGGCGCCACCCCTTGGTGCTCGCCCCAGAGGTGCGAGCGCCGCTCAAGTCTGCGCGGTGAACGTTGGCGAAGTCGAGCTGCGCGTCCCGCAAATCGGCCTCGCGCAGATCCGCATGGGACAGATCGGCCCAGCTCAGGTTCGCCGCCCGAAGCTCGGCGCCCCGTAGGTTGGCGCGCGGCAAGCGGGCCGCGTTCAGCTGAGCGCCCGCGAGCTGGGCTCGTGGCGCTTGCACACCGCCCAGCTCGGCGTCCTCGAGCATCGCCTGGCCGAGGTTCGCCTCGGCGAGCGATGCCTCGGACAGATTCGCTCGCTTGCCGAGCAGGCCCACGAGCCGCGCCTCGCGCAGGTCGGCGCCCTGGAAGCTCGTCTGCAGCGCGTTGGCCCCGGAAAGATCGGCTCCGCAAAGATCGGCCCCGCAGAAATCGCTCTTTCGGAGATCCACGCCCACCAGCGACAACCCGCTCAGCCGGGCATCGGTCAGCAAGCACTGCACCAGGGCGGTCTGCTCGTCGAGCTGACAGTCCGCCAGATCAGCGCCGGAAAGATCGGCCAGCAGCAGCCGACAGCCGCGCAGATCGGCGCCGCGAAGCTGGGAGCTCACCACGCGCGCAGTCGTCAGATCCAGCCCGCGCAACACCGACCCATCGAGCCTGACCCCCTCCAAAACGGCACGCTTGAGCTGAACCGAGGACAAGTCCGCGTCGCTCAGATCGGCATCGGTCAGCACCGCGCCCGTGAGGTCGGCACCAGCGAGCACCGCGCCGCCGAGCTTGGCGTCGGCGAGATCGGCGCCGCTCAAATCCGCCCCATTGAGCGCTACGCCCTGGAGCACGGCCCCCGTCAGCAACGAGCCACTGAGGTTGGCCTTGCTCAGGGAGACATCCGTCCAGTGCGTGCCGCGCAGGTCGACGCGCCCCAGATCCACCGCCTCCAGAATCAGCCCCTGGATCCGCGCCCCGATCGCTTGCCCCTGCGAACCGAGCTCGAGCAGGCGCGACCAGCTGGTGATGACCTCGGCTTCCACGGCAGACCTCAGCGAGGCGGTGACCCGGCCTGGCAAGGTACCACGACTACCGTCGGCTCGCATGGCACATGTCGGTGCTTCGGCGTGCCACTGCTGCCGGGCGTTGCCAGATGAACAATGCCCGCGTGCGGCCGGCTCGCCGTCGCGGTAGCATTCCGCTCGCTCCACGAATTGGTGACACAGGATGGCAGGCTCATGACCAGGAACATCTCGGTCGAGTTCAGCACCCCTCAGCTCGACGGCGCTGCAGTGCAAGTGCAGCGCGTCGTCGGCCGCGAGCGGCTCTCGCGCCTGTTCGAGCTCGAGATAAACCTCACGGTTCCAGGCGAAGGGTCGCTGGCAGCCGCGCCAGAGGTGGGGGCGCCCGCCATCCTGAGGTTCACCATCGACGGCGAGGAGAGCCGCCGCTTCACGGGCGTGGTCGCGCAGATCGCCGACGGGCTCGACAGCGAGTCGGGCCTGCGCGTCTTTCGCCTACGCCTGTTGCCGCGGGCTCATCGGCTGACGCTCGTGCGCCTGCAAGAGGTCTACGAGCAGCTAAGCGTGCCCGCCATCATCGATCGGAAGCTCGAGCTCTGCTACGTCCCGCGCGAGTTCCGGCTCGCCGAGTTCCCCGAACGGCAGGACGAGGACAACAAGGAGGAGTGCGTTCGCTGCCCGGTGCGAGAGTTCGTCGTACAGTACGCGGAGACGGATCTGGCCTTCGTCAGCCGCCTGGCCGAGCACCTGGGGATCTGCTTCTTCTTCGAGCAGCGCGAGGAGGGCGAGGTGATGGTGTTCACCGACGTCGGCGGCTTCCAGGATTCCGCCGAAGCCCTCGAGATCCCGTTCCGCCCCCGAGGCGAAAAGCTCGACGTGTTTGCGCTGGAGGTCGTCAACACCATGGTCCCCAGCACCTACGTCTCCAGCGACTACAACTACCGATCGCCGCTGGT
>CAYTYV010000640.1:0-3111 GCA_964441055.1 uncultured Polyangiaceae bacterium | reverse complement strand
CTCAACGAGTCGTACCTCGAGGCGGTCACCGCGTGCCTGAGCTCGCTGCGGTCGCCCATGTCGTGCCTGGCCAGCAGCCTGTCGGCAGCGGAGCCAACGTCCTCTCACCAAGCCTTTGCCAGTCAGTTCTGCGCCGAGTGTGCCGTCGGCGTCTCCGGTTGCGAGCAGATGTTTAGCGACGGCGACGCGGTGCCACCCTACGTCGCCGTGATCGGCAAGGTCGCGCTGCCCCTCAGCGGCGCCCTGCTCGACCAGCTCAGCACCGAGTGCGCCACCGACTTCGGCTGCGCTGCCGCGTTCGTGGGCTGCGCTCAAGGGGTGCTGGCACAGCAGGCCATCCCCGAGGCGACGCTGCAGTGCGTTCTGGACAGCGTGACCAATCCGTCGGCTGGCGTTGACGCGGGCGACTGCGGCGGTGGCGGAAGCGGCGGCACGGGCTCGGGCACCCCATCCGGCTCGGGCACGGGCTCGGGCACCCCATCTGGCACGGGCACGGGCACAGGGACGGGCACAGGGACGGGCACAGGGACGGGCACGGGCACGGGAGGCTGCAGCGAGCTCGACACCGAGCCCAACGACACCTTCGAGTATGCTCAGCCGATCGGCTCCTATGACGATTGCCAGAGCACCCTGACCGACAGCGCGGGGACCTTCGCCAACCACTCGGACACCGATTGGTATGCCGTCGCCATCGAGGACGGCGCGAGCTGCGACATGACGCTCGGCGTCTTCATCGACAGCTACTACTACGGCGCCATCTCCGCCGAGATCTGTGCCTACTACGAATGCGCCGACGGCAGCGCGCCAGAGCTTCACAGCTGCGGGGCCGCGACCGAGCACAGCGTTGAGGGCCTGCCCGGCTGCTGCGGCGAAGACTGGGGCAGCGCACAAGCCTGGCCCGAGCTCGAATGCGTTGGCAGCCCCGACGACAGCGGCACGGCCTACCTGCGGGTGAAGGCCACCGAGCAGGTCGAATGCGCGGACTACGGGCTCTACTTCTACACGGGGATCGCGCAGTAGCCGCCCTACCCTTGGCCGCAGACAGGGCGGCGAGCCACCTCAACCCTCGCCCACGAGCGTCAGGGCAAGCGCGCGACCCAGCGCGCGAAAAAAGGGCTTGCTGGTCTCGTCGTAGTCGTAGTCGTCGTCGTTGAGCACGCCGTTGGGGTTGGCGTAGATGACAGCGGTGACGAGCAGTCCGCGGCCGCTTTGCTTGTCCTCGAGGTAGGCGTTTTCGAGGTGGAAGCCGTAGGCGCGACCGGACTTGCCCACGTAGCGCAGGCGCTCGGCAGGCAGCACCTCGAGCACGCCTGGCAGAAGCGGCTTGTGGCGTGCGGCAGAGCGCACCGGGCGCAGCTGGCCGGTCATGGCCTCGACGACGAGCGCGCGCTCGGCAGCGGTCAGACCGAGCTCGACCGCGCGGCTGCTCGCGGGAAACAGCAGCGAGAGGTTGAGCCGCTGCATGTCCCTTAGCGAGGCGTAGTTCTTGTTGGCGAAGCTCATGGGCTCGGCTACGCGGCCCCGGTCGCTGAAGTGCGCCTTGCCCAAGGAAAGCCGCGCCGCGGGCGTGGGCTGCGGCTCGAAGTCGCTCTTGCGCAGCGGGATGGTCACCGCGGGCCCGCCGCGCGGCAGCAGCATCAGCCGACGAAGCACCTTGGAGCGCGAGGCGGGCGCGTTCATGCGGTGGTGAAAGCGCACCGAGGAAAAGCCTAGCGCTGCGGCGTCCTCGTTGAGCTCACGATGACCAGCGATGTCGTAGAGCCGGTCGTAGGAGTCGTTGTCCGAGTACAGCAGCAGCTTGCGGATCTCCTGCCGTACCCAGAGCTTTTCGTGCTTCTTGCGCTCGCCCTCGCCGCGGTCCTCGTCCTCGTCGGCCTCGGGAGGCTCGCAGCCGGGACGACTCAGGCGACAGCGAAGGATGCGGGCCGAGGCGTCGAGCTCGACGCCGTGGCGCTCGGCCAGCGCGCGCAGGGCTCGCAGGGTGCAGATCGCAAGGAAGGTCTTGATGGCGCTCGCCGGGTAGACGTACTCGGCGTCGACGCGATAGCCGTGCTCCTCGAAGCTGGGCGCGCCGCCGTCGCGGGGCACCACTTGGGCGACCAGGATCTGGAGCCTGAGCTCGTCGGCTCGCGAGAGCCAATGCGAAAAGCGCGGGTCGGCCTGGCGGAGGCGACGCTCCAGCCAGTCGTCGCGCGGCGGGGCCGAGCGCGTGCCGCCGTCCGTCGAGTTGCTTGCCGCAGCAGGCGCGACGGTGCTCGGTGCCGCGGCAGAGGCGCTGGCCGTCGTTGCGCCAGGCACGGCCGACGACGGTGGACCGCTCGACGAGGCGCCGCTGCCGTCCTGGCAGCCAGCCGCACCGAGCGTCGCGCAGAGAATCGCCACCAGAGCTCGCACGAAGCCCACGCTAGCGCTGAGCTGCCGCGCGGGCCAAGCGCGGACTAGCGCCAGCGGGGGCGCGATCGGGCGCTCGGGGCGACGCGGCGCAGGATCTGGGCTAGTAGCCTCGCTGGATACAGGCCTGAGCCCGCCTTTCACGCCGACTGAACGGTGCATCAGCCCATCGACATACGGACACTCTGAGACGCCCCATGCTTCTGCTGACCGACGAGCGCATGGCCGAGCACGAGCCAGGCCCCTGGCACCCAGAGCGACCTGCCCGACTCTCGGCCGTGCGCCAGGCGTTGGAGCAGGCTCCCGGTTCGCACGTCGAGCGGCCCACGGCCGCGACGCGTACGCAGCTCGAGCGCGTTCACGATGCGGACTACGTGCGCCACATCCTCAACCTCGAAGGGCACTCGGGCAGCCTCGACCCCGACACCTACGTCTCCGAGCACAGCGTCGAGGCCGCCCACCTGGCGGCGGGTGCGGCCATCGACGCCGTCAGTGCAGTCGTGGACGGCCCGCATCGGCAGGCCTGGGCTTTGGTGCGCCCGCCTGGCCACCACGCCGAAGCCGGCCTCGCCGCGGGATTTTGCCTGTTCAACAACATCGCGGTGGCGGCGGCGCACGCTCGCGCCGAGCTCGGCTGCGAGCGGGTGCTGATCGTGGACTGGGATGTGCACCACGGCAACGGCACGCAGCACATCTTCGAGCAGCGGGCGGACGTGCTCT
>CAYTYV010000639.1:0-3113 GCA_964441055.1 uncultured Polyangiaceae bacterium | reverse complement strand
TGACGAAAAGATGACCAAAAAGAGCTGACCGAGCTCCGTTGGATGAGGCGGCAACATGGGCACGAACAGGTGAGGGACGAGATAGAAGTCGTAGCCGTCCTGAAGCATTTCGCAGCCGTTCGAGGTCACGCGCGAGGTTCTTTTCCACAGTGTTGCCGTGGGCCACCAGAAGGGCACCATTGCGATGTGCGGATAGCATGGAACCGGCACGGGAGCGGGGTCGGGAGGCGCCGCCATATGAAACTCGTGAAGGTCCACGCCGAGCACCATGGCACCGCTGGTGTTGTAGAAATTGACGGACATCGCGCCTACCTCGAGCTGCTGGGGGACACCTCGAGCCATTGCGGTGCGGCCGAGGGGTCGTAGATAGTCTCGTGCCCCCACGCCACGACAGCCTCGCGCTGGTCCGCGTCGACGTGCACGCTGCGCAGACGAGGCGCCACGGGCTCGCGCGATCGGCCGCGACGAGCCTCGACGGCAATCGGCGAAGGAGGCAGGGTGATTGTGAGTGGCTGCGGGCCGAGGCCGTCGAGAGCGATGACCGAGCCTGGGGCCAGGTCCTCGACGATGAGCGCCCCGGGTGCGTGGTGGGCGATCCGCAGGGCCTTGTCGATGTGACTCGGCTCGGGGCCAATCTGGCCGAGCAGCTCGGCCGAGTCGAGACGGGCCGGCTTGCCCACGCTCGCAGCCGCGCGCTCGGCCCAGCGGGAGACCTCTTCTGGCGGCTCGGCGTCCATCCGCAAAGCCACCAGGCTCGGACAGGGTGCCAGCCCACCAGGCGTAGGCCGGTCACTCCATTCGCGAATCGGCTCGTCGGCGAGTTCGATCCGCGGCAGCGGCTGGCCCAGAGCCGCTTCCTCGTCGGCGAAGAAACCCATGCCCTCGGGGTTGAGGGGATAGGTGACCTTGCCGCCTGGATGCGGCAGGTCAGTGCCAGGCAGCAGCCCTGGTGCGAGCTCGTAGCTGCCGCCAAAGGCTTGCGACCATTCGAGCGCGAGCGCGTCAAAGGGCTCGGGTGACGTGGCTTGCAGCGACCCGGCCGAATCTCGGCTCCAAACGCGCGATCCAAAGACCACCAGCCGATGCTCGAGCTCGCCGACCGCGATGCGCACGACGCGCTGGAACGGCGGCCGCGAGGGCCCGAGCACCGTTCCCGTTGCCGCCAGGGAAACCTCGCGCCAGAGCGGTCGGCCGCCGATGTCTGGCGGGTCGGTCTCACGCCGCGGGGCCTCGCGCTCGAGCTCGAGGCGACCGTCGAGCGCGAGCGAAAATCGCAGCTCCAAATTGACCGAGGCGACCGCATGCTCGTCGGTCAGGTGCGCGCGAGCGAGCTTGGCGGGATAGCGCGTGTGGTTGTCGAGGAACATGGTGGCGTCCGTCTGAGCCTGCCGTTAGCCGAGGTCATCCGTTGAGCTTGATCGTGCTCCCTACGACGTTGACGTCGCCGCCAGCCTCGATCCCAACGTTGGCACCCGCCTTGATGATGGTTCCGCCGTCGCTGTTCAATGCGTGGGTGCCCGAAGTCGAGGTGAGCGTCCCACTCTTGATTGCAATGAGGTTTCCCAGCAGGCTCACCGACGCTCCCGCCCCGTTGTCCAGCAGGATCATTCCCGCCGACATCCGCAGAGACGCGCCCGCCACGTTCAGCCACAGTTCGCTGGCATTGACCTGGAACTGCCCGGCCTGGGTGATGTACATGTTGGTGGAGTTGAAGACGTGGTTGGCGTCTGCGGTCGAGTCGTAGTTCGCCTGGGTGTGGACCGTGTAGTTGCCCTTGACGTCCACGTCTCGCGTGCCCCCCACGCTGAGCGCGTCGTTGGCGCCGACCGTCGTGCTCCGATTGACGCCGATAGTGTTGGTCTGGTTGTTGCCGACGTCGGTCGACTGGTCGCGGCCGATGGTGTTCGACTGGTTGCCGCCGATGGAGTTCGATTCGTCGCCACCCACGCTCTCGGTGTGGTTGCGCAGGATGACCTCGTTCTGGTCGCGCTGGGCGTGGATGTAGATCTCCTCGTCGCCCGCGGCGTCCTCGAAGCGCAGCTCGTTGAACCCGTCGGCGCTCGAGCCGTCCTCGCCCACGGAGTCGCTCTTGATGGTTCTCTTGGTCGTGATGCGATCCATGTACGGCGGCGGGTTCTGGGCGTTGTAGAGGCGCCCCACCACGACCGGCCGATCCGGATCGCCGCCATCGAAAGCAACCAGCACCTCGTGGCCGACCCGCGGCACGTACAGGGCGCCGAAGCTCGGCCCCGCCCAGTACTGCGAGACGCGTACCCACTTGGAGCTCGGCGTGCCGTCGCTCGGCCGCTGGTCCCACGGAAAGCGCAGGCGCACGCGGCCGAACTCGTCGTTGTTGAGCTCGGGAGGCGGCGCGTCGGTCGCGACCTCCTCGGCCGTGACCCGAGCGGTTTGCATGCCCACGATCCGCGGCTTGGCGGTCTCGCGCGTCGGTCGGTAGCGCAGCTCGGCTGGCACGATATCGAAGCGGTTCTCGTAAAAGGGCCCGCTGCGAGGCGGTTCCGCCCCGAAGCCCCACGGCTCCTGCGCTAGCGCGGTAGCCTCGGGTGACAGCTCCGAAGCGTAGGTCTCGACGCCCACCAGAAGCTGCTCACCGTCGTCGCGCAGGCCTTCGGCGTCGACCGCGGCAAAGCGGTAGCCGGGCTCGAGGGTGCGCACCGTGCTGGAGCCGCGCGCCAGCGCGCGCTCGATGTTGAAGCGCTCGAGCAAGAACTTCGCAGGGGCGGCTCCCGGTGCGCTCGGCTCGTCCTCGTCGCGCGCAGGAAACTCGAAGTGGGCGAGGTCCTCGACCGGGCCTTGGGTGGCCTCCAGCCGCGTCAGGCTCTTGCGCCAGGCGTAGTCGCGCATGGTGACCGAGCGCGAGTGCACGCGGCGCGCCTGTCGAAGGGCGCGGATGACCTCCTGGCTGCGCGAGGTCCCCGAGGTGCGCCCGCCCACCAGCGCGTGTTTGGCGTCGCGCGGAAAAAGCGGGGAGCGGCCGGGAAGGTCGCGAAGAGGTCGCAGGCCCGCGCCGCTTCCTCCATCCCCATGCGGACGCGTTGCGCGAACGGCTCGAGATCCTTGCTGGGGGGATTGGCGTCGAGCGCCGCGAGCGC
>CAYTYV010000638.1:0-3124 GCA_964441055.1 uncultured Polyangiaceae bacterium | reverse complement strand
ACACGGCGGCATCGCCGAAATGGCGTTCAGGTGCCCACAGACCGAAAACCCGGGTCTAGGGCTTGGCCTCTTCGGTTGTGCCGGAGGCTGGGACCAGCCCGAGGAGCGGCAGCAGGAGGGGTCGCCTGGCGTGAGCGTGCAGGGCGCGCAGGGCGGCGACACCGGCAGATTGGACGCCGAGCTCAGCCCCTACATCCAGCGCAAAGGGCCGGGGGAGAGTTGCGGCTCCAGCGGGCTGTGCGAGCCGGGGCTGTACTGCATCGACGGCGTCTGCTGCACCTCCAAGTGCGACGGCCTCTGCCAGCGCTGCGACCTGGAGCAAAAGGCGGACGGCATCGGCCGCACATCCCGGTACACGGGCAACTGCACGGCCGTTGGCGCAGGCGACGACCCGGACGACGAGTGCGCGGGCGACGACACTTGCGGCGGGACCTGCGACGGGCTGGGAAGCTGCCAGTACCCGGAAGAAACGCTGAGCTGCGGCAACTGCCAGCAATGTGACGGCGCTGGAGCGTGCGTGGACGTGGAGGCGGGCCAGGACCCGTTTGACGACTGCGAGGGCACGAGCGAGGACTGCGGCGGCACCTGCGATGGCGCGGGGCAGTGCGACTACCCGCCCGATACCGAGACGTGCGGGAGCTGCCAACAGTGCGACGGTGCCGGCTCGTGCGTAGACGTGGGCGCGGGCCAGGACCCCTTCGGCGACTGCGAGGGGACCGACCCGACGTGCGGCGGTGCCTGCGACGGCGCTGGAGCGTGCGATTTCCCGGGTGCAGCCACCGAGTGCGACGAGCCGGTCTGCGACGGCCTCACGCTGACCGAGCACCTGTGCGACGGCGCGGGCAACTGCGCCTCGAGCGAGACCGATTGCACGCCGTATCAATGCGAGACGGGCGCCTGCCTCGAGCAGTGCGCGGCCGACACCGACTGTGCACCCGGGCACTACTGCGAGGGACCTGCGTGCCTGACCGTGCTCGCCGACGGCGAGCTGTGCGAGCGCGATGCCATGTGCGCGAGCGAAAACTGTCGCCTGGCCCCCGACGAAAACCGCTACTGCGTGGCGGAGGGCAGCGCCTGCGCGCGGCCGGACGGCACGGGCATGCTGGCGGACGAGAGCGTCTGCCACGACGGCGACATCCACGCTTGCCAAGCCGAGGACGACTTCGAGGTCACCTCCTGCGCGGGCAGCTACGAGTGCGTGCAGCACAGCCAGACCGAGGCGAGCTGCGAGCTATGCGTGCGCTACGTAGACGGCGAGATCTCGCTCTCGGGCGACGGGCGGAGCTGGGCAGAGGCCTTCCAGACCGTGCAGGAGGGCATCGACGCCGCCTACCAGGCGGTGGACGGCGACCCCGAGCTCGAGCGCTGCGACGTGTGGGTGGCCCAGGGTACGTACTACATCTACGCGGGCTCCCCCTACGATACGGTCGGGCTCGAGCCGGGCGTCGAGATCTACGGTGGCTTCGACGGCACCGAGACCGAGCGCGACGAGCGCGACTGGGCGAGCAATGGGACCGTGCTCGACGGCCACGACACGTCTGGCGGGCCGAACCGCGTCTACCACGTGGTCACTGGCAGCAACGGCGCGGTGCTGGACGGCTTCACGGTGACGGGCGGACAAGCCAATGGGAGCTCGCCCCATCATCGCGGCGGCGGGATGTACAACGCCTCCGGCTCGCCGATTGTGCGAAACTGCACGTTCTCCGACAATGCCGCCAGCTATGGCGGCGCGATGTACAGCGCGTCCGGCTCGCCCTCAATAATGAGCTGCCTGTTCTCCGACAACTCCGCGCTCACCCACGGCGGCGCGATGTACAACGCCCAAAGCTCGCCTGCGGTGACGAGCTGCACCTTCTCGGGCAACTCCGCGTCCAACTACGGCGGCGCGATGTACAACCACCAGAGCTCGCCGACGGTGACGCGCTGCGCCTTTTCCGGCAATACGGCGACCGACGGCGGCGCGATGCGCAACTACGGCGGCGCACCGACGGTAGACAGCAGCACCTTCTTCGGCAATGCCGCCTCTGGCAACGGCGGCGGATTGTACAACCTCGTCGCCGACTCGCTGACGGTGACGAACTGCACCTTGGTCGACAACGAGGCGAACGCTGGCGGTGGGATATTCAATCACCAGAGCTCGCCTACGGTGAGCAATTGCATTCTGCGGGGAAACGCTGGCGGTCAGCTCTACAACTACTCCGCCTCGCCCACCGTCACCTATAGCAATGTCCAGGGCGGCTACGCTGGGGACGGCAACATCGACGCCGACCCCTTGTTCGTGGATCCCGAAAATGGCGATTGGTCTCTCGAGGCGGGCTCGCCGTGCATCGACGCCGCCAGCGGTGCGCAGGCGCCCGCGCTCGACTTCGATGGCTACGAGCGGGTGGACGACCGGACCAGCCCCAACACGGGCCTGGGCCCGCCGTGGGCCGACATCGGCGCCCACGAGCGACAGTACGCCGTGCGCTTCGTGGACGGCGGGGCCCCCTCCTCGGGCGACGGGCTGAGCTGGGCGACGGCCTTCCAGACGGTCCAGGAGGGCATCAACGACGCTTATCAGGCGGTGGTGGACAACCCAGGGCTCGACAGCTGCGATGTATGGGTGGCGCAGGGGACCTACCACATCTACGTGTTTGCTCGACTCGAGACCGTGTTTCTAGCACCAAACGTCGAGATCTACGGCGGCTTCGACGGCAGCGAGGCCGAGCGCAACGAGCGCGACTGGGCGAGCAACGCGACCGTGCTCGACGGCCACGACGAGCCCGGGGGCGCCAACCAGGTCTATCACGTGGTCACCGGCTACGACGATGCGCTGCTGGACGGGTTCACCGTGACCGGCGGGCTGGCCAATGGGACCGCGCCCAACGATGTGGGCGGCGGGATGGTCAACGCCCAAAGCTCGCCCACGGTGCGGAACTGCACGTTCACTGGCAACTTCGCGAACGAAGAAGGCGGCGGGATGTACAACGCCCAAAGCTCGCCCACGGTGCAAAACTGCGCGTTCACCGACAACGACGCGACCTTCGGCGGCGGGATGTGCAACTACGTCAAAGCCACCCCGACGAAGAGCTGCAGCTACTACACCAAAAACTCCTACTACGGAGGCGCCATGATCTACAAATAA
>CAYTYV010000637.1:0-3126 GCA_964441055.1 uncultured Polyangiaceae bacterium | reverse complement strand
CTTCCAAGGAGTACTTGCGGAGGGAAGTGGACAACATCGTCGCCGCCTGCAACGCCATCGCGGCGGACCCGGTTGAGCCCCTGTCCCCGGCCAAGATCAAGAGCTTCAATCGCCAGGTGCTGGATGGTCTGCATGTCGATGACGGCGTGATCCCCGGCGAGATCCGCACGCACAATGTTGGTGTTGCCCGCTACCGCGCCGTGGGCTGGGAGGACTGCGACTACTTACTGGGGCGCCTCTGCGAGTGGCTTGCTGAATCTCCGCCCGACGGAGCCGTGGAGGACGAGATGGCCCTTGCTTTGGTGCGGGCGGTGGTGGCCCATCTGTACCTGGCGTGGATCCACCCCTTCGGCGATGGAAACGGGCGTGTGGCGCGGCTCGTCGAGTTGCAGATGCTGTTCCTTGCAGGCGTTCCCATGCCTGCAGCCCACCTTTTCAGCAATCACTACAACGAGACGCGTACCGAGTACTATCGCCAACTCGATGCTGCGAGCCGGAGCGGTGGGGACGTGGTTCCGTTTTTGCTCTACGCGCTCCAGGGATTCGTCGATGGCCTCCGAGAGCAGCTTCGCCTGGTTCGACAGCAGCAGCTCGACGTCGTTTGGCGCAACTTCGTTATGGAGAGGTTCAGGGGCAAGGAGACGGAGTCGAAGCTGCGACAACGAGAGCTCGTGCTCGAGCTTTCTCGACGGGCGGGGTCCATTGGGAAACGCGAGCTTCGCAGGCTGACTCCCCGTCTGGCGGAGCGCTACGCGCGCAAGACCGACAAGACCCTCACTCGCGATGTCAACGCGCTGATATCGATGGGGTTGGTGGTCCGAGATGGCAGAGAGTACCGCGCCTGCACCGAAGTAATACGCGCCTTTCTGCCGTGGAAGGCCAAGCGCAAAGCGCGTTGATAGCTGGGGCGCCCCATCCCCTCGCCAACTGTCCCAAACCGAAAGTTTCGGTCTGCCCCTACTCCCACACGATGGCGCGGGTGGGGCAGAAGGCGGCGCAGGCCGGGCTGTCGCCGCGGCATAGATCGCATTTGTAGGCCTTGAGCTTGCGATCGTCGAAGCGCGCCTGGCCGAAGGGACAAGCCGCCACGCACTGGCGGCAGCCGATGCACTTGGCCTCGCTCACCTCGATGGCGCCCGTCGCCTCGTTGCGCGCGAGCGCTCCCACGGGGCATACCGTGGCGCAGGCCGCCTGCTCGCACTGCAAGCAGACCAGCGGCACGTTGCGCTCGTCGGGAATCACCACGTGGGCGGTCACGCGCGTGGCCTGGGCCTGCACTGCCGAGCCCGAGTGGCGAAAAGCGCAGGCGAGCTCGCAGGTGCGGCAGGCCGTGCACCGATTCGGGGTCAGGTACAGTTTCTTCTGCGTCATGGGGGCCGTCTCCATCACGCCTCGCTCCCCGTGCCCACCGTGGCGAAACGCTCGGCCACGGCCGTGCGCTTGCATTGCTCGCACTGCTCGAAGTAGTCGGGCCCAAGCCCGGTTTGCGCCGCCAGGTGATCGCGCTGCGCCGCGGTAATGAGCGTCTTGCCGCAGCCGCTGCAGCGAAGCAGCTCGAAGCGCCGCTTCCAGATAACGCGCTCGGTGGCCGTCTCTTCGAATTGGATATGCCCGGTCGGACAGATGTGGGCGCAGGACAGGCAGCCGATGCAGGCCTCGGGCTCGAGGTCGAAGGGCGTGCCGATGTACTTGGTGGCTCCGCGCCCCTGGGTGGCAATGGCTGCCGCGCCCACCGCGGTGCACACCCGCACGCACAGCGCGCACATGATGCACAGGTTGTCCGGGTCAGCAGTGGGATAGCTCGACTGGCGTACGCCGAGCGAGCGCGCATTGGCCTGCACGGGCTTGGCCCCAGGTGCCTGGGCCAATAGTAGGTCCAGCACCGTGCGCCGCACCTCCTGTACCTTGGGGCTGTTCGTCTTGACGACCAGGCCGGGCTCGACGGGATACAGGCAAGAGGTGACCAGGCCAGACCAGCCGCGCCAGTCCGGATGGGTGATCTCCACCATGCACAGCCGACAGGCGCCGTGCGGCTCCACTGCCTCGTGGTGACACAGCGTCGGCACGGGGATGCGGTTGGCGCGGCAGACCGCCAGGACGGTCTCGCCGTCTGCGGCTTGTACGTTCTTGTCGTTGATGGTCAGCTCCAGCATCGGGCCACCTCACACCGTCACGACGGCGTCGTAGGTACAGACCGTGCGGCAGGCTCCGCACTGGGTGCATTGTTCTTCGATGATGACGTGGGGCTCTTTCTTCTCGCCCACGATGGCGTCGAAGGCGCAGGCGCGCTTGCACAGCTCGCAGCCGGGGCAGTCCTCTTCGACGATGCGGAAGGTGGTGAGCTCCTTGCATACCCCAGCGGGGCACTTGCGGTCGCGGATGTGGGTCTCGTACTCCTCGCGGAAGTAGCGCAGGGTGGCCACCACCGGGTTGGGCGCCGATTTGCCGAGGCCGCACAGCGAGGCCACCTCGATGACCTTGCACAGCCGCTCGATCCGCTCGAGGATCTCCATCTCGGCGCGGCCCTCGCAGATGTCGGTAAGCAGCGCGTGGAGCTGCCGCACCCCCTCGCGACAGGGCACGCACTTGCCGCAGGACTCCTCCATCAGAAACTTCAAGAAGTAGCGGGCGACGTCCACCATGCAGGTGCGCTCGTCCAAGACGATCATGCCGCCCGAGCCCATCATCGAGCCCTTGGCCGTCAGCGTGTCGAAGTCCACGGGCTCGTCCAGGCAGCTTTCGGGCAGGCAGCCGCCCGAGGGCCCGCCGGTCTGAATGGCCTTGAACTGCCGACCCTTTTGCATGCCTCCGCCGATGTCGAAGACGATCCGGCGCAGGCTGGTGCCCATGGGCACCTCGATGAGCCCGGTGTTGCGCACCTTGCCCACCAAGCAGAAGGCCTTGGTGCCCGTGCTCTTGTCGGTGCCGATCGAGCGGAACCAGTCGGCGCCCCGCCCGATGATCTCGGGCACGCAGGCGTAGGTCTCGACGTTGTTGAGCACCGTGGGCTTGTCGAACAGGCCTTTCTCGACCGAGCGAACGTACTTGGCGCGGGGCTCGCCGATCTCGCCCGCCACCGAGCGCATCAGCGCCGAGGACTCGCCGCAAACGAAGGCGCCTGCGCCG
>CAYTYV010000636.1:0-3132 GCA_964441055.1 uncultured Polyangiaceae bacterium | reverse complement strand
TCGCCTCTACGTTCGGAATTCGATCAAGACGGCGGGCGCCCAGACTTTCTGGTAAGGCCTCGGTCATTCGCGTATTCGGGCGCCTGCAGAGGTAAGGAGCAGACGATGGACGACAAGACGAACGGTTGTGCGCCCCGCGGCTTGACGCCGCCCCGCCACCTTGCATCGCTACTCGGGGCCGCTCTGTTTGTCGTGGCGGTGCTCTGCGCCTTGCCGAGCGCGTTCGGTCAAACTGCTTCGGACGTGGAAAGGGCCAAGAAGCTTTTCGCGGATGCGCTCGCCCTGATCGACCAAGGCCGACCTGGACCAGCGTGCCCGATGCTGGAGGAGAGCTTCCGCCTCGATCCGGGCATGGGCACGCAGTACCATCTCGCCGAGTGCTATGTGAAGCTCGGTCGGCTCGCGAGTGCGCACGCGCTATTTGTCGAGGTGGCCGACTGGGCTGACCGCGAAGACAGGGCCGACCGCGCCGAGTTCGCGCGGAAGCGCGCCCAAGAGATCGCGCCGCTGGTCGCCAAGCTACAGGTGGTGGTGCCGCCCGAGGTCGCCGCGACGCCTGAGCTCGAGGTGACCTGCAATGGCCAAGCGCTTTCGGAGGAGCAATGGGCGACAGCTCTCCCGGTCGATCTCGGCAAGCACATCATCACGGCCCAAGCCCCAGACAGGCAGACGCGGACCTTCGAGGTGGTCGTAACCGAGGAAGGCGAGACGACCACGGTGCGAGTGCCGCCGTTGGCCTTGGCGCTGGTCGACGTCGAGTTCGGTGTCCGCCCTCCCGCTGTCGCCCCGACTCCCCCGCGCAGCTACCTTCCCGAGATCGTGCTCGGCAGCGTGGTCCTGGTGGGCGTCGGCGTGGGTGCAGGCTTTTTCGCG
Source organism: uncultured Polyangiaceae bacterium (assembly GCA_964441055.1). Lineage (GTDB taxonomy): Bacteria > Myxococcota_A > Polyangia > Polyangiales > Polyangiaceae > JACQWT01. The sequence goes on along the minus strand of CAYTYV010000636.1, from coordinate 2,259 downwards.
GCGGCGAGCGGAAAGAGCGGGGACGCGGATGATTTGTTGGCGGGGCTCGCCGCTGAACCTGGGGCGACCGACGCCAAGTATGTCTGCTTCGAATCCGACAGCGATACGTGTGGCGAGATCATGAGTCTGCGAGAGGACCACGACACCTTCCAGTCCGTGGGCGTGGTGTCCTTGGGCATCGGCGGTGCCGCGCTGGTGGCAGGGTTGGCGCACTTCTTCCTCGTCTCGGACGGCGAGGAGCCCGAATCCGAGCCTGAGCCGAAGAAGCCCGCTGGGCCCAACAAGAAGGCCGCAATGCCTCTTCGCGTGGCGCCGTGGGCCGATGTCCACGGCGGCGGTGGGCTCGCGGTAGGCGGCCGTTTCTGAGACGTCGTTTTCGTGCAGCGAGATCAGCAAGAGTAAAGAGGAAGACCATGAGCATGGCTTGGCGCAGCCTTTGGGCAATCGGAGCATTCGCGGTGGTATTCGGACTCGCAACGGTCGGCTGCGATTCCGAAGCCGAAGACTGCGAAAAAACCGGAACTTGCGATCCCGGCACGACCAGCGGCACAGGCGGCACGAGCGGCGGCGGCACAGGCGGCGGCGGCTCGGGCGGTGGCGGCAACGCGGGAGGCGGCGGCACGGGGGGCGGTGGAGGCAGCACCCCGATCGAGTGCATCCCGAGCGAGGCAACTGGGCCTGTCGACGATAGCTGCGGTGTGTTCGTCTCGAGCTCGCTAGGCACCGACGGCGGCGGCGGCGCTGGCGGCGCGCCTGCGGGGTCGAAGGCGGAGCCGTACGCGAGTATTGGCGCGGCGCTCGCGGCTGCGGCAGCGGACGGTGAGCCCGTGTACGCGTGCGCCGAGGCCTTCACCGAAGCCGTCGAGATAGCTGCGCCCGTCGACATCTTCGGCGGCCTCGACTGCGCAAACGGCTGGGGCTGGGTGGGCGAGACCACAAAGACGGCGCTGACTGCGGCGGCCGATACCATCGTCGTGAAGGTCAGCTCGAGCGCCTCAGGTGCCCACATCGAGGACTTCGCCATTACGGCGGCTGATGCTGAAGCGGACGGTGGGTCCTCTATTGCGGCACTGGTCGATGAGGCCACGGTGACCTTCTTAAGGTGTGGGCTCACAGCGGGCGAGGGGGCCGACGGCGCCGCGGGAGAGACGCCTGCTGGCACTGGACAAGATGGCATTGACGGCAACAACGGCAACGAGGGCTGCACCAGCACGGACATCGTCTTGGGAGGTACTGGCCCCACCAAGGACTGCGGCGGCGGCAGGAGTTCGACCGGAGGTTCCGGAGGTCACAGCGAGTCGAACCAAGATGGTGGTCCCGGCTTGAGTGGCGGTTCCGTCCCGTCAGCCTCGGGTGCCGCACCCAATGGCGGCGCTGGCCAGACCGAGGACGGTGGGCCTGGGTATGAGTGTGCTAATGGGGGCAGCGGTGCATCCGGCGACCCGGGCGACCCGGGCGCAGGCGCGGCAGGTATCGGTAATATCACCGCGGACGGCTACGTGGGCCAGAGCGGCCAGGAGGGCCAAAGCAACGGGACGCCGGGCCAGGGTGGTGGAGGCGGCGGTGCGTCGAAGGGCCAGGTGGCCTGCGGAAACACCTTCGCAGGCCACTCGGGTGGCTCGGGCGGTACAGGTGGCTGCGGCGGAGAAGCCGCCGCAGGCGGCGGTCCTGGCGGGAGCAGCATCGCACTCGTGAGCTTGGACGCGACCGTGACCCTGACCGACTGTACGCTCAGTGCCTCGGACGGCGGCAACGGCGGTGCGGGCGGTGACGGTCAGGATGGGGGGGGAGGCAAGGCCGGAGGCGGCCCGGGCGGCAGCTCGGGCGACGCCTGCAGCGGAGGTCGCGGTGGTGACGGCGGCCCCGGCGGCGCGGGCGGTGGCGGTCTCGGTGGCCACTCGATCGTCATCGCGTACACGGGGACGAACAACGCCCCCACAATGGCGGGCACAACGAGCGACAACATCTCACACGGCACGGGAGGCGACGGCGGAACTGGTGGCGGTCAATCCACCTCGAGCCCTGGCGGCGACGGAAGTGGCGGCATGTCCGAAGCGGTCATGGAGTTCGGAGCGAGCTAGCGCTCTCAGCCGTTCCAGTAGGGAGCCAATCTCAGGGGGGCGGTGGCCCGCTTTTCCTGTGAGGCTTCAGCAGGCAGGCATAGTCCGAGACCAGGAACGAAGCATGGGCGAGAAGACAAGGGAGTGTGCGACCCCTGGTGCGATGCAACCTCGTCACCGTACGTTGCTGCTCGGCGCC
>CAYTYV010000635.1:0-3136 GCA_964441055.1 uncultured Polyangiaceae bacterium | reverse complement strand
CCCTGGGGCTGCTTGGCATGGGGCGCATCGCGATCGAGGTGGCCAAGCGGGCCAAGGCCTTCGACATGAAGGTCATCGCCTACGATCCGTACGTCGAGAAAAGCGAGCTGGCCGAGCTCAAGGGCCTGGACGAGGTGCTGGCCGAGGCGGACTACCTCTCGCTGCACATGCCGCTGACCGACCAGACGCGCGAGATGCTCAACGCCGAGCGGCTCGGTCGCACCAAGCCGGGCGTCGTCATCGTCAACACGGGCCGCGGCAAATGCGTGGACGAGCAGGCCATGGCCAAGGCCCTGGAGGACGGGCAGGTGGGCTACTACGCCACCGATGTGTGGACCAGCGATCCGCCGCCCGCCGATTGCCCCCTGCTCAAGGCGCCGCGGATGGTCATGACGCCCCACATCGGCGCCTCGACCAAGGAGAACCTGCTGCGGATCGGCGACATCATCGTCGACAAGATCCGCCAGCACGTCGCGGCGAAGTAGCGCCGTTCGCCAGTCGCCCCTCGCGCCCATCGTCCTGTCCCAGACAAGGGTGAGGGCAGGGCGAGTGGCGCACGGGTCTCTTCGATGCAAACTCGATTCGACAAGGCGGATTGGTTCTGCTACAGGTAACCCATGGTTACTAACCGACGGTTACCTCGGCATGGGCACGGCTAGACCGCGTCCCGCCCATCGCGACGGCCCGAGCGAGGCGCTCGCCCCGGTCCGCCCCCGAGTGGGCAAGGTCAGGCGCACCGAGGTGCTCGACGCGGCGCGGCGGCTCTTTTTCGAGCGCGGCTACCGCGGCACCACCGTCCAGCAGATCGCCGCGGCGGCCGGCTACAGCAAGCGCACGGTCTATCTCGACTACCTGAACAAGGACGAGCTGTTCATCTCGGTGTGCGCCGAGGGCGGCGAGATGCTGCTGGGCGAGCTCCGCGCCATTCCCGCCCGCGAGCTCAGCGCGGCCGAGTGCATGGACCGCTTCCTCGAGCTGTACATCCGCTTCTCCCAGGAGCGCGGTCCCTACTTCCGCATGATCTTCTCCGAGGCCACTCCCGCCATCATCGGCAACTGCTCGCCCGAGCTTCGCGAGCGGGTGGCCGAGCTCGAGGGGGCCTGCCTGGGCATCCTGGCGGCCTGGGCCGCGCAAGCCATCGAGGAGCGGCGCATCGCGCGGGTCGATCCGTGGGACGTGGTGGGCATCCTGGTCGGCTCCGCCACGGGCATCATTCTGCTGTCCATGGGCGCCAGCCAGACGCTGTTTTCGCCTGACAGCCGCGAAGCGCTGGTTCGCAAAGCTGGCGAGATCATCTGGCAGGGCCTTGGCGCTCTGTCGGCGGCCGAGCCCGAGGCGGCCGAGGAGGGCAAATGACCGAGTCGGTTCTGAGCGAGATGCGCGGCCTCCTCCGCGGCCCCTCCAATCGCCACCTCGAAAAGTGGAAGGCCGAGGGGCGGCCCGCGGTGGGCTACTTGTGCCACTACGTGCCGAGCGAGATCATCTGGGCCGCGGGCGCGCTGCCCGTGCGGCTGCGGGGTGCGGGCTCCGAGGACAGCGCGCTCGGCGATGCGCTCATGAGCGAGCGAGTGTGCACCTACGTGCGTCACGTGGTGAGCCTGGCGCTGGCGGGCGGCTACGATCTGCTCGACGCCGTGGTGGCGTCCAACACCTGCGACCACGTGCGACGCAGCGCCGACGTGTTTCGCAAGAAGACCCAGCTCGGCTACGTGGGCTTCGTCTCCGTGCCGCGCAGCCCGCGCGAGAGCCTGTTCAGCTACTACCGCGAGGAGCTCGAGCGGCTTTACCGCGAGCTCGGCGCGCTTTTCGGCAGCGCGGCGGACGACGATGCCCTGCGGCAGGCCATTCGCACGATGAACGCCGTTCGCGAGCGGCTCGATACGATCAATCGCTGGCGCGCCGCCGATCCGCCCAAGCTCAGCGGCGCCGAGGCGCTGACCGTGCACATCGCGGCGCAGCTTTTGCCGCCAGAGCTATTCATCGGCATGGCCGACCGGCTGTTGGAGGAGCTCTCCGCCCGCGCGCCGCTCGAGCCTCCGCGCGCACGGCTGATGCTCATCGGCGCCGAGCTCGACGAGCCGCGCTACGTCGAGGCCATCGAGAGCCAGGGCGCTGTCGTGGTCGCCGACCGGCTGTGCTTTGGAGCGCGCTCGGTGTTGGAGGGCATCGATCCCGATGCCGCCGAGCCGCTCGATGCCATTGCGCGCGCCTACTTCTTCCGCCCCTCCTGCGCGCGCATGATCGGCGACTTCCCCGCCCGCTGGCGCGCCATCGAGGAGCTGTTCGAAGAGGCTCGCGTCGACGGAATCGTCTTCGAGCGGCTCATGTTCTGCGATCCCTGGGGTGCGGACCTGCACAACCTCTCGCGCAGGACCGATGCCGCGGGCGTGCCCTTTTTAAGCCTGACCCGCGAGTACGGCATCGTGCCCACGGGCCAGCTCCGCACTCGGGTGCAGGCCTTTGTGGAGCGGCTCGAGCTCGCCAAGCTGAGGAGGGGAGCATGAGCCAGAGCGCCAAGATTCTCGGTGCGCCCGAATGGCGCGAGCTAAGCGAGTGCGTACCCGCGTTGGAGCGCTTTTTTTCGGGCGATCCCCAGGGCCACGGCTTTCGCGTGTTGGCCCGTTCGGTTTGCGCTTATCTCGACCAGCTCTTCACCCAGATCGACCGCGGCGGGCCCTTCGTCTGGTACAACCTCGGCTTCAACTCGGAGCTCATCTACGCGCTCGGCGACGTTATGCCGCTGGGCATTGAGCTGTTGGGCGTCGCCCACAACCTGTTCGGCGACGTCGAGCGCTCCATGGCCTTCATCGACGGGGCTGAAGCCGCGGGCGTGCCGCCGGATTGCTGCTCGGCCGACAAGATCGCGGCCGGGGCCATCCATCGCGGGCTCTATCCCCCGCCAGTCTGCACGGTGGGGATCAACACGCCTTGCGACGCCCAGGTAATGGGCAATCAGGTGATGGCCGAGCTCGCCGAGGCGCCGTTTTTCGCCATCGACGTGCCCTACTACCACGACGAGCGCACCATTAAGCACGTCGCGGCCCAGCTCGCCGAGCTGATTCCCTATCTGGAGCAGCATACGGGACGGCGGCTCGACTACGACCGGTTGCGCGAGGTGTGCGACAAATCCAACCGG
>CAYTYV010000634.1:0-3149 GCA_964441055.1 uncultured Polyangiaceae bacterium | reverse complement strand
GCTGGGAGCACCCCGAACGCAGCGCTTTCCGAAACGCGCTGGAGCAGGTGGCCAGGGATCTGGAGGCGGGGCGCGGCGTCGACCCGCTGGCTAAGCACTTGGGCGAGGATCGCCAACCCGGGTGGATGCATCGCCAGTGGGTGCGCCTGTTGACCCAGCACCTCAACGACCCCTTGGCGCTCGCGGCGCTGGTCCGCTCCGTCGAGGCGCTGGCCATTGCGGAGAGCGAGCTACGCGCCATGACCGTGCCCGTGTGCTCCATCGTGGGCGGCCGCGATCCGCTGCGTCCCGCCGCGGCTGCGCTCGAGGGCGTGATCCCCGATCTCACCAGCATCGTGGTGGACGACGCCGACCACATCTCCGCCCCGCGGAGCGAGGCGCTGCAGCAGGGCTTGTTGGATTTTTTGCGGCAGCACGGCGAGGAGCGCGCGCCTCGCGCCGCTTCGAGGCTAGGCGGGCTCGGTCAGGCAAACGCCGCTTTCCATGGTCCAATTGGTGCAGCTCACCGTGGCGTCGTCGGCGCTCGGCACGGTCTGGCCGTAGGGCTGTTGCACCCGCGGCGCGCCCACGGGACAGCCGCAAGCGGGCAGGGTCAGTCGCCAGGCTTGTTCGCACGCCTCGAAGTCGGCGAGCCTGTCGGCGTTCACGCCCACGAACATGATGTTGCCGCAGCAGTCGATCTGATGCTCCACCATGAGGCAGGTGCTGGACTCATCGCACGCGTTGAGCACGGCTTGGACGTGCTGTCCCTCCGAGCCGAAGCAGTCGGCCCACTCAAGCCCGCCGCCACCGCTCCCGCCTGCAGCGCCTCCCCCACCCGCGCCACCTGCCCCGCCCTGGTGGCTGCCTCCGTTTGCGGCCGCGCCGCCCGCGCCACTTCCGTCCTTGGTCGCCTCCCCGCCACAAGCGGCAACCGCCCACACCAACAACAGCGCACCCCAAGACCCACGCATGACCTCGCCTCCTCCTGCCAACCGACGACTCGGCAATCCTGCCACAGATCGGCCGCATCGCAACGGCCTTCCACTGTCTGCGGTTCTCCCATGCCTCGAGGGCTTGTGAGGACCGAGCCGACGTGCTTCGCTCGAGCCATGAACGGGCTGCAGCTCTACGGATGGCGGCGCCTGCTGGCGACCCTGCGGATCGGCATGCACCCGACGCTGCGGAAGCTCCCGTGGCGTCGCAGGCTGGCCCTCAACTACGTCTCGCGGCGGAGCAAGCTGACCGAGCTCGGCGGCCGCGTCTACTCGAACACGTTCACGCCGTACTTCCCGTCGCTCGCCTATGACCGCTACCTCGAGGGCGTGCTGTCCATCGCGCGCGGCGAGCCGCTGCCAGTCATCACCAACTTCGCGGTGACGCCCCATTGCCCGTGCCGCTGCTGGCATTGCTCGTTCGCCCACCGCGCCAAGAGCGAGCTCGGCCTTTCCGAGCTGCGCGAAGCCATCGACCAGGTGCAGGAGCTGGGCAGCAGCGTCATCGGATTGACTGGCGGTGAGCCGCTGTTGCGCGACGACCTGGAGCAGATCCTCGCCGCCGTGGGCGCGCGATCGATGTCCCTGCTGTTCACCACGGGCCATCGGCTGAGCCGCGAACGGGTGCGCGCGCTCAAAGACGCAGGCTTGGGGATCCCGGTCGTCAGCCTGGATCACCATCGCCCCGAGGTGCATGACGAGCGCCGCGGCTTGCGCGGCGTACACGCAGGAGCCATCAAGGCCATCGAGATGTTCCGCGAGGAGGGCTTCTACGTGGCGGTCTCTTTCGTCCCAGACCGCAAGCTCATCCGCGATACGGCAGAGCTCGCCCGCACCCTGGCGCTTTTTCGCGAGCTGGGCGTCAACGACATGCGCCTTACCTCGCCCATCCTGAGCGGCCACTTGACCGCCCAGCACGACACCTTACTGAGCCGGGATGACGTCCGCACCATCTGGCGGCTACAGCGCCACTCCACCCGCACCCCGGGCGAGCCCGGCATGTTCGCCTACGACTATTTCGAGAGCGAGCGGCTCTACGGTTGCGGCGCTGGCTTCAACTACCTGTTCGTGGACGCTGCGGGCAATCTCTGCCCATGCGACTTCACCATGATCTCCTTCGGCAGCATCACCGAGCGCCGCATCGCCGACATCTGGCGCGAGACCTCGGGCCGCTTCCGCGCGCCAGGCTGCCATTGCTACGCCAATGTCATCAGCGATTCGGTTGCCCGCGCGGAGTCCACGCTGCGACCGCTCGGCCCGGCTGACTCCCACGCCGTCGTCGACCGACACCCGCCCTATGACCCCGACCGCCTGCCTGGCTTCTATCGGAGGATGGGCACCAAGATCCGCACTCGCTGAGCGCCCAGCGCAGCACGGCTCGATCTTAGCCTGAGCTATTCACCAAGGAGCAACAAGTGCCCGAGTGCGCCGCGGATTTTGCGCCAGATCCGCGGGCAGCGCGCGCAGGTGGTGCAAAAGACGCAAGCAATCGGGTGCTTGGGGCGACGCGGTGAATAGTTCAGGCTAAGGCTGCATAGCAGAGCGGATGCAGCCCGCGCCACTGTCCGCCAGCGGACACGGCGCTCGCCAGATCTGGACCGGCAGCGGGGGCAGACCCACGCCCGATGCCGAAATGTACAGCTTGCCGTCGAGCTCCACGGTCTCGCTGTAGCCGTAGCCCGTCGTCATCTCGGTCGGGGCCACGAGCGTCAGGTCGCGCGGGTCATCGCCCGCGGCCGTCACCCACTGCCCCCCTCCCTGCTCGGTCCCGCAGGGAAAGAAGGCCAGGTCGCCGCCGTGTACCTTGGGCCCGAAGCCGCTCGAGCCCGCCCCAGGGGTGCCATAGCCGTCGTTGACCACCAGCATCCAGTCGGTGCCGTCATAGCGGTGCAGCTCGCCACCCTGGTCGAAGTTCCAGGTGCCCGCAAACAGGTGCTCGCCCACGGTGACGATCGCCATGTTGTGATTGTGGACGTTGCCCAGCCCCTCGGGCCCGACCGCGCTCCAGGTGGGCGGATCGATGGTGTCGAGGCGCAGCACGTAGCCGCCACCCACGCCGCCAGGGCTCGCATCGTTGCAGCGGGCCGCCTCGGTGCCGAGATAGAGGTGCCCGTCGTAGATGGCCATCGAGGTGGAGTCGCTGTTGCAGCGACCCATGCCCATCTCGTCGTCGGA
>CAYTYV010000633.1:0-3168 GCA_964441055.1 uncultured Polyangiaceae bacterium | reverse complement strand
CTGTGCGTGGAGCTCGTCGCGTTGCGCTATTTGGCTCCCCTGCCCGGCCGTAGTACACAGCCGCCTGGTCGGCTGCGCGCGGTCGGGGCCTCGTCCGTTGCTAGGGTGCCGACTCGTCAGGGGCTACGAGATGATCTCCATCGTCATCAGCGAAAAGGGGGGCGCCGAACGTCGCGAGTACTTCGACCGAAACGAAGTCACCATCGGCCGCATCAAGGGCAATGACGTGCTGCTGCCCAAGGGCAACGTGTCCAAGCGGCACGCCCGGCTGCTGTGGCAGGAGAACCGCTTCGTGGTCACCGACCTCAAGAGCACGAACGGCACGTACGTCAACCACCAGCGGATCGGCCATGCCACCTTGGTCAGCGAGCAGGACCGCATCTACATCGGAGACTTCGTGCTGCGAGTGGAAAAGGCCGACGCGAACGCCCCGCTCGGAGAGGCACCGGCTCCGTTCAGCACCTCGCGCAGGGCTCAGCTGCAGGCCGACGAATGGTATGACGCCACCGGACGCATCACGGCCTCCAACGCTCCGCTCTCACACCAGGCGCCCGCCACCGTGTCGCCAGATGCGCTGAGCCGATCGCAGGGCGAGCGCGCGCCGCAGGGCTCGGCGCCCGCGGCTGAGTTGCCCGGGCCCCCGCCTCTGCCTGGAGAGCCGAAGGCCCCCACGGCACCGCATCCGACCGCGCGCTCGGCAGAGCTGCCGAGCAGCCAAGCGCCACCCTCGCCGCAATCCGGCGCGGCGGCTCGGCCAGCCAGCGGCGAGCCACTGAGCGGTGGCGCCGCCATCGCCTCGAGCGGCGAGCTGGAGATGGAGCAACGCCGACGGTCCGAGCGCCAACAGCGGCTTCGCGCGTTAGTTGAGGGCGCGCAGCGGCGCGTGGACCTCGCCGCGCTGGATCGGGAGGCGGAGGTCGGCCAAGAGCTCGCCGAGGCAATCGCCACCGCCCTCGACGAAGAGCTGGCCGAGCAGCTTCAGGGCGCGCCCCTGCCCCCCCACCTGGACGAGCGCACCCTGGCGGAGGCCGCGCGGCGAGAGCTCTGTGAGCTCGGCCCGCTCGGCCCGCTGATGGACGACGACAAGAACACCCGGATCCAGGTCGTGGCGGGGAAGATCGTCGTGCTGCGCAACGATCTGCGCGCCCGCTACCAGGACTTCGACTTCTCGGGCGAGAAGGCCGTCGAGCGCGCGCTGAGGCGGCTCTGCGTTCGAGCGGGCGCCGAGCCAGGCCCTGACGAGCGCTATCTCGAGCGACGACTGCCCGGTGGCCACAAGCTCTTCGCGGTCCTGCCGCCCGCGGCCAGCCACGGCCACCTGCTCGTCATCAGCCGACCCATCCGCTCGGAGACGAGCCTGGACGCGCTAGTTCGCAGCGGAGCCATCTCGCGGAGCATGGCCACCGTGCTGGCCCATTGCGTGCGCGGGCAGGCCAACATCCTCGTTTCCGGCTCGGCTGGCGCGGGCACGGCCAGTCTGGCTCGGGCGCTAGCGGGCGCGGCAGACGACCAGCAGCGAGCCATCTGGCTGGTCGAGACGGGCGAGGGCGAGCACCTTCCGAGCAACGTGGCTGGAATCGAGCTCGGCAGGGCTGAGGCCGACCGCTTGCAGGCCATCGACGCCGCAGCGCGACTCGGGCCCGACCTTTTGTTGGTGCCGTCGGTGAGCGGCCTCGAGTGCGCCAAGCTGCTCGAAGCCGTCACGGCTGGAAGCGCGGGCGTGATCCTGCAAAGCGGCGCGCCCACCTTGGTCCAGGCCGTGGCTCGGCTCGGTGCGGCCATGGCCGGAGTTCACGCGGGGCTCTCGCCGCAGACGGCGCGCCAGTGGCTAGGCTCGGCCTTCGACATCGGCATCGAGGCAAGCAGGCAGCGCGATGGCCGCACGCGGGTAGCGCGCCTGGCCGAGTTCCAGATCGGCGCCAAGGGAACCACCATCCGCGACGTGTTCACCTTCGCCCATCATCGCACCGCGGCGGGCGGATCCATCGAGGGGACCTTCTACCCCACGGGGGTGGTCCCGCACATCGTGGAGACGCTGGCCGCGCGCGGCATGCCGCTGGACACCTCCGTCTTCCGACGTCATCCTTCTGCTGGCGGATAGTCGACGCGACCGGGCATCTCCGTCCGCTGCACCTTGTCACCCGCGAGGTCCACCGTGGCGCTCCGAACCATCCTCCACTACCCCGACCCTCGCTTGAAGGAGAAGGCCGCTCCGGTCGACGAGGTCACGCCCGCCATCCGGTCGCTGCTCGATGACATGGCCGAGACCATGTACGCCGCCCCTGGCGTGGGCCTGGCTGCGCCTCAGGTGGGCGTGGGGCTGCGGATCTTCGTGGTGGACGTGGCCCCGGAAGACCAGCCCTCCGAGCTCAAGGAGTTCATCAACCCCGAGATCCTCACCTGCGAGGGAACGCAGACCTACGAGGAGGGCTGCTTGTCCTTTCCCGGCATCGCCGAGGACGTCGAGCGAGCGGCTCGCGTGCGCGTACGCGCGCTGGACCGAGGCGGCGAGGCCTTCGAGCTCGAGGCCGAGGAGCTTCTGGCCGTGGCGATCCAGCACGAGCACGACCACCTCGAGGGCATCCTGCTCGTCGACCACCTCGGCCTGCTCAAGCGCCGGATGGTGCACCGCGCCATGACCAAGCGCGAGCGCAACGGGGCGCGGAGCTAGGGCGTCCCCAGCGAGGTTTGTACAGTAGTGAACCTGATTTCAAGCTTTGAAATCACTGAAAAAATGACGGCACTTTCAGCGTCCAGACGGTAGCTTGAACGGCCATCGCGTGTGCAGTGTGGCGGTGTTTCCGACCGACGCTCCTCTGGCAACCGAGGTCCAATTCGAGTGGCGCAAGTGCAGGCAGGTTCATCTCCTACACCTCATGGCGCCAGATGCCTAAGCCAGGCATCTCGACTGGCTGACGGCGCTCTCACCCGGCGGCCCGCCGGATGCCGGTTCGACGGCCCGCCATCACGCGGCGAGCCTCACGGAGATCGGCAGCGTCAGCGTCGTTGTCCGCGTAGTGTTGCAGGCCCGCGCAACCACACGTGGCCAACGGCCCGCCCCCTTCAGCGGGCGTTGGCGTTTTGAGGCCCAGCATGGCCTCCAGGGGCAGCAGCTCGCAGCGGGCAACGTAGAGGAGTGCAGCGGATCTGACCGCCCTTCCGGAGCCT
>CAYTYV010000632.1:0-3187 GCA_964441055.1 uncultured Polyangiaceae bacterium | reverse complement strand
CGCCCGTAGTATCGCGTAACCGCCCGTAGTATAGGTCCCGGGCGATGACAGCCGCCGCCACCACCTCCTCCGCATCCGCGAGCTTCGACTACAAGCGCCTGGCGTTTATCTCGCTCGGCATCCTGTTCTTCGTGGTGGTCTACTGGTCGCCGCTGTGGCCCGACGCCGTCGACCCCGCTGGCAAGGCCTTCAGCCTCTCGCGCGAGGGCAAGGGGGCCATCGCCATCTTCCTCTTGGCGGGCACCTGGTGGGTCTTCGAGGTGGTGCCGATCGGCGTGACCAGCCTGATGATCGGCATCCTCCAGGTGCTGTTCCTGATCCGGCCGGCCAAGAAGGCCTTCACCGACTTCATGCAGCCGTCGGTGATGTTCATCCTGGCCTCCATCGTCATCGGCTTCGTGTTCACCAAGACCGGCCTGACCAAGCGCCTGGCCTACAAGATGCTGGACGTCGTGGGCGAGCGCACCAGCATGATCTACCTGGGCTGCTTCGTGGTGACGGCGGCTCTGACCCACATCATGGCCCACACCGCGGTGGCGGCGACCATCTACCCGCTGCTCATCGCCATCTACGGGCTCTACGGCGAGGGCGACAAGCGCACCAAGTTCGGCAAAGGGCTGTTCATGGGCATGGCCTACGTGGCGGGCGCAGGCTCCATCGTGACCCTGCTGGGAGCGGCCCGCGGCGCGGTGGCCCTCGGCTTCTACAAGCAGATCGAGAATACCGACGTCACCTTCTTCGAGCTCACTTGGTACATGTTCCCCATCGGCTGGATCATGACCTTCCTCTTGTGGGGCTTTTTCATGGTGCTGTGCAAGCCCGAGAAGCGCACCATCCCCGGGCTGCGCAAGCGGGCCAAAGAGCTCTACGCGGGCCTGGGCCCGGTACGCCGCGAGGAGCTGTTGGCCAGCGCCATCGTGGGCGGGGCCATCGTAGTGATGGCCTGCCGCTCCTTCATTCCCGCGCTCAAGGAGGTCGACAAGACCGCCATCATCCTGATGTCCACGGTGCTCTTCTTCCTGTTCAAGATCCTCAAGCTCGAGGACCTCGAAGAGATCCCCTGGAACATCATCCTGCTGTTCGCAGGCGCCATGAGCATCGGCTTCTGCCTGTGGGAGACGGGCGCGGCCGAGTGGCTGGCCATCCAGTGGCTGGCCATGTTCCAGGAGGCGAGCTGGTTCGTCTTCGTGCTGAGCATCGCCTTCTTCGTGATGCTCATGACGAACTTCATCATGAACGTGGCCGCCATCGCCATCTCCCTGCCCGTGGCGCTGGTCATCGCGCCCTACTTGGGGGTGGCCGGTCAGGTGGTGCTGTTCGCTTCTCTGGTGGTCGCGGGCATGCCCTTCCTGCTGCTCGTCGGCGCTGCGCCCAATGCCATCGCCTACAACTCCAAGCAGTTCACCTCGGGCGAGTTCTTCCTCTACGGCCTTCCGGCCAGCGTGCTGCTCATGGCCGTCACGGCCCTCGCCGTCGGCGTCATCTGGCCCTTGCAGGGCATGCCCGTCACGATCGATCCGGCCGCGGCCGCGGAGGCGGTTGGCGCGAGCCCCTGAGACGACGAGCGCGCGCCCTCTTGCCAACCCGAACAACGCCGACTAGGGTCGGCCCGCTTTCTGCGCCAGGACCAGGGCGGGTACCGTTTCCGGTCCCGGCGGACCACGGCTCGAGAGCCTTCTCGGCCGATCGGTGGGCGTGGGCAGAACGCCCTCATTCTGCCTCGCCCTCCAGCAGGAGGACGCCGTGAGATTCGCGGTAACCACCTCAATCCTGCTCGCCTTCTGGCTGCTCCTTTCGGGCTACCTCGACGCTTTCCACGTCATCAGCGGCATTTTGAGCTCGCTGCTGGTGGCCTACCTGTCGTCCGAGCTGCTGCTGCCCGGCAAGGCGCCCATGGGCACGCGCCTGAGGCGGCTCGGCCGGTTTCTCGCGTACCTGCCCTGGCTGCTGTACCAGATCTTCAAGGCCAACCTCGATGTGGCCTACCGGGTGCTGCACCCGCGGCTGCCCATCGATCCGCGCATCGTGCGCTTCAAGACGGATCTGAAGGAGGACGTGGCCATCGCCACCCTGGCCAACTCCATCACCCTCACCCCGGGAACGGTCACCATCAGGGCCGAGCGCGGGCGAGGCTTCGTGGTCCACGCCATCACCAAGGAGGCGGCAGAGTCCCTGCTCGAGGGCGAGATGCAACGCCGCGTCGCGGCCATCGAGGGCCGCTCCGAAGACGATGTTTGAAGTCGCCTCCATCGCCGTGCTGCTGGCGATTCCGCTGGCCCTGTACCGCGCCATCCGCGGGCCGCTGGTCTACGACCGGGTGCTGGCAGCCAACGTCATCGGCACCAAGACGGTGGTGCTGATCGCGTTGGTGGGCTTCGTCTACGAGCGCCCCCACTTCATGGATATCGCGCTGGTCTACGCGCTCATCAACTTCTTGGCGACCATCGCCCTGCTCAAGTTCCGCGAGACCGGAGGGCTGGACCGATGAGCGCGCTCGGGCTCGTCCAGACAGGCGTGGCAGGGTTGCTGCTCGCCCTGGGCTGCTTCTTCATCGTGGTGGCGGCCGTGGGCATCGTGCGCCTGCCCGACTTCTACGCCCGCATGCACGCCACGGGCAAGAGCGACACCCTGGGCCAGCTCCTGATCCTGCTGGGGCTCATGGTCTACGAGGGACCAACCCTGGTCAGCGCCAAGCTGCTGCTCATCGCCGTCTTCATCATGATCGCCAACCCGACGGCCACCCACGCCGTGGCGCGGGCCGCCTACGTGGTGGGCAAGAGCCCCTGGCAGAAGGGAGACAAGCGGCGATGACCGACATCCTGCTGCTCGTCTTGCTGGTGATCTGCGCGGTGGCCGCCGTGGAGATGCGCAACCTGGTATCGGCGGGCATGCTGCTGGCGGCCTACAGCCTGCTCATGGCCGTGGTCTGGACCCGCATGAACGCCGTGGACGTGGCCTTCACCGAGGCCTCGGTGGGCGCGGGCATCACCACCGTGCTGCTCATCGCCGCCATCAGCCGCACGGGTCGCAAGGAGGCGCCCGCCAGCCGCGGCCGCTGGTTCAAGTTCATCCCGGTCATCATGGCGCTCACGGCTGCGGCGCTGATCTACGGCACGCTGAACATGCCGGACTTCGGCGATCCCAACGCCCCCGTACCGTGCTGGGGCGCCATCGCGGAGCGCTTCCA
>CAYTYV010000631.1:0-3187 GCA_964441055.1 uncultured Polyangiaceae bacterium | reverse complement strand
CAGCCTCGACGTGCGCGCGCGCCTGGGTGTTGCCGCGGTCCAGGCAGGCCGAGGGGTCGAGCTCAGAGAGGATGTGCACGTCGACGTCCACCCCCGCGGCGGAGTCGTCGACTGCGGCGCTCAGAAAGCCGCCCTCAGGCGCGATCACGCGGTAGACGACCTCGGGGCCGCTCTCGTCCGCCGCTGGCGCGCACGAGTAGCTGTCAAAGGAATCGAGGCCGCTCTGCGAGGTGTCGCCGTCGTGATGGAAGGGATAGGCCGAGGGGCAGACCATGTCGTCGGGGCAGGCGGGTGCGCTGCCACCAGCGCCGCCGCTTCCGCCGCTCGCGCTCGAGCCGCCCGCGGCCAGGCCTCCCGAGCCAGCGGCGGCGGCTGCCCCGCCAGCGCCCGCGCTGCCCGCGGCGCCTGCGGGAACGCCGTCGTTCGCGCTCGTGCAGGCACAAAGCGATCCGCTCAGCAAAAGGACCGAGCCCCAGGCGATCTGCCGTCGTGTCATGTCCTCATCCTCCCGAGCCTCGGCAGGGCAGCATCCCGCCTCGGGATGGATAGCGTAGCGCGGTCCGCAGCTAGGCGTACAGCCGCGCCGCGCGGCTGGGCATTGACCATGCCCGTGGCTCGGCCTAAGCCTCGGCTCTGAAGGGCGCCCGAGCCGAGCGGCAGAGCCGCCTTGGCGGGCGCGTACGGCAGCGCGAGGAGAGGCGTATGAGCAAGGCGATGGTGAAGCGGTTGGCCGAGCTGGACAGCGCGGTCTGGGACGAGCTCTGGGGCAAGAGCCTGCTCGTCACCTCGGATTGGTCCAAGGCCGAGCTCGAGGCCTTGCTGACGGTGGCCGAGGCCTTTCAGGCGCTCGACCGGGCGGGCGTGAAGGTCCCGCTCCTGCCTCACGAGCTCGCCTATGCGCTTTTCTTCGATCAGTCGACCCGCACCCGCTCGGCCTGGGCAGGCGCGGCGGCGCGGCTCGGCATGCAGCCGGTCATCGTGGACGGCTCGTCCACCCAGGTGGCGCACGGCGAGACCGCCGAGGAGACAGGCGCCATGCTGGGCATGAACGCCCATGCCCTGGGCGTGCGCCACGACCTCATTCTGGGCGAGGGCAACGCCTTCATGCGCGACATGCTCCGCGGCATCACGAGCTATCTGGAAGAGGCTGGCGAGAGCCGCCGCGTGCCCATCGTGAACCTGCAGTGCGACATCGACCACCCGACCCAGACCCTGGCCGATCTGGCGTGGCTGCGCGAGCACTTCGGCGGAAAGCTCGCGGGCAAGAAGGTGGCGGTGAGCTGGGCCTACGCCAAGAGCTACGCCAAACCGCTGAGCGTGCCGCAGGGCTTGATCATGCTCTTGCCGCGCTTCGGCATGGAGGTCAGCCTGGCGCATCCGCCAGGCTACGAGCTTACCCCATCGTGCCTGGAGGCAGCCCGGACGGGAGCGGACCAGGGCGGCGGCAGCCTGCGCGTGGTCGGCGACATGGACGAGGCCTTCCGCGGCGCCGACGTGGTCTACCCCAAGAGCTGGGGGCCGCGCGAGCTGATGCTCGAGCGGGTCGAGGCCAACCGCCAGCGCGATAGCAAGGCCATGGCCGACATCGAGCGGCGCGCGCTCGAGCGCAATGCGTCCTTCCAGAGCTGGATCTGCGACGAGCGGCGCATGGGCCTGACCGCGGGCGGTGAGGCGTTGTACATGCACTGCCTGCCCGCCGACCTGGACGTGGAGGTCAGCCGAGCGGTCTACGACAAGTACGTCCACCAGGTGGCGCGCGAGGCCAACAAGAAAGTATACGTCATCATGGCGCTGCTGGCGGTGGCCAAGCTCCGCGAGCTTCCCGGGCGCCTCGCGGAGATGGCGAAATTCTAGGAGAGAGCATGTCGCTAGACGAGCGCATTCAAGAGCTGGCCGCGAAGTATCGGCCGCTAGCCGTGGCAATTCTGAAAGAGGCCATTCGCATTCCCGCCGATTACGTGGACCGCCCCGAGTCCGAGGGCGGCGACCCGCGGACCGGCCTGAGCAACCACGAGGGCCCGCGGCTCGAGTATCTGCGGCGCATGATCGTCGAGCACGGCTGCGTGGCGCGAGCCGAAGACGTCGGCTTCGACGAGTTCGGCAACCTGGTGTGGTCCGTCGCCGATCCGGACGACGGTGTGGCGCCCGCCGACAAGAAGGTGGTCTACTTCGACGGCCATACCGACACCGTGCAGGCGCTCGGCAGCCAGTGGCGCGACAAGATCGGCGAGGGCATGGACGCCTATGGTGGGCTGCTCGATGCGGCCCGCGTCGATCGCGATTTTCTGCGCCGCGAGCTCGGCTACCTGCCGCCCGAGGACGAATGGCAGCATCTGGTCTTCGGTCGCGGCTCGGCCGACCAGCTCGGCGGCGTGGTCTGTCAAATCATCGCCACCAAGATCATGCTCGAGCTCCGCGCCGAGGGCGCGCTCCGCGGCGCCATCGTGCGCTGCTATGGCACCGTGGCCGAGGAGGACAACGACGGCGGCGGGCCGATGTATCTGATGAAGCACGTGCTGCCCGACGCCCCGGCCGAGCTAGTCCCCGACGTGGTGGTGCTCAGCGAGGGTACGGGCGACTCGGCCAAGGGCGCGCTCGGCATCTACCGCGGCCAGCGCGGGCGCATGCAGATCGAAGTGGAGCTGACCGGTCGCTCCTGCCATGGCTCGATGCCGTGGGAGGGGCTCAATCCGCTGGAGTACGGCGCGGCGATCCTCGTCGAGGCGACCAAGCAATACGAGGCGCGCGAGGGCTTTCTGGAGCACGGCTTTTTGGGCCGCGGCACCCGCACCGCCTCCTGGGCCAGACTGGAGACGCCGTCGGACTGCGCGGTGCCGCAGCGCTTCACCTTTCGCTTTGACCGCCGCCTCACCGTGGGCGAGGACCCCGAAAAAGCCCGCCGCGCCATCGAGGATCTGCCCGCCGTGCGGCAGGCGCTAGGGGCGGGGCTGACGCTCGAGGTGCGGGTGCCGGACTACCGCGTGCCCACTTGGCGTGGCTACCTGCCTGGCAACCGCCAGATCTACCCCGGCTGGCTCACGCCCGAGGAGCATCCAGCGGTCCAGGCGGCCGTCGATGCCTACGCCCGCGTGGTGACGCCCGCCGTCGGCGAGCAGGAGTCGGCGCGGCAGGCCCGCGGCGGTCCCTTTGGCGGCTCGCGGCGCAAGAGCCCTCGCGTGGAGCGCTG
>CAYTYV010000630.1:0-3198 GCA_964441055.1 uncultured Polyangiaceae bacterium | reverse complement strand
GACGCGGTCGTCCGGTAGCGGATCGACGAAGCCCGAGGGGCCGAGCGCGGGAGCCGGGCCGAGCGGCTCGTGTCGCGCGAGCAGCTCGTCGATGGTCTCGAGCACGGCCTGGGCATCGCTCACCCGCGGCTTGCCGCCGTGCAGGTAGTCCGGGACGTAGATCACGAACACCGCGGCGGCGTACTTTCCCGTCCGCGCCTTTGCGGGGGTGAACTGGCCCTTTTTCAGCGCTGCCGAGCGCTTCTTGAAGTGGACTTGGAAGGGCGTATCGACGTGAAGGTCGACGACGCGTGGCGGACCTGCGGGCAGGGGCGTTGCGACGGGCGCGGCGGTGGGCATGGCGCTGGCGGAGCCTCCAGGCTCGCCCGCCGACGGGACGGGCGCAGCCGAGCTTGGTGCGGACGCGGGTACGGCGGGCTCGGTCGCGCTGGCAGCCGAGGGCCCACGGGTGGGCGACGGGGCGCCCGTATCGCGGCCTGACCGGCAGGAGCAACCCGCGGCACAGGCCGTGAGCGCCAGCAGCACGAGCGCGCGAGCCCGAAGCCCCCCGGGACACCCTGCCGTCTGCATCACCCTGCCCCGAGCAGGTAGCCCAGGGCCGTACCCACGGCAAGGCACAGGCCTGCGATGAGCACCACCGCCCACCAGACCAGCTGCGGCGCCTCTAGCGGGGGTGCGGTTACGACCGGGATGGGAAGGGGATCCGGCTGGCCGTAGCGGGACGCGGCCTCGGCCGGCTCGCCCGAGATCTGGGTCGCCATCCCGCCGCCGTGCGCCTCGGGCGAGATCTGCGTGGGCACCGCGCGTCGGCCAGCCCCGAGCTCAGCGCTCGGCTCCGGGGGCGAGAGCGGGATGGCGACGGTCGCCACCCGTCCCCCAGCCCGACCGCGCAACGCCTCGTTGTCGGGAGCCTGCTGGCGCAGCGCCTCGGCCATCTCGGCCGCGCTCGCGAAGCGTTGGGACAGATCCTGGGCCAGCCCACGGCGGAAGAAGGCGTCCCAGTCGGCCAGCGGCGGCACGAGCTGGCCTATCGGTCGGTAGGGCTCCCGCAGCACGGCCACCATGCGAACTAGCTGGTCGGAGGAGCCGAAGGGATGCTGGCCCGTCAACATCTCGTAGAACACCACGGCCGCGGTCCACAGATCGGCGCGGGCGTCCACCGCCTTGGCGTTCTTGATCTGCTCGGGGCTCATGTAGCCCGGCGTGCCGAGCACCGCGCCCGTGCGCGTCTTGGAGCCCATGCCACCGGCCTCGTCCATCACTTTGGCGATGCCGAAGTCGAGGACCTTGGGCAGGTAGCGGTCGCCATCCTGGCGCACCAGAAAGATGTTGGGCGGCTTGAGGTCGCGGTGGACGATGCCGCGCGCGTGGGCGGCCTCGAGCGCCTGGAGCACGCCGTCGATGATGGGCACCGCTTGCTCGAGCGGCATGGGCTCGCGCTTGCCGAGATAGCGAGCCAGCGACATGCCCTCCAGCAACTCCATGACGATGTATGGGCTGCCGTCCTCGGCGTAGTCGTAGGCCTCCACCGAGGCGATGTTGGCGTGCCGCAGCGTGTAGCAAGCCTTGGCCTCGGCGTAGAAGCGGTCGACCACCGCGCGCTGAGAGCTGAACTGCGGATGGAGCAGCTTGATGGCTCGCCGCCCCTGGCCCTGCAGCCCCTCGGCTTCGTAGACCGCGGCAAGCCCTCCCTCGCCAACGAGGCGAACGAGCCGCCATCGACCGTTGAGGACCGCTCCAACGGCGTCGCTTGCCTCTATGGGTCCGCCATTCATCGACCGCGCCGCGCTGTGTCCACGCCGAACTGTAGCAAAGGCCTGCCCGACGCCAAGCGGCGAGTGTCGACAAAGGACCATTCGCATCGTTACCCGCCAAACGAGTCAACGCCTGCCGCGCAGGCGCTGTTCCCGATCTCGGCAAGCGACGATGTCTGCATCGTGCTCGCGCCGCGACGGACCGACGAACGGTGGTATGGTCTGTACTATGCGCAAGCTCTGCATGCTGCCCTTGGCGCTCGTGGCGCTGGCTCTGTCGGCCATGCCCATCGGTGCCCATGGCCAACCCGCCCGTCCGCCCGCCGCAGCTCCACAAACCGATCCGATCCCGGTCGGGTCGGGCGATCACAGCTTGGGCAGCCGGCTCGCCCCGGTCACCCTGGTGCACTTCTCCGACATGCAGTGCCCCTTCTGCAGTCGCGTGGTGCCGACCTTGCACGCGCTGCAGAAGCGTCACGGCCCGCAAAGGCTCCGCCTGGTCCTCAAGCACATGCCGCTCAAGATGCACCCCAAGGCTCGCCCGGCTGCGGAGACTGCCGTCGCCGTCCACACGCTGCGAGGCAACAAGGCAGGCTGGCGCTACCTGGACGAGGCCTTCGAGGCCTTCGCGAGCGGGGGCGATCACCTCGACGCCCTGAAGAAGCTCGGCATCGACGCCGCTCAGGTCCAGCGCGTCATCCGCGGCGGCGGCCCCGGGCGAAAAGTCGACCGGGACGTGGCGCTCGCCGAGCGGCTCGGCGTGCGGGGAACGCCCTGCTCGTTCATCAACGGCGTCAAGCTCTCGGGCGCGCAGCCGCTCGAGGACTTCGACAAGGTGGTCACCGAGCAGCTCGCCCAAGCGGCGCTGCTCCGCGCCAAGGGCGTTCGGCCCGCGCGGATCTACGCCGAGCTCACGCGCAGAAACCTCGCGGCGGCCGCGGCCCCACCGAGGGCAGCGCCGCCGACTGGCCCGCGGCCCAAGCCCGCCGACGACAAGACGGTCTGGCGGGTCCCGCTGGGCACCTCCCCTACCCTGGGCTCCCGCGACGCGCCCGTGACCATCGTGATGTTCGCCGATTTCCAGTGCCCCTACTGCAAGCGCGCCGCCCAGAGCCTGGCCGAGCTCCGCAAAAAGCGCGGTCGGCAGGTCCGCCTGGTGTTCAAGCACCACCCGCTGCCGCATCACCCGCACGCCGAGCGCGCTGCCCAATTCTCCATGCACGCGCGCGCCGCCCAGGGCGACCGGGGGTTCTGGCGGGCCCAGGCCAAGCTGTTCGATAGCGCGCGCTCGCTAGAGGACGAGGATCTGGCGCGGCTGGCCGCCGAGCTGGGGCTCGACCCCCGACGCGCCTTGCGGGCCGTGCACCGTCGCGAATACGCCCGCTCGATCGTGGCCGACCAGCAGCTCGCTCAAAGCCTCAAGGCCACGGGCACGCCCACCTTC
>CAYTYV010000629.1:0-3231 GCA_964441055.1 uncultured Polyangiaceae bacterium | reverse complement strand
GAGGGCCGGGTGCCTCGGGATCGGGCGGCGCATCGGGTGGCGTAGGAGGAGGGGGCGGAGGTACTGCAAACGCCGCGGCGGGTACCGCGTCAGGCTCGGGTTGCTCGTGCCGCAGCCGCGCGGCCGGGCAGCCCCCGCCGAGCATCGCGGCTCTAGCCGTGCTCGCGCTCGGCGGGGCGCTGCGGCGGCGGAAGCGCAGCTCGGCCCGCGTCAGCCCTGCGCCAGGCGGCGTTTTTCCGCGCTGTGCGGACAAGGACAGGAGGACCACGGAGATGAGCACTCATCGGATAGCCATCGTCGCCACGCTCGCGATTCTGCTGGCGCTAGGCGCTTGCACCAACACGGTCACCAAGTACGACCAGCAGCCGGGCACGGGCTCAGGGGCAGGTACGGGCTCGGGGACTGGCACGGGCTCGGGGACTGGCACGGGCTCGGGGACCGGTACGGGCTCGGGGACTGGCACGGGCTCGGGGACTGGCACGGGCTCGGGCACGGGTACGGGTAGTGGGCAGGGCTGCTCCGCGTAC
The DNA here is from genome assembly GCA_964441055.1 of uncultured Polyangiaceae bacterium. Taxonomy (GTDB): domain Bacteria; phylum Myxococcota_A; class Polyangia; order Polyangiales; family Polyangiaceae; genus JACQWT01. The sequence continues at coordinate 2,704 of CAYTYV010000629.1, read as the reverse complement.
CCGACCGACTCCTGCGAGCGAGCCTGCTGCGATCTGTGGATCTGCGTGTTGGCCATGCCCGAGCTCTGCCCCGGTCTGCAGGGGATAAGCCTGGACGACTTCATGTACGGCGGCGATTCGGGCGGCTGCCTCGAAGTCTGCGAGGAAAACCCGGCCCTCAAGGCGCTGATCGATCCGTACGACTGCGAGAGCACCGTGTGGACCCTGCTGAACGTCAGCCCCGATTTCGAGGAGTCTTGCGAAGGCGGCGGCCTCGACTGCAGCGACTACCCCCCGGACGAGTGCGAGGAATGCTGCCTGGACGAGCACGGCGAGGGCCTGGATGATCTAGAGACGCTCGTCGAATGCTTGATCTGCGATGCCTGCCAGGACGTGTGCGACACGGACGGCTGCGGCACCGTGGGCACGGGCACCTGCGGCGCCCAGACCGGCGAGGACGAGTGCTGGTCGTCGTACGGCGGCGGCTGCATCAACACCGAGTGCGCCCTGTTCGAGGTCTGCAACGACGAGTTCGAGCAGTGCTTCTTCGTCAACCCCGAGTGCGCGGCTCTGAACGAGTGTTTGGGCGGCTGCCCACGCTAGCCCGTCCGGCCACCTGGTGCTAAGGCGGCATATGTCCGTGTCCAAGTCGTTGCCTCCGCTTTTGTGGCTGCTTGCGCTGGCTTTCGTAGTGGCGCCGAGCTGCTCCCGTCCGCGCGACCCCTACGCGCCGCCCGCTCGGCCACCGCCCCCCTTTCCTCCCTACGCAGCTCCCAGCTATGCGGCTCCAGGGCAGCCGACGGCCCCGCCAGCGCAGCCTGCGCCAGCGCCTTCTGGCTCGTCCAGCGCCTTTCCGTTCCCGCTACCGCCCTTGCCGTCCAACCTGCCCATCCCCGGTTGGCCGTCCGCCCCGGCTCCGAGCCCATCGTCCGATCCACCCGCTCCCCCGTCAACGCAGTGCCCGATCAGCGAGACGCCGCTCAGCTGGCGCGCCAAGGCCAAGCCCACGGCTGGCAGCTGCCCGCAACAAGACGGCGACCTCACGATCCACTCCACCGCTCCGGACCGGGCCACGGTCGTGTTCAAGGGCGAGCGCGATCCCCACGCCTCCTTCGACCCTGCGCAGTGCCGCGTCTGGAACGACAACGTCGTCAAGCCCGGCGGCAGCGGCGCCTATAGCCTCGTCGTCGGCGCCGATGGCAGCGTGAGCGGTACGGCCAACGCCCGCGTGACCTTCGTCTGCGTCGGCGAGTTCGATGTGACGGGCACCCAGAAGTAGGGCCTCCCAGCGCCCCAGCTCGAGACTCCCGCGGGGGTTTGGGGGCAGAGGGAGGAGCGGAGCTACGAGCCCGTGGGCTTGGGCATGCGCATGAGCGTATCGCGGTACAGATCGGCCCAGTACACGTGGCTGCGGTCCACCTCGATGCCGAGCGGCGTCTTCAGCCCCGTGTCCAGCGTTTCGACCGGGCCGCCCTCTTTGGGCACGCGGCGCACCTGTCCGTAGGCGGTTCCGCTGCAGCCTAGCGAGTCGTAGCGGGTGGCGAAGTAGACGTGGGTATCATCCAGTGCCAGCTGGTCGACGTCGGTCGCTTTGCTGCGTGCGATGCGCTGCCGTTTGCCACCCGCTTTGGGCACGCGGTCGATCGCATTGCCATAGTTGGCCACGTAGTAGATGTACTGGCCATCCACCGCGGGGCGCACGCTATCGCGAATCGACTCGCGCCCGTCGAGCGTGGCGACCTTGCCGCCTTTTTTCGCCACTCGGCGCAAGTACCGCTTCTTTTCGAGCGACCAGCGATCGTCGAACCAGTACACGTGTTGGTCGTCGACGACGATCTCGCTCGGCTTGGTTTGCTCGTCAGCGAGCGTGACGACTTCTCCACTTTGTTTCGTCACCTTGACGATTCGGTGTGGCGTCGTTGCATACAAATGGCTGGCATCGCCAGCGACGCGCAGATTCGCCCGCGCGATGCCGTCGATACGCCCGATCGACGCTACCTTCCCGCCGCCTTTCGGGCAGCGGAGCACCTCCCCCTTGGTCGTGACCCAGTAGACATGAGCCGCATCGACCACCATGGAGTACCCGGTGGCCTTGCTGCGCTTGTCTTCGCAGAGCAGCGTGGGCTTGCCCCCGGCCTTGGCCAACGACTTCACGCCGCGGACCGACATGTGCCAATAGATGTGCGTATCGTCGAGGCCGATGCTCGTTCCCGTAAAGTCCGTTACGAGCTTCTTTGCCACCTGTGGCCCGGTCGACTCCTCCAGGTAGTCCTCGTACGCCCCGGCAGCGACACACGAGCCGACCATCGTCACGAGCACCGCCGCGGCCCACGCTAGATTCCCCACCAGGGAAAAGGCGTGCACTCGGAAGGCTTGAGATCGCAGCGACCGCGCGTAGTCGTGCATCACCACGTCGCGGCGCTTGCGCGCTCGGTCCAGAGCACGAGCGGTCGCCACGTTGTCCGAGAGGCAGTAGTCACAGCGAACCACCGCTTGCTCGCCGACCGTCCGCAGCGGGCCTCCGCAGACGTGACAGCGAGCGCTTTCGCCAGGGCGAGAGGGCGGGTTCGCCGCGCAGGAATCTTCGAGGCGTCGGACCGCGCCGCGCACGAGCAGGGCTGCCCCGACCCCCGCGACCAGAATGCTCAGCGGAAGGGGCAAGGTAGCGATGAGCCAAGAGACCTTCTCGTACCAGCCACTGGCGATGCCTGGCAGAAACAGCAAG
>CAYTYV010000628.1:0-3239 GCA_964441055.1 uncultured Polyangiaceae bacterium | reverse complement strand
GCTTGGGACATCGAGCAGCTGAACACGGACCACGCCACCTTCATCACCGTCGCCATCGACAGCGAGAACGCGATCCACGCCTGCTACCGCTACCACTACTACGAAGGCGGCTCTCCCACGGAGGGTCTGAAGTGTGGCCGACGCGATGGGCAAGACTGGACGGAAACCGTGCTCCACGACGCGGAGGTCACAGGCTACGTCGATATGACGCTGGACACACAGGGGCAACCCCACATCAGCTATGTGCTCGACTTCAACGCCGTTTGGTATGCGCATCTCGCTGGCACGGAGTGGCTCTTCGAATGTATCGACGTTGGCAGCGCTGCTATCACATCCACTGCCATCGCGCTCGATGGGGCGGACGTGCCGCACATCAGCTACCTCGACGTGCACGCAGGTGCCCTCAAGCACGCTTACCTCTCTGGCGGTGGCTGGATCGTCGAGATCGTCGACCAGGGAGCAATACCTGGTATCGGCACTTCGATCGCCCTAGACGACGTCGGCAATCCTCACATCAGCTATCACATATCGGCGCTCAAGTACGCCGCGCACGACGGCCAGAGCTGGACGGTGGAAGAGGTTGACAATGCTGGAGCGGGCGCGGTGTCCACTCTCGCTCTGGACAGTGCTGGTCAGCCTCGGATTGCCTATCGGGGGCCCACCACCTACGACGCGAACTACGTCAAGGCTGCCCGCCGCTCGATTGCCGGTTGGTTCGTTGAAGGGTTGGATGCAACACAGGACTACGCCAGGGCCATGTCCATGGCCTTGGATGCCGACGATTCGCTCCACATCAGCTACTTCGACGACGCTCCCGGAGATTTGCTCTACCTGCATTGGTGAGCTGTTCGCGTACGGCACGGGCCACCTTCTTTGTCGCTGTCGCGGGTGCCGTGAGCGCGTAGATTTCTGCGATCCAACGCTTCGACAGCCCGCGAGAAGAGCGGTGGTCCGCTCGAGTCGGAGGTCACCCAACCGGTCCCACCGCCTCTACGACCCCTGGGAGCCGCTGCGCCAGTATCGAGGCGCCCATCCACGTCCTAGGCGCGCACGCTTCCCAGGGTAGGCATCAGACCTACATGCTGGAACCATGTCGCACCTCAATCCGTCGGATTCTTGCCCTGGAGCAACAAGAGCGTTGGCGGCGGCGGTATGAAGGGGAGATACTTGGTGGATCGGTCGCTCCATCGCTTTTCTGGAGGAAGGACACGACATGAAGAAGGTAGCGCTTACGACGGTGTTGGCGGGGCTGTGCTTGATCGGCACGAACACTGCGGCGGACCAGCCCAAGACTCCTATCGGCAAGGGCAAGGCGCCCAAGGTGAAGGTGAAGAAGCAGGACCGCGAGGTTGCCTGGGGGTGGCAGAGCCAGGACGGGACTCTGCACTGGCGGGTGCACACGCCCTTCCGCGGGAAAAAGCCTTACCGGGTAACCGGGTCGGTCTGCACGGGCATCGCTGGCATCAGCCCGCACAAGATCACGAAGATGGATCCCAAGCTGCTCGAGGGCGGGGACCATGTGAAGGTCGGGCCGCACGGCCATTGCATCTGGTACAACTTCACTACCAACGGCCACATCGACGGGTTCGACTTCCGCACGCCTGCCAAGCTGCTCACCGTCACCATCAAGGTCGACGGAAGGCACCTGTCGCCGAAGCGGATCCACCTCGGCAAGCTGGGCAACCACCCGAAGAAGAGCCCCTTCGTGGTTGCGCGCTAGCGCCTGGCGCTGGCTCAGGGGGGGCACAGCCCCATTGACGATTCTGCGTCGCTCGAACGGCTGACGCAGGGCCCATAGCTTGCGCGCTCGCCCCCGCGTTGGGCAACGCGGGGGGGCGGCGTATCCTTGCCCCTATCGCAACGCAGTTGCAAAGCGCTGCTGGGCGTCCTACCTTCCAAGGTGGTCGATGTCGCCCAGAGCACAATCGAGGAGCTCTCGCCACACCCTGAAAAACGTGGTGGCGGCCCTCGTGTGTGCGCTGTCAGCGCTGCTCACCGCTGGGTTCGGCCGCACGGCCCACCTTGTGCTCACGCCTCACGCCTACGGCGAAGGTGGCAAGCTGGTGCACTTGGCGGAATCCAGGGTGGAGTCTTCGCCCGACGAAGGCATGGGCGTTGAGGCCGCGCACGAGCACGACGACGAGTGCGAAGCCTGCGCCGTCGAGCCCGCGAGCGCGAGCGACCTGGCCGCGGCAAAGCTCGACCGGCTGCTCGACTGGCAGCTGCTCGCGCTCGCCGCAGGGCCGACCCAGCCCTGCGCTGCCCTCGCTCCGCTGACTCTCGCCCCCAAGCAGTCCCCCCCGACCCGCGCCTGAGCCGCGACCCATAGACGAGGGCGTGTCCCGCTCGGGGACATGCCTGTCTGGCTCAGGCCCGTACTGCGGGGCGAGATGAGACGTGGACCTTCCATCGGCCACCCTCTGGGGTGGCGACCGTGGATCTTGGGCAGCGCGCTCGGCATGGCCGCGCTGACGAGCGCGCCTACGCGTGCGCAGCCAGCGCCAGAGCAAGCCCGAGACGAGCCCGCTGCGGCCGCGCCGACCCCAGCGACAGCCGCGCCGATCCGAGCGACAGCCAAGCCGACCCCAGCGACAGCCGCGCCGACCCGAGCGACAGCCGAGCCCGCTCCGCCCGATGACGCCGAGCTGAGCCCTGACGAGCTCGCCGAGATCCAGCAGGCCGCGGCGGCCGACGCAGCAGCTCTGCAAGAGCAAGGCGCCGAGCAGGACGCCGCGGCTGCGACGCCTCCGAGCAGCCCATTGAGCGCGGCCGATCTCCTGCCAGACATCTCGGTCGTTCTCGATGCAGCCCTGGCCATCTTCACCGACGACGAGCCGCTGCAGAGCGGCGGACACGATCCAGCCCACAACGGCTTCAACCTGCAGCAGCTCGAGCTGTCGCTGATCAAGAACGTGGACCCCTACTTCCGCCTCGACGCCAACATCGTCTTCGCGCTGTTCGGCGTGGAGCTGGAGGAGGCCTACGCCAGCACCCTGGATCTGCCCCTCAACCTGCAAGTTCGGGCGGGCCAGTTCCTGACGCGCTTCGGTCGGCTCAATGCCAGCCATCCTCACTCCTGGGACTTCGTCGACCAGCCGTTCATGCTGGGAAAGGTCTTTGGCGGAGAGGGCAACCGCGGGCTCGGGGTGGAGCTGTCGGTCCTGTTGCCGCTGCCCTGGTACGTCGAGGTGCTGGGCTCGACGACCGACGCGGCGGGCGAGGCCACCGCGCGCAGCTTC
>CAYTYV010000627.1:0-3240 GCA_964441055.1 uncultured Polyangiaceae bacterium | reverse complement strand
CCTAGATCGTACCCTCCCTCCGGCCCCCGCCGTCCAGGGACGAGAACACCATATTCCGCCAAAACTATAGTTAGAGATCATGTTTTGGCTAAATATAAGTCATCATATCTAGCCAAATATTGTTGATCAGGCGGCTTTTGGCGGAATATAATGAGTCCATGGAATCCCTCGTAGGCCGGGCCAGGGAGCAAGCCATCCTCCGCCGCGCGATGGAGTCATCCGAAGCGGAGCTCGTAGCCATCTACGGCCGTCGCAGAGTCGGCAAGACCTTCCTCGTGCGGTCCTTCTTCTCCCAAGACATCTGCTTCGAGCTCGTCGGAGTGCACGACGCGCCACTGCGGGAGCAGCTCCGCAACTTCGCCACCTCGCTGGGGACCGCCATGGCGACCCCGATCCCCCCCGCACCGCCGAGCGACTGGCAGACGGCCTTCCAGCACTTGGTCACCTACCTGAGCTCCCTGCCACCTCGGTGCCGCAAGCGCGTCGTCTTCCTCGATGAGCTGCCCTGGTTGGCCTCGCGGCGCTCCGGTTTCCTTCGCGCATTCGAGCACTTCTGGAACGGCTGGGCCGTCAGGCAGTCGAAGCTGGTCGTCGTGGTGTGCGGCTCAGCGGCCTCGTGGATGATCAAAAGACTGCTGCACGCGCGGGGCGGCCTTCACAATCGCGTGACCCGCCGCATCCGACTCGAGCCCTTCACCCTCGCCGAGGTGAGCAAGTATCTCGCCTCCCGACGAATCGAGCTAGGGCCAACCCCGATCCTCGAGCTGATGATGGCCTTGGGCGGTATCCCCCACTACCTCAAGGAGATCGCTCGCGGCGAGTCCCCTGCTCAAAGCATCGACCGGGTGTGCTTCTCACAGGACGGCTTGCTTCGCGACGAGTTCGGGCGGATCTTTGCCTCGCTGTTCGAGCACGCCGAGCGACACGAGCGGCTGGTCCGCACTCTGGCAGCCTCGCCGCACGGCCTGACCCGCAACGAGCTGCTCCGCAAGACCGGACTGAGCTCCGGGGGAGGGACGACCACTCTGCTCGAGGAGCTCGAGGAGTCCGGCTTTGTCACGCGCTCTTCCCAGTTCGGGCTCGGCGTCAAGGATGCCGTGTTCCGCCTCGCCGACGAGTACTCGCTGTTCTACCTCGCCTGGATCGAGCGTCACCGAAGCCGAGCCGACAACGTCTGGCTCTCTCGTCGCGGCACGCCGCGTTGGCGCGCCTGGAGCGGCCTTGCCTTCGAGGGCATCTGTCTGCGCCACATCCGCGAGCTCAAGCGCGCCTTGGGGATCGAGGCCGTCGAGACCATCGAATCCGCCTGGCACCACCGCCCTAGCCAGCAGGCGGACCGCGGAGCGCAGGTCGACCTGCTCATCGATCGCGCCGACGGTTGCATCAACCTGTGCGAGATGAAGTTCTCGCAGAGCCCGTTCACCATCGACAAGCGCTATGCGGCCGAGCTTCGGCGAAAGCGCGACACCTTCCGTCGGGTCACGGGCACGCGCAAGACTGTCCTCACCACCATGGTCACCACCCACGGCGTGCGCGACAACGCCTACCGTGCCGAGCTGGTGGACGCATCCATCGAGGCGCCTGCGCTGTTCGGCCAGCGATAGGCGCCCTCCCCTGCTCTGGCCAGCGTTGCGTCAGCGCGGCGTGATGGGCTCTGGCTCGTCGCAGAGGAAGCGAATGAACATCAGGCCATCGTTCTCGCTGTTGCCGGGCTGGGTGCCCGGATGGGTGGTGATCCACGCCTGGTGGTCGGGATCGTCGGTGCGGGGCGGCTCCCCCGTCGGATAGTCCGTGGCCCACTCGAGGATCATCTGGGGTGTGCCGCCGCCACCGCCGCCTGTGCCGCCGATGTTGAATCCGCCGCCCGCGTTGCCAGCCCCGGTTCCTTGACCGGCATGCCCGGCCGCTGCGCCTTGGCCGGTCGCGCCAACGGATGACCCTGGGGCTTCGCTTCACCTCACGCTGATGCCGTCGAGAATGTAGGCCTCGTACCCCTTGCCGCTGCCACCGTCGCGCTTGTTGAAGCTCGGCTCGAGGCCCAGGCCCTGCCACGGATGCTTGCCGTGGCTGCCGCGGTAGAGCAGGTAGTCGTCCGAGTCCCTGGCGCGCCGATGGCTGATCTCTCCCTTCAGGTCAAGCGCCTCGATCACCGCGTCTGCCGCGATGCGCGTGCGTTTGGGCCAGATATCGATGGCCACCTGGATACCCTCTATGGAACGGCGGGACAGGCGAAAGCGCTCGTCGTCCAAGCCCACGGCTTTGGCGACCTCAGCCGGATCTCGGCTCAGCAGGGACCGGTCCTTGGCCAGCTGCTCCAGCCCAGCGACGAGCATCTTGACGGCGACCGCGTCGTCCTTCACGGCCACCACCGAAGGTGGCATGCTCACGGAAACGCTGGCGCGCAGCTTTTCGTCTTTCAGCGGAGTGACCTTCACCTCGCGGTCGAGGCTCCCGTAGTCGACGGCGACGCCGATCAAGACCTTGCCGGGCCCCCAAAGGTCGAAGGCGCCCGTGTTCGGGTTCGAGCCGAGATGCCAAATGCGGCTGGCCCAGGCGCCCTTGCTCGACCGAAGCGCGACAGGCGATTGGATGCCCATGGCCTTGGCCAGGACCGAGGCCTTGGGCCGATCGGGAACGCGAATAGAAACCGCGGCCGGTCCCCCGAATTCGAGCGTCCAGCCCTTCGGCGGCCCGAGCTCTTTGCGGATCTCGTCAACGGGTAGGTAGTAGAGTGCAGGCTCGCAAGCGAGCCGCCGCACCATCACTGCGAGCTTCCGCATCGGGCTGTCCGGGCCCTCGGGCAGCTCGGCGCATTGGTCGTTTGCCGCTGGCGGCTTGCTCGATACAAAATGGGATATCCCCTCGACGTCAGACTGGGACGGAGCGCTCGTCGAGCTCGTGCCGCCTTCCTTGGGTGGACAACCCATGGCGACCGTCATCGCAAACACCGAGAGCAGTGTTCGTCTGAGCATGACGTCGGAGTATACACGCCAGCGCGCGGAGGCAAGGACATCCAAGCCACTTCGCGGCTGCGGATCGCGGAAGAAGAGGCATTGATGGGTCGACCCGGCCCGTGTCGTCGACCAACCCAAAACGAGTCGCTCAATCGCCGCTATCCGCCACGCGAGCGCACTGCAGGGCAATGCGGCGAGCGCGGGCCGCCCGGGCCGTGAGCGAGTCGGGTTGAGCCGCTCCCCAGCGCTCCCCGACGACCTGGTAGGCCGCGCAAGCACCAGCGGT
>CAYTYV010000626.1:0-3245 GCA_964441055.1 uncultured Polyangiaceae bacterium | reverse complement strand
CCGAGCGGGTCGGGCCACCCCTGCGCCCCTCGCCCACGACCTTCGAGCACCCCTGCTCTGCGGGCCGCCTCCGTTGACGGCGCCGTGCGCCGCCACTAAATACCCTCCGCTACCGCGCGGTGGCTCGGGGGGTGTAGGCACGGCCGCGGTAGGGCTTCCAAAGGAGCAGAGGATGACCGTAGGAATCGTGGGATACGGTGCTTGCCTTCCCAGGCATCGGATTCAAGTAGAGGAAATCGCTAAGGTTTGGGGCGCTGACGCACCGAGCTACAAGCGCGGCCTGGAGCTTCGCGAGAAATCGGTGCCCGCTCCTGACCAGGACGTCATCACCCTTTCGGTGGAGGCGGCGCGCAACGCGCTCGACCGGGCCCAGGGGCTGGATCCCCAGAAAATCGGCGCGATCTACATCGGCTCCGAGTCCCATCCCTACGCGGTCAAGCCGTCGGGCACCGTCGTGGGCGAGGCCATCGGCGCCACGCCCGAGGTGCACGTGGCCGACTTCGAGTTCGCCTGCAAGGCCGGCTCCGAGGCCATGTTCGTGGTGAGCAGCCTGGTCGAGGCGGGCTCCATCGAGGTCGGGCTGGCCATTGGCGCGGACACCTCGCAGGGAGCGCCTGGCGATGCCTTGGAGTACTCGGCTGCCGCGGGCGCAGCGGCCTTCATTATGGGCACGCAGGATCTCGTGGCCACCATCGACCACACCTACTCGTTCATGACCGACACGCCCGACTTCTGGCGGCGCGAGTACCAGCACTACCCGCAGCACGCCGGGCGCTTCACGGGCGAGCCGGCCTACTTCAAGCACACCCTGGGCGCCAGCCGCGGGATTATGGACAAGACGGGCATGAAGCCTGCGGACTTCGACTTCGCCGTCTTCCACCAGCCCAACGGCAAGTTCCCCATGCGCGCGGGCAAGATGCTGGGCTTTACACGCGAGCAGATCGAGACCGGCTGGCTGGTGCCGACGCTGGGCAATACCTACTCGGGCGCTTCGCCGCTCGGGCTCACGGCCGTGCTCGACATTGCCAAGCCGGGCAACAAGATCATGATGTGCTCCTATGGCTCGGGCTCGGGCAGCGACTCGTTCATCCTGACGGTCACCGACCGGATCACCGAGGTGCAGGACCGCGCCATCAAGACTCGGGACATGCTGGACAAGAACCAGATCTACCTCGAGTACGGCGCCTACGCGAAGTTCCGCCACAAGATCTTGAAAGCCGACTAGGTCGAGTTATTAGCTATCAGTTTTCAGCTATCAGTTATCGGTTGTCAGCTTTCGGATGACGACTGACAACTACTAGGAGTGTAGAATGCGAGACGTCGCCATTATCGGCGTTGGAATGACGCCCTGCGGAGAGCTGTGGGAGCAGTCGATCCGCGATCTGTACGTGGCTTCGGCCCTGGCCGCCATCGACGATGCCGGGGTGGACCACATCGACAGCATGTACGTCGGCTGCATGTCGAGCGGGCTATTCGTGGGCCAGGAGCACCTGGGCGCGCTCATGGCCGACTACCTCGGCCAGTGCCCCATTCCGGCCACGCGCGTCGAGTCGGCCTGCGCCTCGGGCGGGGTGGCTCTACGCCAGGGCTTCATCGAGGTGGCCAGCGGCCTGAGCGACATCGTGCTGGTCGGCGGCGTGGAGAAGATGACCGACGTGGGCGGCGACGAGGCCACCTACGCCCTGGCCACCGCCTCCGACCAGGAGTGGGAGGCCTTCAGCGGCATTACCTTCCCAGGTCTGTACGCCATGATGGCCGTGGCCCACATGCACCAGTACGGCACCACGCGCGAGCAGCTCGCCATGGTCGCGGTCAAGAACCACGACAACGGCTCGAAGAACCCGCGGGCGCAGTTCCCGATGAAGATCTCGGTCGACACGGTGCTGAAGTCGGTGGCCGTGGCCGACCCGCTCAACATCCTCGATTGCTCGCCCATCACCGACGGGGCGGCCTCGCTGATCCTCTGCCCGGCCGATCAGGCCAAGAAGCTAGGCAAGAAGGCGCCCGTCAAGATCGTGGGCTCGGGCCAAGGCACCGACACTATCGCCTTGCACAGCCGCAAGGACCTCAGCGCGCTGGAGGCTGCGGCCAAGGCGGGCGCGGCGGCCTATCAGATGGCGGGCAAGAAGCCGGCCGACATCCAGCTCTGCGAGGTCCACGACTGCTTCACCATCGCCGAGATCTGCGCCATCGAGGCGCTCGGCCTGGTGGAGAAGGGCAAGGGTGGCGCGGCGGTCGAGGCGGGCGAGACCGCCTTGGGAGGTCGCATTCCCATCAACCCGAGCGGCGGCCTCAAGTCCAAGGGACACCCGGTCGGCGCCACGGGCGTGGCCCAGGCCGTCGAGGTGGTGGAGCAGCTCCGCGGCGAGTCGGACAAGCGGCAGGTCAAGGGAGCCCGCGTGGGCATGACGCAGAACATGGGCGGCACGGGCGCGAGCTCGGTGGTCCACATCATGGAGGTGATGTAATGCCGACGGCACGTGCTTGGCGAGAGTATCCCCGACGCTACCGCTACGAGGCGGGCGTGTGCGACAAGTGCGGCAAGTGGTTCTTCCCGCCGCGGCTCGTATGCGACCAGTGCGGCGCGCGGACCTTTTCCACCAAGGCGATGCGGCGCACAGGCACGATCCTGTCGCACACCATTATCCGCGTGCCGCCCAAGCCCTATGCCGATCAGGCGCCCTTTGCGGTGGCCGTGGTCGAGATGGACGACGGGCCGCGGATCACCACCCAGGTGGCCGATTGGCAACAGGGGCAGCTCGCCATTGGGCAAAAGGTCAAGCTGGAGTTCCGCAAGATCTGCACCGACGGCGACGCGGGGCCGATCAATTACGGCTACAAGGCAGTACCGATTTAGCGAGTAGCCAGCGCGGCTGAGCTCGTGGCCTAACGCTAATGGCGAATCGCTCTATGCAGACCATTCGCGTGGAGCGGGACGGCGCGGTGGCGCGCGTGGTGCTCGACCGTCCCGACATCCGCAACGCCTTTGACGACGTCATGATCGGCGAGCTGCGGGCGGCGCTGGCCGAGCTCGCAATGGACGCCGCGCTGCGCGTCGTGGTGCTCACGGGCGAGGGATCGGCCTTTTGCGCGGGCGCGGATCTCCACTGGATGCGGCGGGTGCTCGAGTACAGCTACGAGCAGAACCTCCAGGACTCGCTCGAGCTGGCCCATCTGATGCGCGAGCTCTACGAATTTCCGCGGCCCGTGGTGGGGCGCATCAACGGCCCGGCCATCGGCGGGGG
>CAYTYV010000625.1:0-3246 GCA_964441055.1 uncultured Polyangiaceae bacterium | reverse complement strand
ACAACGAAACCCTTTTCAAGGGCTCTAGAGCCGATTTCGTCAGGGGGCTGCCATGGGTTTTGCGAGCAAAGAAAAAATGGTCATGGCCTTGCTCGAGCGGCATTTCGAGCTGGTCGGCGAGTGCGTGCGCGAGGCGCAGAAGATGTTCCGGGGCTACCTGGCCCTCAACGCGGAGTTCAAGGAGGAGGCGTACCTCATCGACCAGCTTGAGCACGAGGCTGACGTGGTGCGCCGCGAGGTGGAGCAGAAGCTGGAGGAGGGCGCCTTCTTGCCCATCCACCGCGATGACTACATCCGGCTGGTCGAGCTCAACGACCAGGTGGCGGGCGCGGCCGAGAAGATGAGCGACTTCGTCGCGTTGACCCGCCCGCGCATTCCCGACTTCTTGCGGGGCGATCTCGAAGCGGTGCTGACCGTGAGCGTCGAGGCCTACCAGGCCATGGACGGCCTGCTCGAGGCCTATCAGAGCGACCCCAAGCGGGTGGGCACCATCTCGGCAGTCGTGCGACAGCGGGAGCAGCACGTGGACAAGCTGGTGTGGGACAGCACCCGGAAGCTGTTCAAGAGCGAGCTCGAGCTCGCCGAGAAGCTCCACCTGCGCATGCTGCTCGACCGGATGGGCAAGCTGTCCAACATCATGGAAGACGTCTGCGAGTGCGTGCAGCGCATGGTCGTCAAGGAGGCCTTCTAGCCAACATGGACCTGGCGGCGCTGGCGCTCATCGCGGCGGGGCTCTACGCGGGTTGGAACCTCGGCGCCAACGACGCGGCCAACTGCATCGGCACGGCCGTGGGCTCGGGCATCATGACCTTTCGCCGGGCCGTCGCGCTGGCCTCGGTCTTTGCTATAGCGGGCGCCGTGCTGCAGGGCCACGCCGTGATGAAGACGATGGGTGCGGGCATCACCGCCTTCCCGCTGCCTGCCGTCGCGGGCATCGTGGCCATGCTCTCGGCAGGTGCGGTGGTCACCATGGCCACGGCGGCGCGGATCCCCGTGTCCACCTCGCAGGCCATCGTGGGCGGGGTCGCGGGATCGGGCTACGGCATTGCCGCGGCGGTGCAGCCCGATCGGGCCGTGCGCGATGCGGTCAACGCTGGCGAGCTCGTTACCATCCTGCAATGCTGGGCCTCGTGTCCGCTACTGACCGCGGTCTTGGCGTACTTCGTCTATCGCCTGGCCGCGCACCTTCTCGGTCGCGTGCGACAGCGGCTGGTCGCCAACAAGGTCATCGCCTGGCTGATGACGATATCGGCCTGCTACGTGGCCTACTCGCTCGGCGCCAACAACGCGGGCAATGCCATGGGGCCCGCTTCGGAGCTGGGGCTGCTACATCCACGCCTATTGGCCTTGCTCGCGGGCGCGGCCATTGCGCTGGGCATGATCACCTTTGGCAAGGGAGTCGCCGACACGGTCGGCAAGAACATCACCCCGCTGAGCCCTTTGGGGGCCTTTGCCGCCCAGATGGCGGCGGGCTTCGGCATTCACCTGTTCTCGATATGGGGGATCCCCGTGTCCACCTCGCACAGCATCGTGGGCGCCGTGGTGGGCGTGGGCATGGTCAAGGGAACGCGCGCGGTGAGCCGCAGAAAGCTCGTCGTGATCGCGTCCGGCTGGCTGCTGGTGCCGCTCGCGGCGGGGCTCGTATCCTTTGCCGTCACCAAGGGCGTGCTGGCGCTGGGGGTGGGGGTATAGGCGCTATCCGAATCCGAGGATCGTTCGGGCCAAGGGCTCGCGCATGAACAACTTGGCAGAGATCGCGCCCGGCTTTGGATCAGATTCGGCCGAGCCGAGCTCAATCGGTCGGCATATCGAAGCGCAGTGACAGTCCCGCCTCGGCGGGGATCCACCCGAGCTCGTCGTCCAGGCTGTTGTCATAGCCTGCTATGGCCGTGGCCAGGTAGAGCGCAACCGGCTCGAAAGAAAGCTCTACCCCAGCAGCGGCCGAGCCCCACAAGGTCGTCGGCACGAGCTCGGCCTTGGTGAGCTGCACGCGCCCGCGGGCGAACACCGACGCCCAGTCGACGAAGTGAAAGCCCGCGCCCAAGCCCGCGTAGTTGCCCAGGGCGAGCCGCTCGCTCCAGTCGAGCTCGCGGTGGCTCGGTGGGGGATCCTCGCGTCGATCCACCCCGCCCACGCCCGCGCCAAAGCCCGTCTCGAGGTCCAGGGTGGGGCCCAGATGGGCCTGCTCGACGTCGAGCAGACCGCGTCCGTCCAGGGTGTAGCGAACGCCTGCCCAGCCCATGGTCCAGTTCTCGTCGGCCACGAAGCGGTGATCGGTGCCCAGCTCCGCTTGCAGGCTCGGCGCCAGCGAGACGCCCACCATGGGCCCGCCGCTGCCCTGCATGTTGCCCGCTCCAGCGACCTCCATCTGCCCCGAGCGCAAGCGGCCTGGCGAGCCGTAGTGGCCGCTGCGCAGGGGCGGCGAGAATACGGGATTGCAGCCCGCACAAGCCACCAGCAGCCCGCAGCCCAGCCGCGTCAGCCAGCGGCGCCTGCCCCGGGATCGACCTCGGTGTTCGTTGCGCATGATGCACTCTGCCTGAGCAATGAGCGTGCCAGCGGCCAGCCGTCGGCTTGGGGGTGCGGGGCGATGGCCGCTGCCACGGCGCGAGCTTCTCGAAAACAGCCGGGAAAACAAGCTGCCCCCGGTCACGGCCGTCTGCGGGCGCCGAGCTCCAGGGCCTCGTCCGCTCCCGGACGGGTTGTGGTGCGCCGCTCACAGGTGTGCTCACAGCGCGACGATGTCGTCGCTCTCCGTTGCGCGGCCTGCGCAAGCCGAGACGGCTCGCGCAGGTCGACGCTGTGGCCTCGCATCGGTTCTGGTATGAATCGGGCAAGGAGGGCTTGATGCGCATCCTCATTACTGGCGGCTCGGGGTACATCGGCAGCCGCATCGTCGAGCGCCTGGCCGAGCGCGAGAGCGTGGAGCAGGTCATCAACGTGGACGTCAAACCGCCGCCGCTCCGCCATGGCAAGCTTCGCCACGTCGGCCGCAGCGTGGACGAGGATCTGCGCGATCTGTTCACCGACGGACGCATCGACATCGCGCTGCACCTGGCCTGGGTGGTCGACCCGATGCACGCGGTCGAAAAGCAGCGGTCCATCTGCATCGGCGGCACCCAGCGGTTCTTGGACGGCTGCGTCGCGGGCGAGGTCCCCCACGTCTTCTTCATGTCGAGCGGCTCGGCTTACGGCGCGCATCCCGCCCACGGCCCACTGGGACGTCGACGCATCTGTGTCGCCAAA
>CAYTYV010000624.1:0-3256 GCA_964441055.1 uncultured Polyangiaceae bacterium | reverse complement strand
GCGCCTTCGGCGCCTGTGCGGTCTCCGCTTCGCTCCGACACGCTCCTTCCTCTGCCCCCAAACCCCCGCAAGGGTCTCTCCGTGACAAACTCGAGCGGCTAGCAGCACCTTCTCGACCTCTACGTCACTAGCCCGGATTGATCACTGAGCCATCGGGTGCTTGGGGTGACGCCGTGAACCATCCGAGCTAGAGAGCGAGCTCATGAACGACGCCCGATTCACCTTGGAAAACCCCACCGAAGAGCACTACCTGCTCCGCCAGATGGTCCGCGATCTGGCCGAGGAGGTCGTCGAGCCCCAGGCCGACGAGCACGACCGACGCGGCGAGATGAACCAATCCCTGCTGCGCCGCTGCGGCGAGCTCGGCCTGCTGGGCATCACCGTACCGGCCGAGCACGGCGGCGCTGGTCAGGATTTGCTGGCCTCGGTGCTGGTGCACCACGAGCTGGCCAAGAGCGACCCCGGCTTCACCTTGGCCTACCTGGCGCACGCCGTGCTGTTCGTGAACAACTTCTTTTACGCCGCGAACGACGCCCAACGCGAGCGCTACCTACCCGGGCTGCTGAGCGGCGAGGACATCGCCTGCATGTGCATGACCGAGCCGAATGCGGGCACCGATGTGATCGGTCTATCGGCCACCGCCCGGCGCGACGGCGACCGCTACATCTTGAACGGCCAGAAGGCGCTCATCACCAACGCCCCCGACGCCGAGCTGTTCCTGGTCTACGCCAAGATCGAGGGACGCATCTCCGCATTCGTGGTCGAGCGCGGCCATGCGGGCGTCACCATTCCGCCGAAGACGACCAAGGTGGGCATGAGGGCCAGCACCTTGGGAGAGATCGTGCTGGAGGATTGCCCGGTCCCAGCCGAAAACCTCCTCGGCGAGGAGGGGGGCGGCCTGACCCACATGATGCGCAACCTCGAGGCCGAGCGGCTCACGCTGGCCGCCATCAGCCTGGGCATTGCCGACCGCTGCGTCGACGTCATGATTCGCTACTCCGCCGAGCGGCGCGCCTTCGGCGCCCCCATTGCGAGCTTCGGCCAGATCCAACGCTACATCGCCGATAGCTACGCCATGACCGAGGCGGCGCGCGCGCTCATCTACACCGTGGCCCGCGATTGCTCGTCCAGCACGCGCAACCGCATCGGCACCGACGCTGCCAAGCTGTTTGCCGCGCCCGTAGGCAAACAGGTCGCCGACAACGCCATGCAGGTCCTCGGCGGTTGGGGCTACTGCGACGAGTACAAGGTCGAGCGATTCTGGCGCGATGCCAAGCTCCTGGAGATCGGCGGCGGCACGCTCGAGGCGCACCAGAAAAACCTCACCAAGGATCTGGTGCGCGAGCGCGTGGGATAGCCACCGCTTCGCCGAGAAGCGCGAAGCGATCCTCCCGCTGGCGATCGGCTGGGCCGGGCAAGCGCGGCTCGGCAAACTGCGGCTTGGTTGACAGGACGGTGCATTCTGCCAAAATCAAATGTTGCGGTGAGCAACGAAAGCGTCAACCTCCCGCCGAGCGAGCGCAGGCGGCACAGCAGGCACCTGGTCCATGCCGCTGCAGGGCTGGAGCGACAGAGCGCCGATACGCGGACAGCGATGGTCTGCAACATGAGCCTGTCGGGCGCTCAGGTGCTCACCCGCGCGGCCATCGAGGTGGGCACGCACGTCAAGCTCACCATCTACCTGGGCCCACCGCGACAAGGCCAGATCATCGAGAGCGGGGCCACGGTGGTGCGCTCCGAGGAGCTGGACCGCGACCAAGCGTACCTGTGGCGACGCCGCGTGTCCGTTTGCTTTGACCATCCGCTGATGGGCTTGGAGCGGGAGGTGGCCGAGCTGGCGGCCTGGGCCAAGGAGGCCGGGCTCCGCGGTTGACGGCTCGTCGCCTCGCGCGCCCGCCCAATGCGGCTGCGGCCCGGCTACCACTCCAAGGCTAGCCCCACCACGACGGTGGAGGTGCCCACGTGCATCTGGGGATGCGAGCCGATGCCGTCGAGGTTGGCCCACATCCACTCGCCGAACAGGTAGGTGCCCTCGATGCCAGCATCCTCGCGCATGGCCACACTGGCTCGGCGGTCCAGCTCGCTGAGCGCGAGCATGGCCCCTGGCGCGAAGTGAAGGCCCAGGCTGGTCCCCTTGCCCTCCACGCCGTCGACCGTCGATGTGCCGCTCGGCCCCGAGGCCGTCCACAGCCCGAAGCCCAGCCCCATCTTGAGGTAGGGCACCACGGGCACGCCGAGCTCGTAAAGCAGTGAGTCGAACCGCGCCGCGCCCGAGATGTGCATCGGCAAAATCGTCAGCGTGGTGTCGCTGTCCGCGCGCTCGCCCGTGCTCACCACGATGGCATTGGCGCTCGAGCTCGTGTAGCCCCAGCCAAAAGCCGGGCCGAAGCAACCCACATAGGGAATGCGAAAGGGCAGCCAGTCGAGCTCGAGCCCGAAGTAGAAGCGGGCGTCGGTATCGAAGATCTCTTCGTAGGGGCCAGGCGAGGCGCTGAACTCCTCGTCCACCTCGGGCCAGTAGGGGCCGAAGCGCAGCTCGAAGGCGAAGTGCTCGAGGTCGAAGCCCTTGCGGTGCCGTGGGACCTCCGGTCGATTGGCCTGGCGCCAGTTGTAATCGTCCTCGTCGAGATCGGGCTGGGCAGCGGCGCGCCCGGGCACGAGCAGCCCGAGCGCAGCGGCCAAGAGCGCCGCGGAGCCCACCAGGGTAGCTCGCGTCCGCATCACCGCGACCTCCTGCGCCGCTCGAGCCGACGCCAGCGTCGCAGCAGCAGCGTCGAGGCCAGGGCGATCGAGCCGACGATGCCGAGCGGGCCGGGTTGCTGGCGCGGGCGCACCGCGCAGATGGCGCAATAGCCGCCACCGGCTGCGCCGCCCGCCTTGCGATACTTGTCGAAGAAGTCGTCGACCGGCTCGGGCGATCCGCAGGCCAGCTCCGAGAGCGGACCGACGTTGCCCACCAGGTCGTGGCCCGCCACGGCCACCGCATAGGTCACGCTCAGCGTGAGCCCTTCGGCGTGGCCAGAGGTCTGGCTGGTGGTGCTGCCGCACTGCCACAAGTCGCTGGACGGCGGCTCTTGTCCAGGGCTCATGCCAGGCGCAGTGCAGTCGTCACTGCCGCTCGTGGTTCCGCCGCTTCCCGCGCTACCGCCGCTGCCCGCGCTGCCCGCGCTTCCGCCAGCCCCGCCGCTCGCCGCGCTGCCGCCCGCGCCCGCGGCGCCGCCCGCACCGCCCGCGCCGCCGAGCTGCCCGCCGCCTG
>CAYTYV010000623.1:0-3277 GCA_964441055.1 uncultured Polyangiaceae bacterium | reverse complement strand
AGCGGCCGCTTCCGTCGAACACGTAGCGGCCGATGGTCAGGCTCATGCCGAGCTGAGGGTTCGCGACGCCGAGCTTGTTGCGCAGCGGCTTCTCGATGAGGGTCCAGTGGCCGACGAACTGCTCGATGGCGATGCCCACGTCGCCGAATAGCTCCTCGAGCACCACCTGCAGGCCGCGGGCCGAGCGCGACTTGGAGGCCAGCAGGGGGGCGAAATGGAGGAAGTAGAAGGGGTCGAGCTCCGGCTTGTGTCCGCCGTAGCGGTCGAGCCCGACCGCGCAGAAGATGCGGTGGGTGAACTCGTCGTCGCCCTGCGTGCGGTAGCCGACCCAGTGGCGGTACTTGGCCCAGGAACGGTAGGCCAGCGCGAACAGCCGGTGGTGGAAGACGTCCAGGAACTCCCGCACCGGCTGGGGCCCGCCCTGATGGACGCTCAGGGCGATCTCCTCGACGTAGTGCGGCGGCATGGGCGAGGTCGAGCCGTACAGGCCCAAGAAGTTCGCGGTCACCTGGGCGCGTCGCTCGCCGTCGCCATGGCGGAAGTAGTCCATCTTGGCGACGTCGCTGGAGTGGAACACCAGTCCGGCATCCGCCCGCACGCGGATGCGCTCGTCCGCGGCGGGGCCCGTGTGCCCGAGCCGCGGGGCTGCGGGGAACAGCCGCTCGAGCATGTACAGCAGGCGGTAGTACGAAAAGCGCGGCGCCACGATCTGGTAGGCGTTGAGGGTGCCTTCCAGGTGGGCCTGGGCGCGCTCCTCGGCCGTGAGCTCGCTGCCGGTGGCAGGCTCGCCTGTCTGCCCGTCGCCGTTTAGATGAGCGTCAGGTTGCCGCTCTTCGGCTCCCATGTGTACACCACGTTCGTGTTGGTTCCGCGGACGGTGAGCTTGGTGAAGGAGTTGAGCGAGACGTAGGAGGCGAACATCTCGTTGAGCACCGAGGCAAACAGGTACATGTCTCCCTCACCAGCGAAGCCGTTCTCGTCGAGCTCCAGCTCGGCAGCCACGCCGCGCACGGGCGCTCCCCGATAGAGCCGGTCGGTGGGGCGCACCTTGATGTCCTTGAGCGCAGAGAGCCGCAGCTGGTTGGCCCGCGCCGCCTGTCGGTCGTGCACCGCCTGGAAGTTGTAAATCTCGACCGTAGTGCGCAGCACCTCCAGCTCGGCGATGGATCGGTAGGCCATGGCCATGTGGGCCAGCACCCGCCACTGCAGCTCCCGTCCCACCGGCGGCGGCAAGGGCTGGGTGACGCCCACCAGATTCTTGAAGGTGGCCACCGCGGGCGAGGTGGCCGTGGCGACGTGGATGTCGCCCACCTTGAGCTGCGAGGGGTAGAGCCGGTTGGTGCAGGTGGCCTCCATGCTGATCACGTCGAACTCGGGGATCGTGCCCGCGTCCTGGGGCGTGCCAAAGGAGACGTAGTGGTCGACGCCCTGGCCGATGGTCGCCGGTCGCACATGGGTCTGGTAGAACACTGGGGCCTTGGCGGCGCTGCCCCCTAGCTCGTGGCGGAACGAGAAAAAGGGAGGGATGTCGACCCGCTGGCTGGTGCGGCGGGCGATGCCGGTGACCTGGTCGATCGAGTACAGCTCGTAGGCATCCGGCTGGCCCCCAGCGGGTCGGACCAGGTACTCGTACTTGGCGGGGTCTGGCTTGATGGGATCGGTCGAATGGCTGAACAGGTTGACGACCGGCGTGCAGAACAGCCGGATGTTGTCCTGCGTAACCCGCGTCCCGCTGGGCAGGCCGTCCCTGAAGTGCAGCACCACGGCAAAGCGCTCGCCCAAGCGGTCGGCCGGAAGCTCCTCCAGGCCGGTCACGTCGAAGAAGGCGAACTTCTGCGGCAGCGTGAAGTACTCCTGTAGTAGCCGATAGCCGGGGTAGACCGTCTTGGGGTAGGGGATCAGGCTCTCGTCCTCGCCGAAGCCCACCAGCTTGACGGTCTTGGCGGGCAGCGTCAGCACGGTGGCGTCGTTGCCGCCCGAGTCCACGGCGGCGAAGGATACGCTGTCCAGATGCGCTCCCACCCACAGGCGCAGGTCGTCCTGGACGCGCCGTTCGCCGTGGATGTGGAAGCGGATCCGGCTCGGATTGAGGGCTGCCAAGGAGGCCCCGCCGGTCACCTTGAGCTCGATGCGCAAGCTCTGGCGGAGCTGGGCTCCGGTGTCGACGCGCACTTCGCCCACGGCAAGCGGCAATAGTTCGACGTCCTGCGTGGTGCGGAAGCGGCAGCTCGTCTTGTCCACCGTCACCGAGCCCACCTCGGCATTGCGCTCGACCAGCACCTTCTCTCGCACGACGTTCGGCAGCGGGGTGAACTCGACGATGGAGGCCGCCGGGATCTGGCGGATGTACTGGGGGAAGAGCAGGGTGGCGACCGAGTGGATGACCTCCGGAAGCTCGTCGTCGATCTTCTGGCGCAGCTTGCCGGTGAGGAAGGCAACGCCCTCGAGCAGCCGCTCGACATCGGGATCCCCTCCCGTTTCCGCCAACATCGGCGCGATGGCCGGGTAGGCCGAGGCGAACTCCTGCCCCAGCTCTCGCAAATACGTCAGCTCGTCTTGGTAGTACTTGTTGAACATCCGCTGACCGTGCTCGCCGCTCGCTCGGTTGCCAGCTTCGACCCGCCGACTCGCGCGAGGCCCGCGCAGCCCGACTGCGCCCGGGTCCACTAGCCGATTGTCACGTTGCTGCTCTCGTCCACGCTCGTGCTGAAACGTATGCCCTGGCGCTGGCCGTCGGGGTAGACCAGCTGGGCGGTGATCTCGAAGTAGACGAACATCTCGTTCGCATCGCCTGGGGTTACGGCGCGCACCTGCACGTTCTTCAGGCGCGGCTCATAGCTGAGGACCGTGTTCTTGATGGCCCGCTGCATGATGCCCGTAGCATCGGGGAAGTCGTGCAGCAGCTCGGACAGCTCCACGATGCCGTAGTCGGGCACCGTCAGCGCCGCGCCCTGGCGCGTGTTGAGCATGCGCTGGAGGTGCTCCATCACCACGGACTCGAGGTCGCCGCCGCTGTAGCGCGCCCGTCCGGCCGAGGTGGGGTCGGCGGCATGCCGGATCCGTTGGAGCAACGAGGCGCTGGACACCCGGGCATGCTATCGCGCCCAGCGGGTCGGGGACAACCCAGGGGGTAAGCACGGCACACAAAGAAACACCGCCGAGCGGCGCGAAGCTGCCCGGCGGTGGATTCGATACGGTTGCGACCGATGCTAGGCGTTGGGCGCTTCCCAATCGTCCTCGGCCGTGATGCCGCCGTCGACCCAGGTCCAGATGATCT
>CAYTYV010000622.1:0-3289 GCA_964441055.1 uncultured Polyangiaceae bacterium | reverse complement strand
CGTCGTCAGGGTGCTCGATGTCATGGTCGCACCGCAGTTCCATGGAGACCTGGACCAGGTTTGTGTCCGCCGCCGAGATCAGAGAGAGCAGGAGCTGGGCGGAGGTGGATCTCTCGGCCATGGGGCTCAACTCTTGCGCGGGCGGCGGCGAGCCGCCCGCTTCTTGGCCCGCTGGGCGGACTCTTCCTTGGCCTCCTTGAGCCGGTAGGACTCGCCGTTGATCTGGACGATCTCGGCGTGGTGGACGAGGCGGTCCACGAGCGTGACGACACAGGTGGCGTTGGGGAAGACCTCGCTCCATTCGGCAAAGGGCTTGTTGGTGGTGATCAGGATCGGCTTTTGACCGTATCGCCTGGTGACCACCTCGAAGAGCAGGTCGGCGTGGCGGTTGTCGTAGGAGAGGTACCCGAGTTCGTCGATGCACAGCAGCTGGGGGCGGCAGTAGCGCTTGAGGCGGCGCTGCAGTGCGTAGGCGCCCTCCTGGGCCGCCAGGTCGTTGAGCAACTCGCTGGCCGACAGGACCCGGGCGGTGTAGCCGTGGATCAGGGCTTGGTGGGCCAGATTCTGGGCAATCATCGACTTGCCCACGCCGTTGGGGCCCACGAGGACCACGTTGGTGATCTCGTCGATCCATCGGAAGTCGAAGAGATCCTCGATCTGCTCGCGATCGATGGCCTTGGCCCAGGACCAGTCGAAGTCGGCCATGGGTTTGAAGCGGCCGATCTTGGCGTTGCGGATCCGGCGTTCGAGGCTACGTCTGTGGCGCTCGGCCTCCTCCCACGTCAGCAGCGGCTCGAGCCAGGGCTGGTCCTTGTTGTCGTCCCAGTGCTCCAGTAGGCCGTGGAGCCCCAGGGCGTGGGCGCGTTGTTGCAGGTCATCCGTGCTGTTCTGAGTCATCGTCGTCCTCCTTGAAGGGGTCGTAGGTGGCCAGGTCGTGGGGACGGACCACCAGGTCGCGGACCCGGGGGTCGTCGGGGAGATGGACAGGGACCGGAGCCGGGGTGCCCCGCTCGTGCCACCGCCGCTCGAGGATCAGGCGGACCGAGTGCGGGTGTGGCGCGCCCTTGTCCAGCGCCTCGGAGATGGCGGTCTCCAGGTCCGCCGCGCCATACCGTTCCAGCAGCCGCAGCAGGGCAGCCACGGCCGAGCCGAGGTTCGCGCCGCGCTGGGCGACCTGGACCAGCAGGTTGTGGGAGTTGGGCACCGCGCACTGCAGCCGGTCGATACCCCGGTGTTGCCGGGCCTGGCGCTTGTGCGCCACCAGTTCCTCGACGTGGGCCGGGTCCTCGACCTGATCATCCTTGCCGTAGCTGCGTCGGTGACTCGCGATCACCTCGTTGCCAGCAAGCACACGCACCGTGTCTGGGCTGGCCACGACCACCCGCACCTTACGGGTGTGGTCCATCGGCACCGAGTAGTCGTTGCGGTCGAAGCGCACATACGGCGTCTTGCCGACTTTCACCTCCACCCGCTCGTCCGTGGGGAAGGGATCGTCGGGCAGACCCAGCAAGCTGTGCTGCTCCTGCTCGTAGGCCTGCCGGACGGTCATCGTCCGGTCCTCGGGGCACGGCCGGTCCGACGAGAGTCCCTCGCACCACACCCGGGCCTGCTCGTTGAGGTCGGCCAGGTCCCGCCACTTCCGCGCCGCGAAAAACGACGAGCGGATGTAGCGGATCGCTCGCTCCACCCGGCCCTTCTCGTTGCCCCGCGCCGGCGGCACCGGCCGAGGCTCGTAGCGGTAGTGCCCGGCAAACGACAGCAGGGTCGGGTGGAAGTGGATCGCGTCGCCGCGCCACTCGATCACCGCCGACTTGAGGTTGTCGTACAGCAGCACCCGCGGGCAGCCGTTCCAGGCTTCGAAAGCGGCCACATGGCCCCGCAGGAAGTTGGCCAGATGTTGCTGTAGGTAAAAGCGCAGGAAGACCCGCCGCGACCAGCTCAGCACCATCACAAACGCCAGCAACGGACGCTCCGCCCCGCCGATCGTCACCTTGCCGAAGTGGGCCCAGTCCACCTGGGCCTGCTCCCCCGGCAGCGTCCGCAGCCGCAGGTACGCCTCGGCCGGTGCCGAGGGGCGGTGCAGCGCCACCAAGTGCCGGAAGTGATCCGGACCGCCCGGGTACCCGCGCTCGCGCATCATCTCGTAAAGCCGGCTCGCTGGCAGCGCCGGGTACCGATGCAGCGTCTCTTGGAGCACGCCCAGGTACGGGTCGAGGATCGACTGGCGGGTGGACCTCACCGGCAGGGGTACGCCCGCCCGCGCCAGCACCCGTCGCACCGTGGTGTGGTGCACGCCCACCTGGCGGGCGATGGTGCCGATCCGCCACTTCTCGGCGAAGTGCAGACGCAGGATCGTGGCCTCGGTCTCCTTGGGGATCATCTCGTCGGTCCTCCCGGCCTGTCAGGGCCATCCGTCAGGGCGATCACGTCGCCGTCGGCGGCGACGAAGGAAGCTCAGCCGCGCAAACGGCTCGCACGGAGCTCCGCACACGTCGCAGAGCACGGCTCTACCGTCCCGACGCGGCATCGGAAGCTGCCGCTCGGCTCGCGTGATCGTCCTGATGGACAGGGTCGGATCCCGACAGGGATGTGGGGGACCCTGATGCGTCACTTTTTCGGATCGACACCGTCGCTGACGCGTCCGATATCGGGCCTGACGAGCCGCGTGGTTCCGGCGACCGCGCGGCGTCTGCTGGTAGCGGTAGCCGGCCTGTCGCTGGGACTCGAGCCGGTTGCGCTCACGGCACCCCTCGCTGCAGTACCGCTGGCCACGGTCACAGTGCGAGCAGATCGCCGCAAGACATCCGCAGCGCGCGCATCGAAACTGCCGGTAGTCCTCGCGAATCGACGTCCCATGCCACCGAGGGGATGGATCGCCGAGTCCGTCCCGGCCATACTGAGATCCCTCACGGCATACGCCGCGTGGGGTCTGCGAGGGCCCAGGGAGACCGCCAAGTCTTTCACCCTGGGCCTTCGTCTGTTCTCGGGGGCTGGATCGTTCTACCGGACTCCATCCCGAGAACGCACGGCCGCGCGCGCGGCCCCCCGGGGGGCCGCCTCACTCCGGGCCTGACGGCCCTCGGGAATTGCATGGAGCCGACCTCGCTGATCGCGAGGACGGAGCAGATCAAAACGGGGGGAACTCTCTCCCCCCGATTCCCCCCTCTTCTTCAACAGCTTCGTTGGCGATTACAGGCGGGTTTCACCAACTATGCGCGGTTCTCGGCAGCCGACGACACTTGACTCGTCTTCTTCGAGAGCTGTCCGAGCAGGGCGCCGACATCCGCTT
>CAYTYV010000621.1:0-3293 GCA_964441055.1 uncultured Polyangiaceae bacterium | reverse complement strand
GTTTCCGCCAAGTGCCCCACACCCACGAGCGAGGCGGGGCGGGCGGCCGAGCTCGTGGCGGTGGAGGCGCCGTAGCGCTCTCCCCTCTCCGGGAAAGCGTTCTCGCTCGGTCGCGGTTGGGGTACGCATGGAAGCCAGCTCGCGAGACGCGGGCAAATGAGCCGTCCACACGGTTTTGAACCATCCTTTCGAGGGGCAGAAGAGGAGCGGTCATGGGCAGGGGTCTTACGTGGTGTCTGGTGGCTGGACTAGCGCTGGTCGTTTCTGGCTGCGCTACCGAGGCCGAACCGGTTTCGATCGAGGAGTCGGTAACGGCGAGCCCGCAGGGCGCGCAGGTGCGAGGCGGGGCGAACGATGCGAACGGGCCGGGCAGCATCAGCAAACCCGGCCCCAACCCCGT
The DNA here is from genome assembly GCA_964441055.1 of uncultured Polyangiaceae bacterium. Lineage (GTDB taxonomy): Bacteria > Myxococcota_A > Polyangia > Polyangiales > Polyangiaceae > JACQWT01. The sequence goes on along the minus strand of CAYTYV010000621.1, from coordinate 2,893 downwards.
CATCAGGCGGCTGGGACCGGGAGATGTGTGCGTGGGCGTGTTCGGGGTGTGCGATCCCGGGCTGACCTGCGTGGACGGGGTGTGCTGCACCTCCCAGTGCGACGGCGGCTGCGAGCGCTGCGACCTGGAGATAGGTATCGGCGGCGTCGGCGAGGAGCCCACGTACACGGGCAACTGCACGCCGATCGCGGCGGGCGAGGATCCAGACGGGGAATGCCCAGGCTCGGGCCCGTGCGGGGCGACCTGCGACGGCGCGGGCGCGTGCGATTTCCCAGGAGGCGAGACCGAGTGCGACCCGCCGAGCTGTGACGGGGCTACGCTGACCGAGCACCTCTGCGACGGCGAGGGCAACTGCGACCCGAGCGAGACCGACTGCACGCCCTACCTGTGCGAGTCGGGGGCCTGCCTCAGCGAGTGCGCTGCCGACGGCGACTGCGCGCCCGCGTACTACTGCGACGCGCCCTCTTGTGTGGACGTTTTGGACGACGGCGAGCAGTGCACGCGCGACGCCATGTGCGCAAGCGACAACTGCCGCCTGGCGCCCGACGACAGCCGCTACTGCGTGGCGGCGGGCAGCGCCTGCGCGACGCCAGACGGCACGGGCATGGCGAGCGGCGACGCCGTTTGCTACGGCGGCGACATCCACGCCTGCGAGGCCGAGGACAGCTTCACGGTCACCGACTGCGAGAGCACCGAGGAGTGCGCGCAGCAGAGCCCGACCGAGGCGGTGTGCGAGGCCTGCGTGCGCCACGTCGACGGCGCGGTGGGCTCCTCGGGCGATGGGACGAGCTGGGCCGAGGCCATGCTGACGGTGCAGGAGGGCATCGACGCGGCGGCCGATGCCCTGGTGGTCAATCCCGGGCTCGAGAGCTGCGATGTGTGGGTGGCCGAGGGGACGTACTACATCTACGTGGACCAGCCGACCAACAGCGTCGAGCTGCAGCCGGGCGCCCATGTCTACGGCGGCTTCGTCGGTACCGAGACCGAGCGCACAGAGCGCGACTGGGTGACCAACGTCACTACTCTGAGCGGCTACGACGAGGACGGCGGCGAAAACCGCGTCTACCACGTGGTCGAGGGCAGCGACGATGCCGTGCTGGACGGATTCACCGTGACCGGGGGGCAGGCCACCACGGGCAGCATTCCCACCAATCGCGGCGGGGGAATGTACAATGCCGCGGCCTCGCCCACGGTGGCGAACTGCACGTTCAGCGGCAACGAGGCGAACTACGGCGGTGGGATGTACAACGTCGCCGCCAGTGCGCCCACCGGGACGAGCTGCTCGTTCAGCGGCAACGAGGCGAGCTACGGCGGCGGGGTGTTCAACAGCGGGTCCGCCCCGACGGTGACGAGCTCGGCGTTCTCCGACAACTCGGCGACGGGAGACGGCGGTGGGATGTGCAACGAGGCCGCCTCGCCGACGGTGAGGAGCTGCACGTTCAGCGGTAATGAGGCGAGCTACGGCGGCGGCGGGATGAGCAATGGCCAGAGCAGCGCGCCGACGGTGGAGAGCTGCGTATTCAGCGGCAATTCTGCAAGCGTTGTCGGCGGCGGGATGCGGAACAACTCCGGCACGCCCGCGGTGACGAACTGCACGTTCCACGGCAATTCGTCGAGCGTCTTCGGCGGCGGGATAGGCAACACCTCGTCCAGCGCGCCCGTGGTGACGAACTGCATTCTGTGGGGCGATACTGCCCCGAACGGACCCGAGATCATGGACGTTAGCTCGACGTCCACCGTCACCTACAGCAACGTCGAGGGAGGCTTCACGGGCGACGGCAACATCGACGCCGATCCGCTGTTCGTGGGCGCGCCCGACGACCTGCACATCGGCGAAGGCTCGCCCTGCATCGACGCAGCCAATGGCGACGAGGCGCCCGAGTTCGACATGGACGGTCATCCGCGGGTGGACGATCTGGGAACCCCGGACAGCGGCGTGGGGGATCCGCCGTACGCCGACTTGGGGGCCTACGAGTATCTGGGCTTTACCTGCGCTCCGGCGGGCGAAGCGTGCGAGGTCGACCTCGACGGTCCGGGCGGCGTCGAGCCGGTCCTGACCTGCTGCGATTGGGACCAGGACGACGGCGACTGGGTGCTGGTCTCGCACCGGGATACCGAGGCCAGCCAGTTCCTGATCAATCACTGGGCTGCGCTGGAGCCCTTGCTGGAGAGCGTGTGGGAGGGCATGGAGGTGCGCTACGAGGTGCACACCAGCCAGGACCGGGTCTACAAGCAGTACAACCAAGCGGTGGCCATCCACGGCAACAACCACGAAGACACGCCAGTGTGGTTCGGCACCTGCAAGCTCGACTATGCGGACGCCTTCGCTGGCGACGATTGGATGATCCAGCCCAACGGGGGGATGCCGATCTGCTTCCAGCACGTGTGCGCCACCACGGACACCTGCCCGAACTGGCAGAACAACGTGCACACCGCTTGTCATCGCTCGCTGCGCGCCGACGATGGCTCATTATTCCGGGCCGAGCAGTGCACCTACTACCCGAGTTGGGACGCCTATTGCGGCGGCCTGCTCAAGCACGCGGGCGCCGTGTACGCCAGTGGCTGCGCCGTCGACCACGATTTCGAGGTGGTGGGGCCCGAAGGGCAGTACGTTCCTGGTAGCTACCACGCCTACGTGGGCTCGCAGACGGCGGTCAAGATCTGGCTGCGGTCGTCGACCTTCGAGCTGCCGTAGCGGCGAGACCGACTGACGCGCTTTGGCGACATGGGCGCGTACGAGTACCAGCCGTCCCGGTGACGGGGCCGCCCATAAGGGGTGGCGAATCGAGCGAAGGGGCCGCGCGGCAGGGGGGCCGCGCAGAGCCCCTTCAGAGGATATAGCGGCTCAGGTCCTCGCTCTCCACCACCTCGGCGAGGCGCTCGCGCACGTAGC
>CAYTYV010000620.1:0-3309 GCA_964441055.1 uncultured Polyangiaceae bacterium | reverse complement strand
CGGGATCCTAGGGGCCGCAAGCGTCAACCAGATGCGTACTCCGGCTGAAACGGCCTGCAGGCGGACTCACCTTTGGGCGGAGCAGCACGTCGGTGTGGCCACGGGGAAGGAAGGCGCCAAGCCTGGGCTCTAGAAGTTGCGGATGAGCACCTCGTTCACCAGACCACGGCCGCTGCCCTTGCTGTTGATGGCCCTCCTGGCCTGCACAAGCTCGATGAAGAAGTCGCTGTAGATCTCGTGCACCAGCGGCACATCGGAGTTGCTGAGCAAAACAAAGGCGCCCGCCTCATTCAACTCTCGGGCGACTTCAGCCAAGCGCCGCTGAGCATCGACATCGAACGTCTGGGCAGCGTACTCGGTGAACTTGGCGGTCTGCGACGTCGGCACGTACGGGGGGTCGCAGTAGACGAGATCGCCAGGCTCTACTCGTTCCAAGACCGTCTCGAAGTCTCGGGCCTCGACGGTGGCGCGGGACAGGACCGATGCGACGGCGCGGAGGTTGGGCTCATCACAGATCGTCAGGTTCTTGTGCCTGCCAAGGGGCACGTTGAACTTGCCTCGGCGGTTCTCCCGGTAGAGGCCGTTGAAGCAGGTCTTGTTGAGGTAGATGAGCCGGGCGCTCTGCGCAGCGGGGCTCTGCAGGGCCTGATCACGCACCGCGTAGTAGTGCTGCTTGCTGTGGTAGGCCGCGTGTTGACGAAGCAGGTGAACCACCTCTTCGACAAGGGCGCCGACGCCGGTGTGAGCCGCCACCAGGTTCGGGTTGGCGTCGGACAGGAAGGCGTTTTCGGGGAGCAAAAGTCCTCGACGTACCAGCTCAAAGAAGAGGGCTCCGCCCCCCAAGAAAGGCTCGTGGTAGCGCCGGATCCACTTCACCGGCTCGATGGCCTTGAGCAACGTCGACAGCAGCTGTCGCTTGCCGCCGGCCCACTTGAGGAAGGGCCTGGGCACGGAGCTCGAGGTGCCGCAAGTCAGACCCGCGGGAGCGACGGCCTTAGAGGGGAGCTCTGGCAGACCGAAGGCTGGGCTGGAGGCGTCTTGTGGCGAAGCAGGGGCCATGGCGCTCACGCTCCCTCCTGGCCGCCGCCAGCCGCCCGGATGCCTCGGTGGCGGCCGACAGCGGGAAGCTGCTCAACGAACTCCAGCAGGGCGCGGGCTGCTGCCCGGGCGCCGGCGACGTCCTCGGTCTCAAGCGCGGCGATGACACCGTCGGCAAGGCTGCAGGCCGTCGTGACTCGGTGGCCAGTGGACGGCTGAGGTGCTGGAGCATTCTGGCCGCTGCGGCCAGAATCGGGCGCGAGCTGGCGTTTTCTGACGCTTCCTGACGCACTTGCCCTGTGAAGTTCCAACAGTTTAGAGGGATCCCGGCAGCTTGAGGTGCTAGTGCCCGCACTGGGCATAGGGGTTCAAGTCCCCTCCTTCGCACTGGAATCGTCGATCAATCCCGGCTGTTGCCGAGGCCGGGCCGCTCACCGATGCGGCTCGACACGTGAGCCCGGCGGCCGAGGCTAGCGGTTCTTGGCAAGCCAGTCGCGAAACGAACGAAGCTTCGCCTTGTATTCGGCTTCGAGCTTGGTGTCGCGCTCGAAGGCACGTTTCCAAGCGTCGCGCTCCTGCTTCAAGGCGGCGGGCTCGAGGCCGTAGCGGTGCAGCACGCTCGAGGGATCGGCATCCACGACCATCAGCTCGGCCTCGAGCGACGCGAAGGCATTGAGGGAGAGGCGCGCCGCGGGCTCGGCCGTGGGCGGCGTCGTCGGGGGCTTTCGGAATGGAAGCGCGCCGTCCTCGGGCCGGGGGCGCCGGGGGCGCGGCTTGAAGGGCAACGCGCTGCGGTCGGGCGGGCTCTCGAACGGTAGGGCGCTCTGCGGCGGCGACTCGGCGCCGTCCGTTTGTCCAGCGCGCTTGAACAGCGGGCTGATGACATCCGACGGCAGCGTCGTAGCCAGCGGATCCCGCTTGCTTTCCACCATCTTGGGAGAGGAGTCGACGGGAAGCGCCCGGGCCGAGGCGGGCGCGTGCGCCGCCTTGCCCTTGGCTCGGGGCGGGCTGGGGGCAAACGGAAGCGCCGGCCCCTTCACGGTCGTCTCGCCGCGCAGGGTCGTGTTGAGCCCTTCGAGGCCCGCATCCGCGTCGTTCTCGCTCGGCTTGGGGGGCGACGGGCGCGGCACGTCCGCGTCGCTCGCCTCCTCCGCGGCCGGGGGCGTGTCGGCGACGACTTCCGGTTTCGGGGGCGAAGGAGCTCGTGCGCTCGGCGGTGGCTCGGGCGGCCGAACGGCGGGCTTCGAGCGCTTGAACGGCAGCGCGTTGGACTCGGGGGAGTCCGCGGCGCTGGGCTGCGCTTCGCTCGGCTTCGCCACGAAGCCCGGAAGCGCGGCGACCAAGGGCGAGACATTCGCGATGTTCATGAAGAGGGTGCTCCTCACGCTCGCCTCACCCGTTGGCGCCACATCCGGGGTCGCGCCGAACGGCCAACCACCCACGTTCTTGGCCCGAAGCTGCTCGCGCGCCGTGGCGAGGCAGGATTGTTGCCGCGCGACCCAGTCGTTCGTCCGCAGCACGCCCGTCATGCCGGTTGCGATCGCGAGCTCGAGCTCGGCCTCGTGGCGCCGGTCCGGCGGCGTCGACAAAGCCACCCGCGCGGGGGTAAGCCACAGCGCACCCCCACGCTGGCCGCCACGCCCACGCTCCTCCATCTGGAATCGCTTGGCATTCGCATTGAGCCAGGCGCGCCACCGGCTCGGATCGGTGACGACCTTCTTCACGCTTCGCATCGGCACGGGCAAGCCGCCGGCCTCCGCAGCCTCAGGCGGCAACGCGAGCTCCCAGGGCTCCTCCACCGTCTCCCATAGCCCGGCGCCCGTGATGCGCTCGAGCGCTTCGGCCGCCCCATCGGCGCAATCGGTCTCGAGCAGATCGAGCAGCGCGGGCAAGCAGGCCGCATGGCCGAACCGCCCCAGTCCCCGTGCGAGTCGGTCGCTAGGCACGCGCCGGAGCCGTCCGAGCAAGATCTCCTCGTCCGATTCCTTGCCGCCCAAGCACAACAGCCAGGCAGCACCATCCGCGCGCTCGGGGCGCGCGTCGTCGTCGATGGCGCGCCGGGCCGCCCGTCGAGCCTCCTTGTGACCACGACGCATGGCGGCCTCGATCGCCGTCAGGAAGATGGCGTCGTCGTCGCTCTCGAACGCGTCGTCGAGCCCGGCCAAGGCCTCGGCTGCGTCGCCGATCAGCCCGAGCCCCCGCAGCGCGAGGATGCGGAGATCGCGATCGCTCGAGCCGGAGAGGGACTGCAGGGTGTCCACGGGCGCCGTA
>CAYTYV010000619.1:0-3311 GCA_964441055.1 uncultured Polyangiaceae bacterium | reverse complement strand
CCGCGAGCCTGGAGCCGCTGCCACGGGCCCCTCCCCGCCGCGGCTTTGGAGCCGCGAAAGGGCCACGCTGCGGCAAGCCTGGCAGACCGCGCGGCACCTGAGGCGGCTGCGGCCCGACGTGTTGCACCTGCAGATCAACTACGCGCTGTTCTCACCGCGCTTCGTCTGGGCCCTGGCGCTCGGCTGCGCGCTCGACCGGGTCCCGATCGTGGCCACCTTGCACGGGCGCTTTGGCGGAGGCTGGCAGCGCAGCGCCAAGCTCGTGCGGATGCTGATCCCGCTCGGGCGCGCCGATCTCGTGGTGCACAACGAGGCGCATCGCGCCGAGCTGCCTTGGGGGCGCGTCGCCGCGATCCCCCATGGCGTGCCGCTCGCGGACGCGAGCGATCTCGGCGAGGCCAAGCGGGCGGCGGGCGTGGATCCGACAAGCCGGGTGCTCGCGCACGTGGGCTTCGTGCATCCCCACAAGGGCGTGGCCCAGAGCCTCGAGGCCTTGGCCGAGCTTCGCCAGCGCGGTCACTCCGACGTCCAGTACTGGGTGTGCGGTGCGGCCGCGCCGACGGGCGAGTCCCGCCGCCATCTGGAGTGGCTGCGCCAGCGCTGCGCCGCGCTCGGGCTCGAGCGTCAGGTGAGCTTGGCAGGGGGGTTTCTGACCGACGAGCAGCTCCTCGCCCGGCTCCGCGCCGCCGATTGGATCGTGCTCAACTACCGCACGAGCGCCGATCAGGGAACCAGCGGCGCGGCCCGCCACGCCCTCGGCTCGGGCCGTCCCGTGGCCGTGTCCGACATCCCCCTGTTCGACGATCTACGCGACGCGGTCCACACCATGAAGGCACCGCTAGCCGACGAGCTCGAGCGGCTGCTCACCGACGATACGCTCTCCGCCGAGACCATCGAGCGGGCCCGCCGCTACTGCGCCGAGCATAGCTGGACCCGCGTGGCCGAGCGCCACGTCGAGCTGTTCGAGCGGGCCATCGGCCGCCGCCGCAAAGGGCGGGCGCCTTGACAGCCGCGCGATCCAGGCCATGCTCGCGGTCCATGCGGATCGCCTTCGTGGTGCAACGCTACGGCCGCGAGGTAAACGGCGGAGCCGAGCTGCACTGCCGCATGCTGGCCGAACGGCTGGCGCGGCGGGCCGAGGTGGAGCAGGTCACGGTGCTGACGACCTGCGCAAAGCAGTACAGCACCTGGGCCAACGACTACCCCGCGGGCGCGGAAACGCTGGCGGGCGTGCAGGTCGAGCGCTTCCCCGTGCTTGTCGAGCGGCTGCGACCGCTGCAGAGCCTGCTGGCAGGCTGGATCATGCGCCTGCCCCACCCGCGCTCGCTCGAGTGGCTCTGGCTGCTGGCCCAAGGCCCGCTGGCGCCCGGCTTGCTCAAGCGGATCGGAGAGGTGCGCGACGACTATGACGCCTTCATCTTCTTCACCTATCTGTATCTGCCCACCGTGCTCGGGTTGCGACGGCTGCGGGCTCGACGCATCCTGATCCCGACAGCGCACGACGAGCGGCCCATTCGGCTCGGCATCTTTCGCCAGGTCTTCGAGCGGGCCGATGCCATTGCCTACAACACCGAGGCCGAACGCCAGTTCGCCGAGCAGCAGCTAGGCCTGGCGGGCAAACGAGCCGAGGTGGTGGGCTGCGGCGTGGAGCTTCCCGAGGCGGTAGCGGAGCCCGCGGCTGGCCAGGCGCGGGCGCGCCCGCCTCCCTACCTGCTCTACCTAGGCCGTCTGGATACGGAAAAGGGCGTTGACGAGCTCGGTCATGCCTTCCTCGAGTTCAAGCGCAGCCGCGGCGATCGCGCCTTTCGAAGTGGCGGCCATCCCTACCACGGGCGCGATCTGCAGCTCGTGCTGGCGGGCGGCGGGGCGCTGCCCTCGCTGCCCGAGCACCCCGACATCGTGCGCGAGGGCTTTGTCAGCGAGCAGCGCAAGCTCGCCCTGCTGCGCGACTGTGAGGCGTTGGCGATGCCCAGCCGCTACGAGAGCCTGTCGCTGGTGATGCTGGAGGCCTGGACCTTGAAAAAGCCCGTGCTGGTCGAGCAGCGCTGCGCGGTGACGAGCGACCACGTCCGCCGCTCCAAAGGAGGGCTCTGCTACCACGGCCGCGCCGAGTTCGCCCGCCAGCTCGCCCGCCTGCTCGACGATCCAGCCTTGCGCCAGCGACAGGGCGAGGCTGGCCAGCGCTACGTCCAAGCCCACTACGGCTGGGACGGCATCGAGCGCCGCTTGCTCGAGCTGGCCCGAGAGGTGGCGACCATGGTAGTCGCTCGGTAGGACATGAGCGCTCCGACCTTCACCATCGTGCTGTGCACGCGCAACCGCGCCGCCTTGCTCGAACGCGTGCTCGGGAGCGTGCTCGAGGTCGACTATCCGCCGACCGACGTCGAGCTGGTGCTGATCGACAACGCCTCCACCGACGGCACCGCCTCGCTCGTCGAGCGCGTTCGCCCAAAGGCCGCCTTCGAGCTTCGCTACGTCTACGAAACGCGGCTCGGCCTGTCGGCCGCCCGCAACCGCGCCATCCGCGAGGCGCGCGGACGCTACCTGTTCTTCACCGACGACGATCAGCTCGTCGACCGCGCCGTCTTGCGCGAGCACCAGCGCGTGGCCGAGCGCTTCGGCTCGCGTGTGCAACAGGGCGCCATCGCGCTCACCTTTGACGACGAGCGCCCGAGCTGGCTCCACGGTCCGCTGGCCACCATGCTGGGCCAGACCCAGGACCTGCCCGAGGGACCAGCCCGCATCGATCTGTACGGCGGCAACATGCTCTTTCGACGCGAGGTCTTCGACGAGACGGCAGCCTTCCGCGAGGACCTCGGCAAGGGCGCGGCCGGTTACAGCGAGGACATCGAGATCACCCGTCGGCTCGAGCGGCTGGGCGAGCGCATCGTGTATGCCCCGAGCGCGCGCATCTACCACATCATCGGCCCAGACCGCGCGAGCCCGCGCTTCTTCCGTCATAACGCCTTTGAAAAGGGCTGGTCGGACGGGCTGGTCCACGAGCAGCGCTCCAGCCTGCTCGGGTTGGCGGCTCGGACCACCGTCGGCGTCAGCGGACAAGCCGTCCTGGCGCTGCTCGCGACGGTCCGAGCGGACGCCCACCGCAGCCTGGTGGCGCAGACGCGGGCGAGCAACCAGCTCGGACGCCTGCTGGGCGGGGTCCAAGCGCGCCGAAAGCGCTAGGGGCGCCATCGTGCCTCGTCGGACGCCCGCATTCGCGCCACCAGCAGCAGAACCAGCACGAAATGGTGGGCCGTAAAGCCGGCCGCGGACAGTAGCTCGCGCATCTCCGCCTTGGTGTAGACGTGGGG
>CAYTYV010000618.1:0-3320 GCA_964441055.1 uncultured Polyangiaceae bacterium | reverse complement strand
CAACGGCGAGCTGGTGCCCGCGGCCGAGCACGCTCGCACCGAGCTCGGCGAGGGCGACGTTGTCGAGATCGTGCGCTTCGTCGGTGGCGGATAGGGGGGCGCGCTTCGACTTGCCCGTGAAGCCATTGTAGAAACTAGGTGAGATGATGCCGCTTACTCGACGCCAGATCCTCGCCCTGTCTTCGGCTGCCAGCCTAGCGGCAGGGGCGGGCTGCGCGGCCCCCGCTGCAGCGGGCGCGGCCCGTGGTGCTGACCCGGCTCGGATGCGACGCTGGTCCTGGCTGGCTGAGGAGGTCGCCCTGCTCGGGACTCCGCGAGACGATCTCGACGTGGTTCGCCAGGGCAACGATCCGCATCGAGTGCTGCGCGGCAACGCCAGATCGGTGCCGCCGTGGGCCGATCTCGCCGAGCTCGAGCGCCGCATGGTGGCGACCATGCAGCGGGCCGAGGGCGTGGGCCTGGCCGGCCCGCAGGTGGGCATGCGCCTGCGCGTCGTCACGCTCGTGCTCGACTACCAGACCGATGCGCCGCGGGTGGTCTTCGTGCGCAACCCCATCATCGTCGAGCGCTCGGACGAGACCGTAGACGGCTACGAGATGTGCCTGAGCATTCCGGGCGTGGGCGGGCTGGTGCGCCGCCACAGCTGGGTTCGGCTCGAGCACATGAGCGCTGACGGACAGCTCGTGTCCGAGCGGGCCGAGGGAGCCAACGCCGTGCTCTGGCAGCACGAAATCGATCACCTCGACGGGATCCTCTACGTCGACCGGCTGCGCGGCGAGCTGCTGCCCGCGGACGAGGTGCGACGGCGGCGCAACCGAGCCGTCGAGCCCGCCGCGGAAAAGCCCACAGCGTGAAAACTGGTGCGCCCGCCGAGCGCACGGCTACGATCTGTGCGTTGTGAAGCGCTGGGCTGCGATAGCGGCGGCCGCTGGCGTGGGCGCGGTCTTGGGAGTGGCGGCCGTGCCCGTCATCGAGCCGCGGATCCCGACCTCGCCGGTCGTGCGGGGCCTGCGCGTGGGCTCCGAGCCCGTGCCGGATGGACGCTCGGTCCGAGCTTGGCTCGAGCGGCAGGCTCGCTCCCATGCCGAGCGCCGGGTGGTGCTGCGCCACGGCGAGCACCGTCGCGACCTGAGCCTGGACGAGCTGGGCGTGGCCATCGATGTGGAAGACACCCTCGCTCGCACCGAGGCGGTGGGCCACACGGGCTCGATCCTGCGTCGGCTGCGCGAGACGGCGCGGGCTAGGCGCGGCGAGATCGATGTGCCCTACGCCTGGACGCTGGACGAAGGGGCGGCCCTAGGCGCCATCGAGCGCAGCGCCGACGCGCTGCGACGCGAGCCCGAAAACGCTCGGCTGGATCTCGCCGCGCGCCGCAAGGTTGCCGACGTGCCAGGCGAGCGGCTCGATGCGGCCGCCACCATCGCCGCCCTGCGCGAGCGGCTGCCCCCCGAGGGCGAGGTCGCGCTGCTCACCCAGGCCATCGAGGCGGAAGTGACCCTGCAGGACCTCGAGGACATCGACGTCGCCAAGGTCCTGTCCAGCTACGAGACGCGGTTCCAGCCATGGAAGCGCGGTCGCTCGGCCAACGTCGCCCTGGCGGCGAGCCTGCTCAACGAGCTCGTCATTCGCCCGGCCGAGCTCGTCTCGTTCAACGAGCGGGTCGGACCCCGCACGCTCGAGCGAGGCTTTCAGTACGCCCCCGAGATCCTCGGCGACGAGCTCACCATCGGGGTGGGAGGCGGCACCTGTCAGGTCTCCAGCACGCTGCACGCCGCCGCGGTCTACGGCGGCATGGACATCGTCCAGCGCAAGAGCCACACGCGGCCGTCCGGCTACATCGTGCTCGGGCTGGATGCGACCGTGTCCTATCCGCGGGTCGATCTCGCGATCCGCAACGCCCACCGCTTCCCCGTGGTGGTCCACGCTACCGTGCCCGAGCGCGGTTTGCTGCGGGTCGAGCTGCTCGGCGGCCAGGCCGTGGCCAAGGTGGACTACAAGCACGGCGTGTCCCGCGTCGAGCAGTTCACCCGCCGCATCTCGGTGCGGCGATGGCTCAAGAACGGTCGGATCATCCGCCACCAGAAGGGAACCCGGGGCATGGACGTCTTTTCCTACGTCACCGTCCACTACCTCGATGGCCGCACTCACGCCTGGAAGTACTACAGCGGCTACCGCCCCACCCCGGAGGTGTTCTGGGTGGCCCCGGACTACCAGCGCTCGGCCCTGCCCGAGCTGCCCAAGTGGGCCAAGGGCGTGGAGGGCGAGCTCGAGCAGGACGGCAGCGACGTCTATCCCACGCTGTGAGCTCGGTCGGGCTCACGGCAGCAGCGGAAGCCGATCTCGTAGTAGCGAAACATGGGGGCGTGCCGATCGTTGGTGCCGCGGCAGCCGCTCCAGGCCTTGGACCAGTAGCCGCCCTTGAGCGAGGAGCGGTAGGGCCACTCGGCCCGCGAGGTCACCACCCACTCCTCGACGTTGCCGACCAGGTCCATCACGTCGAAGGGGCTGCGGCACTCGGGAAAGCTGCCCGAAGGCGCCCCCTGCCAGATCCGCCGCACCTCGAGCTCGCGCACCGCGCGATCGGGCGAGCTCAGCCTCGCCTCGCTGTAGGGCTTGAAGGGCTTGTCGCTGTTGCAGGCCCCCACCTTCTTGGCAAAGCCGTAGGGCCAGGGCAGGCCGCGCGGTCCCTCGCAGCCGAGCTCCCACTCGAACTCGGTGCAGAGCCGCTTGCCGCGCGATTCGCACAGCGCTTGGGCCTCGCCGAAGCGGACCATGACGAGCGGCTCGCCCTCCGCTTGGTTGGGCCACTCATAGCGGTCCATGCACACGTCGATGGGCGTTGCGCGAGGCTCGCGCATGACCAGCCCAGGCCAGAAGCCGTAGCACTTGGTGCGGCGAAAGTCGGTGCATAGGCGCTGGAGCTGCTCGTGGTGCACGCCGCGAACCCGCCGCATGTCGTCGGGACAGCCGCCGCGCTCAGCGGGCGGGTTGGGCGCAGCTGCAGCCGACGCGGGCACGGCCGCACCCGCCGATAGCCAAGCCGCCAGTGTTGCCCCGAGCGCCCAGCCTCCCGCCATGCTCGGCCCCTTCTAGGCGTAGCGGTCTACCCGGCTGCGGTCGGCTGCGGGCGGTGCGCGGCGCGCCCCCGGGCTCGACGCCTTGTCCGGCTTGCTCGCGGCAGGCGGGGTCGATGGTTCGGACGGCGGGCTGGACGGCTCGGACGGCGGGCTGGACGGCTCGGACGGCGGGCTGGACGGCTCGGGCGGCGGGCTGGATGGCTCGGGCGGCGGGCTGGATGGCTCGGGCGGCGGGTCGGACGG
>CAYTYV010000617.1:0-3330 GCA_964441055.1 uncultured Polyangiaceae bacterium | reverse complement strand
CAGAGACGAATTGGGCTCGACCTTGTGCTCGTCGAACTGCGCCTGCAGCCACTCATCGAGCGCGTCCATCAACGGCTTGGAGTGCTTCTGGTGGTGGTGTAGCCGTTCGTCGGGCGACATCTTCTCATCGCGGGCCTTCGCGTCGTAGCGGTACACGTCGCGCAGAGCCTTGAGGACGTGGGCGACCTCGTCGGGGAAGCTGTTGGCGACGTCGACGTATTTCCTTCGCGCATGCGCCATACAGTTCGCCACGATCGTCTCGAAGTCGCCACCGACCGTGTTGCGCGAGAGCGCATCGGACATCTGGATCGGTGGAGGCAGCTCGGCGGAGCGCTTCCGTAGAACGTCCCTCAGGTTCTCGCCAGCGTGCTGGCGGCCCGTGAAGAACAGCACGAGTTCTCGACCCTCGACGGTCGAGACTACGCCCGAGGTAAAGATGCCAGTCCGCTCGGTTTCGCCGAGGGCGAGCTCCTTGCGGACCTCCTCAGCGAGCGATAGGACCCTGGCCTTGGTGTCGTCGATGTAGACCACGTCGCCGCCAGCGGCCTGGCGGATGAGCTCGGCCCACGTCGCCTCGAACGCATCGACGGCTTTCTCGACGACATCCCATTGCGTGGCTGCGGGCAGCGGGACTCCGAGGTTTGTCCCCAGCCGTTCGAGTCGATTGAACGGCAAGCCGCAGCCGTACTTGAGCAACGCGATCATCGACGCCGCCGTCTCGTCGTACTTGGCGTCGCCAACGCCGGGCGGCGCCCGTGCCGTGAACACCTCTCCGCACAGGTTACAGCGCAGGCGCTCCAGCTCGTACACCGTAGCGGACAGCGGAGCCACACCCCTGACCCGAACCAGCACAGCCGGCTTGGCCTGGCGATAGACCTTGCCCTTCAGGCAGCCCGGGCAGCGGTCGCCATGCTCAAGCGAGTCGTGCGAGACGGACATCTTGTCGGCGCCCGTGTACGCACCGGCGCCGTTGCGCCCGTGCCCTTTGCGCTTCTTCCTGGTCTTCTTGCCGCTGTCGGCGTCATCCCCCGACCTGTCTTCGCCCTCGGAACCCACCCCTTTTTCGGCATCGCCTGCCTCCTCTGGGGAGGCGTCCTCGGAGCCTGTTTTGTCAGCACCGTCGTCTGTCTCGTCGTCGGCTTTGTCTCCGAGGACATCCCGTGTCTTCTCCGAGCTCGAGCCGAACAGCAGCTTGCGCAGCCGGGCGATCGTCACCCCCGACTCCTCCAGCTCCTGCGTGATGAAGGCGAGGGTCTCGACCGCCGCCGCAAGCATCTCGTGCTCCTCGGCGCTCAGGGGTGCGCTTTGGGCACGATCGAGGATCGCTCGGAGCTCGTCGAGTCGAACCTCCCGGCGCTCGGGGCGCCTGGGATCGCGCCTTTTGCTCTTCTTCCTCCTCTTCTTGCTCTTCCGCGGGGTCATCCCGTCCTCGACAGCAGCTCGCGGAAGCGCCTCGTCAGCGGGTAGCCCAGCACGTCTTTGAGCGGCCGGTTGGCCTTTCCCGTCTGATCGTCCTTGCCACGACCGGTGGTCCGCCCCAGGAAGACCCAGTTCGCTGCCCGGTAGCAAGTCCCCTTGAACCGACCAGGGTCCACGAAGGTCTCGGCGAACCACACCGGATGTCCATATCCGGCCTCCCAATGCTCAGGCAGCATCCGCACCATCCGGCCGAGCAGGTGGGAGGCTAGATGCGGCACCTCGACCCACGGCAGGATTAAAAACCGGCTATTGTAGACCACCAGGTGGATGTTGAGCCGCCGAGCCTCCGCCGACCAGCCGATGTACCTGTCCCGAGGAGCCAGGTGCCGGGGCGCCGAGCTCCACACGAAGCAGGCCACGGGGCGCTCGCCCGCCATGACGAGGAACTTCAGGTGCTCGCCCACCGGACGCGTGTAGCCCAGGTAATGGTGCGCCTCGATCAGGCCCTCGAGCAGCGGCTCGTCGGCGGTGCGCCGTACCTGGCGAAAGCTCAGCTCGCCCAGTTCCCTCAGGCCGCAGCGCAGCGCTGTGGTGTCGATCTCGACCGGCGCGGGGGATCGATGCCGGGATGCCGCACCCACGCTTCTCCATCGCGGCGCCGGTAGCTCGATGTGCCCGGCGCGGTGCAGCTCCAGCAGCAGGCTTCGACACACCCCGTCTCGCAGGGTGCCGTTTTGCTGCACCCATCCCCACTTCTCGCACAGCTTCCTCGACAGCGCCCGCCGACTCGCCTTCGGATTCGATGCGATCAGCTTATGTATTGTGGACAGATCCTGGCTGGTGATCTGGCGACCTCGATAGGTTGTGATGACCGTTTCCATACCGGTCGTGATACCAGACGTAGCGGTAGAACGCAAGGAAAAAGTGTGCCGGTGGTGGTCTCGGTCTCGAGCGAACCGGCTCAGGTCAGGCGGCCCGATCCACCCGGCGCCAAACCGGCGGTGCATTGGTCGCCCCAGGATCACCGCCGCACAGCAGGACCTGCAGCTCGTGCGCCTGCAAGGACGTGACCTCCATGTCCGAGCACTTCGGCCACCAACGGAACCGGCCTTGGGACAGGCGCTTGTGGCACAGCCAGAACCCTTGGCCATCGTAGATCAGCGCCTTGATCGCCGTTGCCCGGCGGTTGCGGAAGACGAAGACCGTCCCCGAGAAGGGGTCCGATCGCAATGCCGTACGGCACAACCGCGCAAGCCCGTCGATGCCGCGGCGGAAGTCCGCAGGCTCCACTGCTACGAGTATTCGCATCTGCGGCGTGATCTGGATCATCGGCTCCGCCTCCAGAAGGCATCCGACAGGCCCACCAAGTCCACCGCTCGGCTCGCCGGCATCCGGATCGTCATCCTCGCACCGTTCGCATCCGACAGCTCCACCACGCTCTCCACCGGCTCATGGGCGCCGAATATCTGAGCTGTGCTGATCTCCACGAAGCCTGCCTCACTGGCAGCAGCACCTGTCTGCCTGTCGAGCTCCGCCTGGAGTGCTCTCAGCTTCAGTGACGTGTAATCCACCTTCAGCGCGCGGGCGACAGGGTATATGTCTCGCTCCCTGGTCAGCGCTACCGCAGCCGCCCAGAGAGCCTCCGGCATCTCCGTCCGCTTCTTCCGTGTCCGACGCCAGTGCTCGATCCGCCCGCGTACCGCCTCTATCTCCCCGTCGACCGCAGCCTCCGCCGCGGCTACTGTTCTCTCTTCTCTCCACATAGGCTGTCCTCCGTCATCCGGTGACCTCGCCTATGAGCCTACACCTCAACCTGCCCCCGATTCATGCATGCTTGCCGAAAGGACACGAAAGACCCTGGTTGACGATCGTGGAGTGAGGCGTCCTGGGCTGCTCCCGGACGCCAGGTAC
>CAYTYV010000616.1:0-3333 GCA_964441055.1 uncultured Polyangiaceae bacterium | reverse complement strand
TGCTCGGCCTGGGCAGCGCGTCGTTGATCGCTGGGGGCATCATGGGGGCCATGGAGCTCGACAGCTCCAACGACGCGGGGGAAGACCCCGCGTTGAGCGGAGACAAGACATGTACTCCCGCTGGCCGCGAAGAGATCGACCGTCTCGAGGACCAAGCCCTCGCCGCCGACATCTTGCTCGGTGTGGGGGGAGCCGGGGCACTAGGCGGGTTGATCCTCGTCATCATCGGCTCCGCGAGCGGCGACGCAACCGAAAGCGACGTGGCCCTGTTGCCAGGTGCCTCGCGCGACCGCGCCACCATACGGCTCGTTGGGCGTTTCTGAGGCAACGCTGAACAACAATCCCGATCTTGAGCTGCCTAGCTCAGCCCATTCCCGAGGTACTTGCGTCCCCGCCAGCGTGGTCGTGGATGGTCAGTCCGCGAATGACCTTGGTGTCCGCAAAAACGGGCTGGTTCGATTGCCGAGCACCGAAAACCCGCGCGGAAGATCAAAGCGCCGAGCGCGGGCTGGCTGCCGTGCAGCCGAGCTCGGGATGGGCGCGCGCGTAGGCGTTGAGATCGCGCAGCAGGGCGTAGAGCAGCCGATCGGCCACGTACGCGCCACCGGCCTGGTTGAAGTGCACGCAGTCGTCCATGGCCATGCCGCGGGCCTGGAAGCGGGCCATGGAGGAGACGCCGCCCATGGCCTCCCACAGGTTCCAGAAGGCGGCGGCGTGGTCCTTGGCCATCTGCTTGCGCTGCTCGACCACGGGCAGGATGCGGCTGTTGGTGCCCTTCTTGCCCCGATCGGCCGGGCTCACGAACAGCACGGGAAGGCCGGGCAGGGCCTGGCGGTGCAGCTCGATGATCTCGGCCATGAAGCGAGGCGCCACATCCATGGTGAACAGATCGTTGGCTCCCGTGGTGAAGATGACCAGGTCGTAGCCTCGATGCTGGAGCATGGCGTGGTTGATCTTCGGATCCTCCCGCGCCTGGGCGCGCGTGTTGAGCGAGCCCACGCCAAAGGAGTCGACCACCACACCCGGGACGTCCCGCTCGAGCACCGCGCCGAAAAGCCGCACCCGCCCCCGACGGGACACGACCTCGATCTCGATGCGATGGGCCTCGTCGGCGAGCTCGAGCCGATGGTGCCCCAGCACGGGCTCTTCCGCCGCGGTGTCGACCACCGCACGCCGCTCGCCGTCGACGCGGATCTCGAAGGAGCCCCGCTTGGGCTTTTGCCAATAGAAGACCTCGAAGCGGCTGGCCTTGTGGCCCACCGGGGCGTCGGGACCCGCGGTGGCCACCCAGGTCTCAGCGCGCCGCCACAGGCTCTCGGCCGCGATGCCGGAAATGCCGTAGGCCCCGTCACCCGAGGGGTTGGTCGAAGGCACATAGGCTTCGAACCCGCGGCGCACGTCGTGCTCGACGTCCATGTGCTGGTAGTGCGACCAGGGCCGCGCCAGGGCGACGAAGCCGTGGCCCGCGTCACCGTAGCGACGCTGGAGCACGCGCCGCATCTGGCCCGTGATGAAGTCCATGGTCAGGTTCGAGTCGCCGTAGACGGCGATGCGCACGGGCCGCGCGCTGCGACCGCGAGCGAGCGCGGCCAGTCGCGCGTAAAAGGGCGCCAGCCGCTGCCCGTCGACGATGGCCGGAACGGCCACGTCGTGCTCGCCCATGGGCACGTCGGGCAGCGGCAGCTGTAGCGGGGCGCAGCTCTGCTCGGGCGCGCGGGAAGAAGCGGGTGAGGGCGTAGGGCGGGCGCTTGTCCCCCGCTGTTCTGCGGGCGACGACGAGGGCGCGGGCTCCGGGGTGACCGCTGGCGCGGGAGCAAACGGCACGACCGAAGGGGAGGCCGCGCAAGCAGCCAACACCGCCAGCGCAATCCCGCTCGTCGCCAGTAGCCAGGTGTTGCGGTTCATCGGGTCCGCTCGAGTCATGTGCCTGCGCCGAGCTTCCGCCCCGCGGACCGGTACGGCCGCGTGCGGCAAGGCCCAACGAGCGCACATCCTGATGGAATCCGGGAAAAAGCGCAACGCATCGGGGTGGCTCGACGTAGGCGGCGGTGCCAGAATGACTTGCGAGGATCGCGCCCAGGCTTGGGTCAGATTAGGTTTGATGGGTATGTCACGACTTCCGATGCGCGCCGCAACCGTCCTTGTCCCCGTCCTGTCCGCGACCGCTGCCTGTGGGCCGAGCGCGGGCCCCGAGCCCCAGCTCCCGGGCGGGGCGCCCGCCGTGCCGACCTACCAGACCGAACCGGTGCAGGTGCACGGCTACGACGCCGAGGAGCTCAAGGCGGAGTTCGAGCGAGCCCGCTCGTTTCTGCTGGTCGATCGCTTTGCCGACGCTGCCGAGGCCTTCGATCGGCTGAGCAAGCTGGCGACCGACCCCGAGATCGCCGCCACCAGCCTGTACAACGCGGCGGTGGCCTACGAAGCGCTCGGCCTTCGTCACCGCGCGGTCGAGCGCCTCGAGGAGCTCGGTCGCCGCTTTGCCGCGCAGCCCATCACCAAGAACGGGCTGGTGCGGCTAAGCCGCCTGCTCGGCTATCTGGAGCGGTGGTTCGAGCTTGAGGCCACGGCCGAGCGGCTGCTCGGCTACGGCGAGGCCTTGGCCGTGATGGATCGGATCGAGGCGCTGGGCGCCCTCGCCCTGGGGCTGGTTGCGCAGGGCGAGGTCGACCAGGCCGAGCAGAGTGTGCGCAAGGCCACGGCCCTCATCGACGAGCACCGCTTCGGCGAGGCTGGCACACCGCCCATCCAGCTCGCCCAGGTCGCCTTTGCCCTGGGTGAGATCCGCCGCATGCGCTCCGAGCAGATCCACCTCGTGGTGGAAAAAGACGGTCGGCGCGTCGTGCCACCGGACTTCGTCATGGTGCTCGAGCGCCGCTGTCAGGGCCTGCTCGATGCCCAGAGCGCCTATGCCGATGCCATGCGCAGCCGCGACGCCCACTGGTCGGCCATGAGCGGCTACCGCATCGGCCAGCTCTACCAAGGGCTGCACCGCGAGGCCATGCAGATCCCCACCCCTGCGCAAGCCCGAACCATGCGCCAGAAGCAGCTCTTCGAGGCGGCCATGCGGCTGCGCTACCGCATCGTGCTGGAAAAGGGCCTGAAGATGATGGACGCCACCGTGCGCATGGGCGAGCGCACGGGCGAGTCGTCGTACTGGATCGCGCGGGCGCGCCAGGCTCGGCAGGACCTGGAGCGAGCCCTGGCCGACGAGCGGGCCGCCCTGGACAAGATGCCTTTCGAAGAGGCCGACATCCGCGCGGCGTTGGACAAGCTGGCCGAGGACGCCAAAAAGGCGGCCGCCAAACCGTAAGCGGTCGAGCGCGCGGCTTGCAG
>CAYTYV010000615.1:0-3365 GCA_964441055.1 uncultured Polyangiaceae bacterium | reverse complement strand
TAGAGAGCCGAGCACGCCCAGGCGCGGCCTCGCGATCTCGGCCTCTACCAGGGTGCCGAGCTCGCGAGCGCCGAGGTCCACGTTGACCCGCAACAGATGAATGGGCTCTAGGCCGGAAAAGCGCTTGTGCGAGCGGAACAGGCCGCGGGCCACGGCCCCGACCGCGCCCTCCTTCTCGGTGAACAGCGTCACGATACCGTCCGACTCGCGGTAGGCAACCCGTCGCAAGAGCAGCGCCGCGCTCTTCAGCCGTCGCTTGGCGAGCCGCGCTCGGGCCATGGCAGGGCGCGCGGGCTCAGCCGTGGACGCAGGTGCTGTCGGTCCGCGTCTCTGACAGCTCGATCGGTCGGTCGTGGCGGCGAGGCCGCAGCACGATGCTGAGCGCCAGGGTGAACAGCAGCAGCAGCAGCACGAAGGCGATGGCCACGCCGTAGCGTCGCGGACCGGCCCGAGCCACGGGAACGGCCAGGGGAAGGGGCTCGACCGAGACGATGCGCCTAGCCGCGGTGTAGCGCGCCAGCACGTCCTCGGGAGAGAGCTTCACCGCCGTGGCGTAGGCCTTGAGAAAGCCCCGGACGAACACCTCGCCAGGCAGGTCGTCGAAGTGATCGGCCTCGATGCGCTCGAGGGCGCTCGCCGAGATGCGGGTGGCGCGCGCGACCTCTCCGATGCTCATCTGGCGGGCCTCGCGAGCGCTTCGCAAGTACCTACCGATCGACTCCTGACGCGGTTCCGTCATGACACGGCCGTTCGTTGTTTCACCATTTTGCGCTCACTTCAAGGCTTGAAGTTGCTTCGCGCGTCCCGCGTTCTCGAGCGATGCTGGTAAGCTCTCGACCTCATTGGAGATCTTCGCGATGCGGGCCCGTTCGGCGGCCGCGGGCGAGCGGGGCTACCTGCGCTTGGCCGCGCGGTCGGTGGCCAGCAGGTGGGCGACTGCTGCCGCCGTGCCGAGCAGCGCGGCCAGGGGCGCGTACTCGGGGGGTAGCAGGCCAGCGGCCACCACCAGGGCGCCGAGCACGGCCGGCCCCAGTACCAAGCCGAGCACCTGCGCGGCCTGCTGCTGGGTGCGCCTCGCCAGGGCTAGAGCCAGGGCCGCGTCGCGGGCATCGTCGGACACCAAGGACACGCTGTGGTCGTCGGGCGCGCTGCCCGCGGCCGCGAGCGCCACCGAGGCATCGGCCGCGGCCAGGGCGTCCTCCGCGGTCTCGGGCCTGCCGATGACCGCCACGGTCGCCCCAGTGTCCTGGATGCGCTTTATCGCGGCGGCGCGCTCGCCATCGGGCACCTCGGGCCGAATGTGCTCGATGTCGAGCGAGCGACCGAGCGCCTCGCAGGTCTCGCGCGTGTCCGAGGACAGGAGCACGGGCTCGACGCGCGCGTCCAGCAGATGCTGGACGGCCGCCCGCGCGCCTGCGCGCAGCCCATCCTGCAGCCCCAGCAGCCCGACCAGACGTCCTGCCTTGGCCACCAGCAGGACCGTTCGGCCGTGGCGCTCCAGGCTGCTGATGCGCGGCTCGGCCGCCGCGACCGAGACGTGGCGCTCGAGCATCAGCGCGCGGCTGCCCACGAGCGCGGCCTCGCCCGTCGCTACGACGGCCGCCACCCCCATGCCCGCCACGGCGCGAGGGTTGCGCACCGGGTGAGGGCGAAGCCCGCGCTGCCGCGCCTTGCGGCGCACGGCCACGGCCACGGGATGCTGCTCGGCGGCCAGCGCTCCTGCCGCCAGCGCCAGCACGGCCTCGGGGGAGTGCTTCTCTCCCGTTGCCTCCACTTCCACCAGCTCGGCCTCACCGCGAAGCAGGGTGCCGCGCGCGCAGAAGACCGCGGCGTGGACCTGGGCGCAGCGATCCCAGGCCTCGGCGTCGTTAAAGACAATGCCGCGGCCGAGCGCGTTGCGGATCCCTCGGGCGACGGTCAGCCCGGCCACGGAGTGCACCGCGGCGTTTCCGAGTGCGGCGTACACCGCGACCACCACCAAGCCGAGCTCGATGGCCACCAAGCTGCCCCAGCTCGTGGCCACCACAGCCAAGGCTGCCGCGGCGGCGGCGAGCAGCGATCCGCGTTGCGCGACCGCCTTGGAAAGGCGCGCCAGCCGACCGTGGACGTCGCTGCGCCGTGGCTCCGAAAGCAGCGAGCGAGCCAGCGCGCGCTCGTCGCCCGTCCACGTGCACACCCCGCGTAGTGGTCCCTGGGTGACCTGCGCGCCCGCGACCACGAATTCCCCGCGGGCGCGCCGCAGCCGGCTAGGAGCAGCGGGCCAGGGCAGCACCTCGACCTCCCGGTCGACGAGCTCGGCGTCCACGGGCACGGTCTCGCCGACCTCCACCACGAGCTGCTCGCCCGGTCGCAGCTCGCGGCCCGGCTCCTGCAGCCCGACGGCCGGCTCCCCGGAGACGCGACGGCCGGGCGCGTCGAGCTGCTCTGCGGTCCACTCGCGAGTGGCCGCTATGGGCCGCCGGGCCATACCCAGCAGCCAGGCGCTCGCAGCCGCGACCATCACCACGGTGCCGCCGAGGAAGCTCGCGCGCGCGGCCACCGCGGCATCGCCCTCGAACGCTCCCCAAGCCGCCAGCACGCCAGCGCCCAACGCGGGTATCACGGCCGCGAGGCGATGCGGCTCGGCTGGATCGCGCGGCGCCGTCAAGGCGTGGCCCAACAGGGCGCACAGGCCCACGCCGACCAACACCGCCCGCGCGATCAGCAAAAGGCCCGTCGGCTCGCCAAGCTCCAAGGCCATGGCGAGCGCGCCTGCGATGAGCCCGAGCGCGATCAGCAGCAAACCCAGGTCCCGACGCGCGCCCGACGGCAAGGCGGCGCGAGCCGGGGCCTCGATGGGCGCGGGCAGCGGCTCTAGCCAGGCTGGCTGGTCGTCCGAGCGGACGGGCGACGGGACCGTAAGCTCGGGCGGCGGAATCGATGGGGCGCCCCGGACCGGTCCGGCTGCGGCGCCCCCGAGCGGGTTGTCCGCGGCCCCCCCGAGCCGGTCCGCTAGCGCTGTCGGCGGAGGTTGCGACGGGAGGGCGCGATCGGGCTTTCTGGGGGCGCGGCGCACGCCGAAGCGCGTCGCAAAGGCCTGTCGGCAGCTGTCGTAGCTGCAAAAGAAGTGCACGCGCGCATCGAACAGGGCCACGTGGCCTGCGCGCAGCGCGTCGATGACCGCCCCGCATTGGGCGCACGAGACCCTGCCGTGGTCTGGACCGACCAGGCCGTCGCTCAGCGCTGGCGTCGATGCACCCATGTCGCGTTTGCCCAACCCCGTCCTCCGCCTTCGGTGCTCTCGCCCAGATGACCGACGAATACAAGAACGCTACATCAGTCGCGGACGATTGCGGCGGGTTTGCAGAGGATTATAGTGCGGGGGC
>CAYTYV010000614.1:0-3388 GCA_964441055.1 uncultured Polyangiaceae bacterium | reverse complement strand
CAATGGGCAAATCCGAGCGAACGATGACGGTTGCGGGAGTCGGGCCTCGCTGGGTGCTGCTCTCGCTGGCGATGTCCGTGCCCTTCGTGGCAATACGCTTTTTGTGGCCCGAGGCGGTCTCGCTGTCCTTTTTGCCGCGGCCGCTGGTGCTTGCGGTGGGCATCGCTTTGCTTGCGGTGGGGATCCCCTTTTGCCTGCTCGGCGTGATCCGCCTTGCCCGCGGCTTTCCGCGAGGCGAGCTATTCACGGGCGGCGTGTACGGCTGGTGCCGCCATCCCATCTACGCAAGCTGGATCGTCTTCAACGTCCCGGGCATCGTGCTGCTGGCCGATTCGTGGATCGGCCTGCTCGCGCCGCTGCTCATGTACTTGGCGCTCCGCTGGCTGGTACGCGAGGAGGGGCAATGGCTGGAGCGCACCTTTGGCGACGAATACCGCGCCTATCGCGATCGCGTGCCCGCCGTGCTGCCGATCCCGCCTGCCTTGCAGCGCCGCAGGTCGTGAGCGCACCAGCCAGACGGTCTCGCCGACGCCGACCTGCCGAGCGGCCGGGGGTGGTCACTTGCCTGCATCGAGAAGCTGCTCAACCGTCAAACCAATGTCCCGCGCGATCTTCCGCAATAGGCTTGGTGCGATATCGCGCGACCCATGAAACGGGACCGTCGTACCTCGGCCGTCGGGATGTCGATACTGCTTGTGTGAGCCCCGCTGCCGAATCTCCACGAACCCAAGCCTCTGGAGGAGCGCCGCGACCTCGCGCGGCCTGAGAACCGGGACTTCGCCCACCTCACGCCACTCGCAGCGTATGGGTTCCGACGAACTCGGACTCGAGCGCAGGATCTCCGTCCTCGAGGAGCATGGTGATGACCTCCGTCAGGTTGTCGTTCAGCTCGTCGATCGTCTCGCCCTGCGAATGCGCCCCCGGCCAACCTGGCACGTAGCCGACGTACAGCCCGGTCTGGGCGTCCCGTTCGATCACCGCGTTCCACGTGCGCATGTCGTCACCTCAGGCTGCCACCAGTCTACCACGACAGCCTAGCACGGCACGTTCGGAACAGCCGTTGCTGCCAGCGCCGCAGGCCGTGAGCGCCGCCTCGGACCGTCAGCCCGGGCCGCCGAAGCGCGCCGCCATTTCGCTCCAGGCCTGCTCGACCAGCTCGGCCGTGAGCTTCCACGACTCGAGGAAGCGGGCCTCGGTCGTCGCAACGCCGAACAGGCCCATCAGCCGCAGGTGCAAATGGGCGCAGAGCATGCGGACCGCATCGTCGAAGTCGAGCTCGAGCTGCGCCGCGCACTGGCGCGCCACCTCGAGGTCCTCGGGCGAGGGCTGCCCGCGCACGTAGGTGCAGACGGCGTCGCTGACACACGCATCGCCCTGCAAAGCGGCGCGGTGGATCTCTCGGATCTGCGGGTCGGTGGGCTCGCACAGGGCGTCGAGCATGGCCCCGCCGAAGCGGCTGAAGGCTGCCGGATCCGAGATCCGCCCACCCGCATACAGGCTCGCCAGCCCGAAGTAGGCGCGCACCAGCTCCTGGTGGGCCTGCGCCCAGCTCGCGCTAGACGCGCGCTTGCCGAGCTCCTGGGCCAGCGCCAGCAGGTGGGCGCTCGCCTGGGCACCCGCCAGCTGCGCGAGCGCCTGGGGGGTCAACGGTACCGCTGGCGTGGGCCCGGGCCCTGGGGGCGACGACTCCCCCTTGCGTCCCAACAGCCAGTCGAACAGCCCCATGAGCCTCTGCCTTCAGTCGAGGGATGCACTGTCGGGCGGAAACCGCAACGCCAGGCCCTCGGTCGATCGGGTCATCTTCTACACGCCCTGTTCGGGCGCGTCGAGCGCGTCGGCCCCGGGCTCCTCGGGACGAAGGCGGCGCACCGCATCGGATATCACCTCGACCGCCCGATCGATCTCCTCGGCCGTGGTCCCGCTGCCGACGGAAAACCGCACCGTGCCCATGGCCCATCGCTTCGGCACCCTCATGGCGTCGAGCACCGCCGAGACGCTGCCGCCATAGGCGTGGCAGGCAGCCCCAGCCGAGGCGGCCACCTCCGCTTGGATCTCGGATAGGAGCGCGACCGCCTCGACGTCGCGAAAGCTCAGGCTGAGCGTGTTCGGCAGGCGCTTTTCCAGGTGGCCGTTGAGCTTCAAGCGCGCATCGCCGAGCGCTCCCCGAAGACCGTCGAAAAGCCGGTCCCGCATCGACCGACAGTGCGCCGCGGTCTGGGCGAGCTCGCCGCGGGCAAGCTCGCACGCCTTACCTAGCCCGACGATCTCGAGCACGTTCTCGGTGCCAGGCCTGCGATCGCCCTCTTGGTCCGCGCCGTGAAGCTGCTTCACAAGCTCGGTGCCGCCGCGCACGTAGAGCGCGCCCACCCCCTTGGGCGCGTAGACCTTGTGGCCCGCCACCGACAGCAAGTCCACGCCTAGCGCGTCGACGTCGACCCGCACTTTGCCCACCGACTGCGCGGCGTCGGTGTGCATCAGGGCGCCAGCGCGGTGGGCGATCGCCGAAAGCTCGGCGATGGGCTCGATGGAGCCGACCTCGTTGTTGGCGTGCATCACCGTCACCAGCGTGGTCTCCGGCCCGATGGCTCGCTCGAGCGCGGCCGGATCGACGAGCCCGCGCTCATCGACCTCGAGCGCGGTCACCGAAAAGCCCTGCGCCTCGAGCCATCGGCAGACCTCGATCACCGCAGGGTGCTCCACGGCGGAGGTGATGATGTGCTTGCCCCGCTGCCGCCGCGCGAACGCCGCCCCCTTGATGGCGTGGTTGTTGCTCTCCGTCCCGCCGCTCGTGAAGACCACCTCCCTGGGCTGGCAGCCGAGCAGCCCCGCCACCTGAGCGCGGGCAGAGTCCACCGCGCGCCTTGCC
This sequence comes from uncultured Polyangiaceae bacterium, assembly GCA_964441055.1. GTDB lineage: Bacteria > Myxococcota_A > Polyangia > Polyangiales > Polyangiaceae > JACQWT01. The sequence goes on along the minus strand of CAYTYV010000614.1, from coordinate 522 downwards.
ACAACGCCATACGGGTGACTGCTCGAGGGGTTGCCGAAGTGCTCGTAGAGGTACGGCGCCATGGCCTCGGCCACCTCCGGGGCGATGGGAGTCGTCGCGTTGTAGTCGAGGTAGATGGGCAGTCGGGTCATCCGTCAGCTTCCGCTTTGCTATCGATACACGTCCTTCCTGTGTCGGACTCTCACGATGCAAATGATGAGTTGTTCGTCCTGGATCTCGTAGATGACCCCGTACACGCCGCAGCGAAGGCGGTACTTTTCCTGACCCGACAGCCTCCGTGACTGCGGCGGCCGCGGGTCGTCCGCCAGGGCGCCGATGGCCTTGACGAGGCGCCGAGCATCCTTCCTCGGTATTCCGTTGAAGTCCTTGGTAACCGACTTGCGGAGGACGATCCTATATCTTCCCATCGCGCTTCAGTCCTTTCACGAAGTCCTCGAAGGCGATGATGGGCTCGTTCTCGCGCGCTTCGAATGCGGCCAAGTCGTCGGCGTCTTGGGCCAGCTCCTCGCGAACGGCATCGTT
>CAYTYV010000613.1:0-3393 GCA_964441055.1 uncultured Polyangiaceae bacterium | reverse complement strand
GTCGCCGAAGTCGTCGCTCCAGATGTGGTCGCCCGAATCGCCGCCGCAGCCGCCCAGGCCGCCCGTGCCGCCGCCGCCCACGCCACCTGCGCCAGCTCCGCCGCCCGTGCCGCCGCCCCCTGCGGTGCCGCCCATCCCCGCGGTACCGCCCTCGGCCGTGCCGCCTGCGCCTGCCGTGCCGCCAGCGCCTGCCATGCCACCCGCGCCTGCTATGCCACCTGCTCCCGCGGTACCTCCCACGCCTGCGGTGCCGCCCGTGCCCGTGCCTGTGCCAGCGGTGCCGCCCGTGGCTGCGGTGCCGCCCGAGCCTCCTGCACTGTCGGGCAAGAGCTCGTACTCCGACACGCCGAGGACGAGCTCGCAGCCCATGGTGAGCGTTCCCGCAGCGACGAGCGCTGCGAACAGCCGTGGCAGCGTGGGTGACATCAGAACCTCCCGATGATCGCAGCCGTGCCCAAGCCCAGTGCGGGTTGGACAACGACGCCGCTCTGCGGCTCGTCCGAGGTCGGGTCGGAGGTGGAGTCATCGGACACGAGCACCAGGATGAGCCCGACCGCTGCGCCCACGCCCGCCACTGCAAAGCCCGCCGTGGATACGTGGGCCGTTGTCTTCAAGCGGTCGATGTCGGCCTCCTTGTCGGACGGGCAGCGCTTGTCCTGGCACGCTTCGCCAAGCGTCGAGTCCTGCGAGACGGCAACGGCGCCAGCCACGGTGCCGACCACCAGGCCTGCCGCGCCCACGCCAAAGGCTGCCCAGGCAAGCGGCGGGACTACGACGGGCTCGTCAGCGATGTCGGGCTCGGTCGGTGGCGGTGGTGGCGGTAGCGGCGGAGCCTTGGGCGCGGGCGCGAGCTTCACTTCCAGCCTGCGACGCTCGCTCTCCTGGAGCTCTACGCTCTCCTCGTACGGGACGAAGCCTGGCGCTGATACGGCCACGCGATGGCCGCCCGGGTTCAGCTTCAGTGGCAGATGGACTCTCTCCAGCGCGAGCTGGGCGCCGTCGATCGCGACGTTGGCCGTCGTGCCAGCGGGCAGGTCGGCCAGCGCGACCTCGAGCGTGGGGATGCGCTGCGAAAGCTCGGCTTGCAGCACCTCGGCCGCCACGCGGGCCCGCTCGAATGGCTTGGGCTCCTTTGGAGCTCGCGGATAGCTCTGCACGCGGTCCAGCGCGTCGAGCGCCTCGACCAGCAGGCCGAGCTCGATCTGGGCCTTGGCCACGTAGAGGCTCGTCGTGGGCACGCCCATGATGTCATCGGCCTCCTGAAAGGCCTTGAGGGCGCTACGGTAGTCGCCGCCTTTGTACTGCCGATGGCCCTCGTTCATGAGGCCGCGCGCCTTGTCCTTCTGCGCCTTGGTGGGCTCGCTGCGCGGCGCGTCCGGCTGGGCTGGCGCCGCGCTGGCCACGCTCGCGAGGGCGCACAGGACTGCGCAGATCGCCAGCAGCCGACGAGCGGGCCCGCGGGTCAGCGGGGCTCCGCACCGTATGTCCCGGCAAGGCCTTCGCGCGGCGGACAGGCCAGAATCCCCGTTTCTTCCCCTCGGGCTTGGTGACGGTGAGCTCATGGTGGATCGCATCCCAGCGTACACCACGGCGGCGAGGCTGTAACCGGGTGGTCCGCTCGTCCCTGGATCCACCAAGGCCCGGTCGACCGCGGGCACCTGACTACGCGCGCTTCTTCCAGTACCCAGGTCGACGTTTCTGACGCGCAGCAGCCACGTTCACGACTGCGTCATTTTCGGTTCGGCGCGCCCGAACTTCATCCAACCGGCCGTCTCGATAACATCGGCACCCCCGCCCACGCTGTCCCAGTAGACGTAGGGCGAGCGTCCCTCCGAGACTACCGAGAGAAGACAGCGACGAACTCGTCCCCGAGGTTTTGGGCGGTGCAGGTGGCACAAGCGATGTCTCCTCCGCCGAGGTTGATGTTGCCATAGAACCTGCCAGCAACTGCGATATCCCCGTTCGCGTTCGTAGCCGTTCGCTCGATCTCCTGGCCCGCATAGGGGCCGATCTGGTTATCGCCGAACCGGTAGGCCCAGAGGTCTGTGCCGTCGGAGTCCAGTACGGCCAAGAATGCGTCTTTGGCATCCGTGACCCCGGCGTCGAGAACGCCCGCGCAGTCGCCGACATCGAGGGCGCCGTAGAACCCTCCGCCCAATACGATCCTGTCGCTCCCATCGATCGCCATCGAATTGACGAATGCCCCCTGGCCGGACTCGCCCCAGCTTCTAGCCCAGAGCTCCGAGCCGTCGTCGCGGTGCAGCCTAGCAGCGAAGCCAGCTCTAGCGGCGGCCGTCTGCAGATGGCTAGTCCCCAGATTCAGCGCGCGGCTGAACCAGCCGGCCACGACTACGTCGCCGCTTTCGAGGACGTCCACGTCCAGGACCTGCTGTACCTGCCCGTCGTCGTCTCCAAACGTTTCGCGCCAGTTTTCGTGCCAACTTTCCTCGGCCGGGTTTTCGCTGAGGCTCGCCACGAAAATGTCGCCGTAGACTCCTTGAACGGCGTCGAAGTCCAGTCCCGCGACAACCACGTTGCCGTCACCGTCTACGGCCACGTAGGATCCGCTTTGGTTGCCGATGCCGCCGAGTTGTGCCCAACGCTGAGTGCTGCCGTCTTCTTTGGCAAGGTGAACCACAAAGGCGTCTGAGCCGTCTGCTTGCAGTAGCTTGCCCCCCCCGAAATCGACCGGAGAGCCGTGGAAGCGGCCAACGAGCACAGGGTCTCCGTGACCATCTACGGTAGCGCCGTAGGCAGCCACCTCTGCGTCCTGACTGCCAAAGGTCTTTCCCCACCGCAGGTGGCCGTCTGCGGAGTAACTCGCTACGAACATGTAGACGTCGTCATTCATCGTTCGGGGCCCGTCCGGAGTACCGTTTCCATCAAAGTCGATGTCCCCCGTGTACTCGCCCACGATGACGACGTTGCCCTCATCATCGACCGCAGCGTTCCACAGGAGCTGCGTGCTGCTGTCATTGGTTCCCTGGATGGTCGTGCTCCACAGGCATTCCCCATCGCTGGCGGACAGCTTTCCGAGGTATGCATGAGTTTGGGACTGGCCATGATGAGCCAGCTTCCCGCAGCCAAGGTCGAGGCCCTGAGGGGAATTCTCCGATCTCCAGAAACCGCCGACAACGACGTTGCCATCGTCGTCCAATGTGAGGCCCCAGGTCTGCTCGTAGAGGGTGTCTCCGAAGGCATGGTTCCAGACGTAGGTGCTCTTGTCACCGCCGCAGGGCGGTTTGGGGCTCGGGGTCCCCCCCAAATCATCGTCGTCGTCGGATGGGATGTCGACGCGTATCCCGTCGGTCACGAGCTCGCAGCCCGCGATGAGCAGGCCTGCGGTGAGCAGCATTGGAGATAGCCGTAGCAGCATTGATGACATCAGAACCT
>CAYTYV010000612.1:0-3410 GCA_964441055.1 uncultured Polyangiaceae bacterium | reverse complement strand
TCGAGCTTTCGGAGCGCCAGCGTCGGTCGGATGGTCTGGCGGCCTTCGGGAACGTACAAGCACAGCTCTTCGGGCAGGCTCTCGCCCGCATCGAACAGATCGGGCGTCAGCTCCAGCATCCCCTCGAAGAAGGCCCCGAGGTCGCGGATGGTGAAGCCCTCGTCGCCTGCCTCGCCTTGGCGGGTCGGCGGGCAGAGCTCGACGAGCCTTTGCTGCACCTCAGGCGGCTGCCGCTGCATGCACTGGGCGTCGACCAGGACTGGCACCGAGACCACCAGGCCCTCGACGGGCTGAACCATGCCCAGCCAGGTCTCGTGGAAGCGCTTTTCGAGGTCGCTCACAGTCCCCTCGTGAGATCCACCAAGTCCTGTGCGCCGTAGCCACGCTCGGCAATGGCCTGCCGCTCGGCATTCGAGAGCAGGGGTGCAATGGCCACCTTCTCGATCCTCCAGCTCTCGAAGCGCTTCCCCACTTGGGCGAGGAAGCGCTCAATGTGCCCATCGTACTGCGGGAGATCGGAGATCAGCCGCTGGGCGGAGCGCTTGCAGGAGCCGATGCGGACGACCTGGTCCTCCTCGTTCAGGGCCACGAGATCGAGCTCGGTGTCGCCCTTGTCCCAGTAGCCCTCGACTCGACTGGTGAGCTCGAAGTCCCCCAGCCCTTTGCGGCTCCTCTCTTCGTACAGGCTGGCGGCCAGCCGCTCGAGCGCGAAGCCCTCGGCGGCTCGCAGCCGCTCGTCGGCACGGGCCACCAGGCCCGCGGTGGGGCGAAAGTCGAGAGCGTCGACCTGAGCCTTGAGCGCGCTGAGCCAGCTCCGGAGGAAGTTATCGCGCAGGTAGTACCTCCCCTTGTGCGAGGACTTCTTCGCGAAAACGGGCACCCGCCGCTCGATCATCTGATACCGCTCGCGAAGCACCTTGATGTAGCCGCCCACCTGCTCGGAGCGCTCCTTGCTGACCGCGGCCACATGCTGGGTGAGCTCTCCGTTCGTACAGCCCGGGTGCCGTGCGACGTATTTGAGCACCACGTCGTACCGACCGCGAAGCTCGTTCAGGAACCAGTTGTCCGCCTCGGTCCGAAGGGGGGAGGAGCTCTGGAAGAACATGCGCTGCAATACTTCGGCGCGCTCCGTGCCGAGGACGCCTTGCTCGAAGCAATCGCGGTAGAACTTGGGCACCCCCTCGAACAGATTCCAGAGGAAGAGCAGCCGCCCCACTTCTGCCCCTCCGTGGGCCCGGAGCAGCTCGAGCAGCGCGGCTATGTCGAGGTGTCCGATCTCCAGCTCGTCGGTGGTCCGGTTGAACAGAGGGGCTCGACGGTCCTCGAGCAGGGCAGTCATCTCGGTGTGGATGGAGCCAAGGACGATAAGCCCACCGCGCACGGTGTCGGCTTGCTGCGACAGCCGGTCCACCACCGCCTGGAGATGGGAGGTGAACTCGGCGATGTGCTTGCGCGTGAAGTACTGGAACTCGTCCAGCGCCACCACGTAGCCCTGCTCGGCGAGCCGACCGAGCAGCGCGGCGAGCTCGCGCAGCGAGGTGGGCGCCGAGGTCACCGTCTCGGGCACCTCAAACGTCTCTAGAGCGTCCGCTGCTGCGGACAGCACGCCAGCTGGTCCGGAGTCGGGGACCTGGAAGTAGACGACGGGCAACCGCACCGTCGGCAGCACCCGTTGGATCAGGGCCGTCTTTCCAATGCGTCGCCGACCGGTGATCTTGACGAAGAACCAACGTCCGCGCCCGAGCACGTTCGCGAGCTGTGCGACCTCGTCGTTCCTACCGTAGAAGCCCCACGGTTCCATGATTAGTAAAACCTTTTACATTATTACCGAAACGTCGACAATCGTCCAGAATTATTGACTTATCCCACGTTTCACCCGCGCGTCTCCGGCCACAGGCAAACCAGGCCCACGGGCTCGAGGCGGTGAAGGGCGACCTGGTAGATGGACTCGATCTGGGCGGGCTCGTGCTCGAGCTCGCGGTCGATGCCATCTAGGCGGCCCTCCATGTGGCGCTCATCCTGCTCGTACTGCTCGCGCTGTCGCTTGTCCCAGGTGGCCAGATCGAGCTGGAGCTGGCGGCGCTCGCCCAGCTCGGCCACGATGGCGGCGCGCTGGGACTCGAGGATGCCGCGCAGGGCATCCGCCTCCTCGTGGCCGCGGCTCTTGAGCATGCGGGTGGCCTCGTCGGCGCGGGCGTCCGCCTCGGCCTGGATGTGGGGCCAGAGCTCGCCGAAGAGCCTGGGGGCGGCCTCGGCGACGCGGCGCTGGACGGCCTCGCCGATGCCGCCCAGCGAGGGCGACTCGGCCAGGATCTGCTCCAGTAGCTCGATGGCCTTCTTGTCGGCCTCCTCGGCAAAGGGGCGGAGCTCGCTCTGCTCGCCCTCGATCCAGCGGGCTGCCACCGAGATGAGCTGGTCGTGTAGCCGGGCCGCGCCTCGGCCGAACAGCGACAGCCGCCCAAAGGCGATGACCCGCACGAGCGCGTCGTGGCGGTTTCGCACGATGGTCACGCGGCTGAGATCGTTGCTGCTGTAGCCCTGCGCCAGAAAGCGGCCGAGGATGCGCTGCACAAAGGGGTGCTCGAGGTGCAGGTGCACGAGCGCGCTGTTCATCTTGGGCGGCGGCTGGAACACGACGGGCTGGGGCTCGGTGCGGCGCCATTGCCAGAAGGGCTCATCGCGACCCCGCGGTGGCCGCAGCGCATCGAGGGTGGGCTGCCACGACTCGCCGAGCTCGGGCACCCGCCAGCTCGCCGTGCCGTCCACGGGCTGGAGCTTGCCCGCGCCAGAAAGCTCGAGCCCGACGTCGATGGTGTCGCGCAAGAGCATCGGGTCAAAGGCCATGACAGCGCGCGAGCGGTTCAGAATGAGGCCAGCCTCCTCGATTTCCTTGCGCACCTTCTCGCGGTCTCGTCGCTGCGTCTCGAGCTCGCCCTTGGCGGTCTCGCGCAGCCCCCGAGCGTCCTGCGCTCGGTCGAGCCGTGCAGGGGTCTGCTCATCGATGCCCTCTTCCATCGCGTCGGCCATGCGGTCCATGAGCACGGCGGAGAGCGAGCCGAGCTCGCGCTGGATGGTCTCGACCTTTTCGACGAGCTTTTCGAGCACCAGGTCCTCGGAGCGGTCTGGGTAGACGAGGTAGTGGCAGCGAACCTCGGGCGCGGGCTGGAGCGTGCGGTCGATGCGGCCATTGCGCTGCTCCATGCGGGCCGGGTTCCAGGGCACGTCGAAGTGGAACAGATCGGCGCAGTGGCCCTGGAGGTTCACGCCTTCGCGGGCCGCGTCCGTGGCGATGAGAATGCGCACGGGGTGGTCATCGGGCGGGCTGTTGAAGGCGCGCTGCACCTCTTCCCGCTGCTCGTCGCTCATGCCGCCGTGAAACTGCATGATGCGGTGGTCGGCCTGGTCGGTAC
>CAYTYV010000611.1:0-3411 GCA_964441055.1 uncultured Polyangiaceae bacterium | reverse complement strand
GGGGGTATGTGTGGCCAGCATTTTGCGAACCGCAGCCCGGCTGGGTGGCGAGGTATGTGACGACCGACGGCAAGCTGTTCCACTTCCTCAACGGGGTCTTCGTAAACGAGGACGGGCGGGAGCGGTTGCTGCTGCTGCTTCGTCTGCGACACCCGGCGGCCGTGCGATTCGGCCGTGGGATGACCCCCGAGGACTTGACCAGGCACGTCGAGTTCCGTCGGGCAATTGGGCTGCACGCTGGCACTGACGCGGGATCCAGCCCACCCGGAGGCCGGGGGAGAGCACGGGCTAGCCCTGAAAGAAGCGAAGTGGGGGGGAGAATGCGCCCGGAAGCCCCAAGCGAGGCCGAGGAAGCCCCCTGTGAGGTTCTCAGCTGCCGTGGTGAGCGGCCAGATGAGGTATTTTTCAGCGCCAAGGGCGGGCACGCCGCTCATCGACCCGAATTGGGCGTGACGAAGACACACCACGGCCTCGCCCCCGGTGGCACGGCCGACACGCTGGTCAACAACCTCGGGCGTTACAGGGAGTCGAAGGCGAGCAGCAGCGGGTCGACGAGGGAGCGCGGACCCAGCAGGCGCACCCACCACTGGCGAGCGCGCCGGATGACTTGCGCGGCGACGAGCACGTAGTGCAGCCGGAAGCGCTTCCATTCCCAGCGCACCACTTCCGCGGGCAGCACCAGCTGCGCGATCCACTTCGCCATGTTCCACGCGAGCCGAGCGATCTCGAGCCAGGCGCTGTTGCCGTCGAACTCGGCCACGGGCATGCGCCAGGCGGGCAGCCCGCTGCCCATCTGCTCGACGAGGTTCTCCTGGTCGCAGCGCTCGTAGGTCAGGTCGATGACCTGCTCGGCGCGGAGCTCGGCGGGCAAGTTGGTCACGACGAAGCGGTAGCGATACTCGGCGAAGAGTCGCTGCTGGCCGTGGTGGTTTTCGATGAGCTGACGGCGGATGAGCAGCCGATAGACGCGCTCGCTGCCGGGCGGCTGGTAGATGGTCTCGGCGACCCACTGTTGCACCAGGCGCCTCTCGCGGTAGCACCGTGCTTGAGCGCGCTGGCGCCGTCGGTTGGGCTTGGTGCGACGGGGCCGGTAGTTGGGCCTGGCTCGAGCGGCCTGCCGACGGCGCGCGGCGCGGGTCTGGAAGGGCCGAAAGGCCTGCTCCGGAAGGGCTGCGGCCTGTTCGGGCCGGCCGGTCCAGGCGCGACCGACGAAGGCGAAGTAGCCCTCGTGACGTTCGATGACCTTCCGCAGCTGTTCTAGGTCGAAGCCGCTGTCGCCGCGCACCAGCACCTGGTCGAAGTGCTCCCCCACTCGCTCGAGTACCTCGTCGACCAGCGCGGCAGTGCCATCCGCCGCGTGGGCGTTGCCCGGACGGTTGCGGACGGCCAGGCACTCGCCCGTCGAGGCTAGCGACACCAACAGCGGCTGATATGACCACGTGCCGTTGTAGGAGAAGTCAGCCCCCTGTTTCTGCACGCCGCACAGCGGCTTGATGTGGCTGTCGATGTCGATGACCGCCCACTCGCGCTTGCGCCGTCGACGCTCGCGACGGGACAGCTTCCGCCAGACCTGCTCTTGGAGCTCGTCGTGGGCCTGCCGCAGCCCGGGCAGCGCGTCCGGATGCTCGGCGGTGTCGAACCGCCGCAGAAAGTCGCCCGCGGTTGTCGGGTCCGGCAGACGACAAGCGCCCAGCATGCGCTTCACGGCCTCGTCGTGCTGCAGCAGCATCATATCCTCGAGACAGGTGCCGCCCGCGTATAGGCTCAGTGCCTGCGCCAGCACGTGGTCCGATTCGTGGTAGGGCAGGTGGAGCTTGAGCACCTCGACGTGCTCGTCGAGCAGCTCGGCAACCTTGAAGCGCCGACAGAACTGCTCCGCGAGCGCCAGACCGCCGAAGCGGGTGACCGTGGCCCGGTCCTCGGTCTCGAGGTGCAGTCGGCGCATCCGCAGCACCGGTCCCTCGTGCTCGGGCCACGGCAGCTCGTCGGGCGGAACCGAGGTGCCGATGTTGACGTGACTGGCTCGCGGAGACGGGGTAGGCTGCTTCACTTGGAGGGTCGCCTTTCGGGTGCTCGTTTGGTCGCGATTTCCCGTTAGACGGGCCTCCTTTTTTCAAAATCATTCCAACTGCGCTTACTTCAGGGCTAGCTCGTGGTCCTGCTCAGGACCCGCGCCACGAACGACAAACGGAGCCACGAGAGAAGCGGGCGGGTTGCGATCGCTTCCGTGACATGATGATGGGCGGAGGCAAGGCTCACTATGGCCTACTTCACGGCGTGCGAGAACGAAGGCCCAACCTGTTGGGTACGCGTGGACGGCGATGCGGTACAGGGATACCGCTCCTCTGGAGCTGTGGTGTTCAGCGGTACCGCCGCAGTCGAGGAGGTCCTGCGAGCGCATCTCCACCCAATGCCGCGGTGGGGATCGACAGAGCTCGCACCCGGTGAGTTCCACCCGCGAATCCAACCTGAAGCCAAGCTGGGGCCACCAAGGCTGACGCCGGACATGCCCGCCCTTTTCCCACGCGAATGCCAGTCCGCGCTCCAGTCGGCCAACATCCTGTTCGCGCGCCTCGCGGTCGTGCTCCGTTACCTCGAGCCGGCGACAGCGAACCTCGACGCCTTTGGCCACGAGCTCCGACATCTGCTTGTCCTGGCGTGTACGGAGGTCGAGACTGGCCTCAAAGCCGTGCTCAACGCGAACGGTGTCGCGGGGGACCACTTGAACGTTCGTGACTATCGGCGCTTGTTGGAGCCGATGCGCCTCGGCGAATGGCGCGTCGAGCTTCCGAGCTACCCAGAGTTTCCCGAGCTGCAGCCGTTCGCGGATTGGCCAGACGGCCCAGAGCACTACGGGCCGAAGTGGTGGCGCGACCACAACGCGGTGAAGCACAACCGCGAGGTCGCATTGTCGCAAGCCACTCTGCGCAACGTGCTCGACAGCATGGCGGCCGTGTACATCACCGTCGCTGCCCAGTTCGGAGCGGAATGCCTGCACCTGCGCTACGGGATTCCCAACGGCTTCACGGACATGGTGGTGGCCGATTTCCCAAGCTGGGAGCCTGGGGAGTTCTACATCCCGCCACGGGTTCCCGGTGGGCACAACGAGTGGACGGCGAAGCCGCTGTTCCAACCGCTTCGAGGACGAGCACGCCGGTGACGGGCTGCACGTTGCGGCGGCTCATCTCCCGCCGGAGCGATGAGCGACATCCAAACCGGCAATTTCGCACCGGAGGACGTGGCGGCCGAACGGCGACGGCGGTGCGCCAGCCCCATCTGCCCGCCGGCCGCCTCCTCGGCTGGGTTATAGGCGCTGAAATCTTGCATGGCCCGGTTGCGCCGAGCGCGGGCGCGGACCTCCTCCTGGAGGTCGGGCGCAAGCAGAGGCAGGTCAAGTAACTGGGTCAGGCG
>CAYTYV010000610.1:2273-3440 GCA_964441055.1 uncultured Polyangiaceae bacterium | reverse complement strand
TACTCCCAGAAGGGCGGGCCCTGCTGGATGCCGTGGAGCCAGCCTTCCTTGATGCTGGCAACGTCGGCAGCGCCTCCCGCTGTGCTGAACCCGGTGGTGGCGATCGGCCAGGTCACTAGCTCGTGGTTGTCGACGGCCCAGGTGCGGCGGTGGCTGGAGTTGATGATGCCGAAGTCGAGCTCGCCCATCTGTCGCAGATCGGCGTCCATGGTGGTCACCAGCACGGGGCCGCCCACCGAGCGGATGAGCTCGGCCATGTGGTTATGCCAGCCGTGGACCTTTTCGGCGGTGACCGCGCATTCGCCCCCACCGCCCACGCCAGCCGAGCGGTCGTAGGCCTCCCACATGAGGTAGATGGCCGCGTTCGGATGGCCGGAAAGCTCGCTTGCCAGGCGGTGGACGATCTCCTCCTGCCGCCATTGGCCTCGAACCAGGGTATCGGCCGAGGCCGGGTAGGGATCGCCAGGCGCGTAGATGGGCGTCCCGTAGCTGCCAAAGGAGTAGAAGGCGTCCTTGCCGCAGTTTTCCGCCAGCTCATAGGGGCCACCCTGGCCCACGTCGGCATTCCAGACGTACTGCTCCCAACGGGCGCCAGCCTCGTATTCGAGTGCCACCGTTCCCCATAGGGCCACGACCACGCCTAGATCCTGCTCGGCCGCATCCTCGACGAACCCGACCAGTTCGTCCCAATGGTCCTCGGCAAAGCCGTGCATAAAATGGTGGTCCTGGTACATGGGGAGCTGGTTGGCTCCGTAGCTCGCGCCAGCGCCAGCCCATAGGAACACCAGGTTTTTGCCGTCGGCCACGATCTCGTCGAACTCGTCGCCCCGGCCCTGGTAGAAGGGCAGGCGGAAGAGCGTGCCCGAGCCCACGGCAACGCGCCAGATCCCGTCGGAGCCGCGTACGCCCAGCCAGCTACCGTCGACCTCAAGGGTGGGCCGACAGGCCGGGCAATCGCCGCCGCAGTCGATCCACAGCTCTCCGCAGTCCTGGCTGCCGTTATCGCAGTGGTCCTCGCACGGAGCGCCGCCCCCGCCCGTGCCGCTCCCGCCGCTGCTGGTGCCGCCGCCGATCCCGCCCGCTCCGCCGCTTCCGCCGATACCGCTGCCGCCGACGCTGGTCGGGCCCGCGCCTCCCAGATCCCCATCGCAGCCCCAGCCAGCCGCG
>CAYTYV010000610.1:0-2173 GCA_964441055.1 uncultured Polyangiaceae bacterium | reverse complement strand
ACGGCGGTCACGGTGGCCAGCCGTTTTGAGACGACGGCCTTGGCAATGACCTTCTCCTTGGTTGCCAACAACCACACCCGGCCACCCTCGGGCGCCGACGTTCTGAAGCCGGAGCCGCGGTCCAGGTGAAAGAAATCGAGCTGTTCTACCGCAATACGCTTGGCCGGATTTGCGTGCGCCGGACCGATGGCGAAATAGGCCTCATCGCATCGCGAGTAGACCCAGAAGTCGACTCCCGTGGGCTCGACCTGGACCGCGCTCGTGCTCGTCGACGCTGAGGTCTGCACGGTGGTCGAGTCAACGGTACTGGTCACCGGGCTCGGTTCGAACCGTGGTAAATCGCAAGCCTGCATGAAAAAGCAGCTCGATACCAAGCACAGTAAGTTAGGCCTTTCGATGATCCGTCGCACAGCGCTGCAGAGCATGCGCCTCCCGCAAGGGCTCGCGCAAGAACAACTTGTAAGGAACGCGCCCAGGGCGGCGAAATGCCATGATGCCCGCCGTGAGCACGGGCGGCTCGGCCAGGCTGGTGTAGCGGCCTTGTCGAGCTGGCTCGCCCGTTTTATGGAACGATGTTCCCGACCGAAGCTTCGATCCACCGTCGTCCGACCATTTCCAGGCGAAACTCTGCATGACGAAAAACCGCTCCTTCGCCAAGCTCGCGTGTCTGTACCCTTGGGCATTGCTGCTCGCGGCGTGCGCTCCCGAGCCGCAAGCGCCGCTCAGCATGGCGGAGATGCCGCCCCTCCAGGCCGACAGCCCCGCGGCGGTCGGGCTGAGCGAGCGGGAGCTGTGGCTCACGCCGCCCCATGTCTACGGCGAGGCGGTGTGGTTTCCGGACGAGCTCGAGCCCCTCGGCGACGCTGTGGCCGAGCTGCTCGCAGAGCCGACCTACGGCGGCTACCAGGTCCGGCTGAACGCCGAGCTGCGGCTTCTGTGGCGCAGCGTACAGCTGGGGCGGCTGCCAGGGGTATCGCAGGCCTGCGACGCCCAGCCGCCGCCAGCGGAGCTGGCCAAGGTGCTGTACCGCGGGGCGTCCAAGGGCGAGGTGCGGGTGGACTGCGAAGCCGTGAGCTGCGAGCTGCTGGTCATCGTCAGCGCTCCGCGGCCCAAGCCGAAGGAGCCCCTCAACTACGAAGAGACCGCGCGCTTCGGGGCCGAGCTGCCAGCGGCGGAGTCGCCGGATCAATGGGCGGCGCGGCTGCGAGACGGCTTGCTGCAGCGCGTCCCGCCGCCCGAGCATCCCCCCGGCGGGCTTGGGCTGGGCGGGCTGGCCACCCCTGGTCAGCCGCCCGGGATCTACGCCACCGTCCACGCGGTCAGCCAGGTCGGTCCGTGGGATCATAAGCTCAAGTCGGCGGAGTTCCAGCCCCTGGCAAAGCAGCTGCACGCCTGCAGCCAGACCAAACGGCCGTGGCGGGACTGGTGGGGCCAGCCATACGTCATCGAGGTCACGCCGAGCGGCCAGCTAAGCCGCTGCGAGTTTCCCTACCGGGAGCGCCTGCCGCCGCCCGACTTCAGCTGCGGCTGCCAGGTGCTGCGGGGCATGAGCTTCGGCGCGGCGGAAGGCGTGCGGCGCGCCCGCTTCTACCTCGATACTTTCGTGTACAAGACGGCCGGGCCCAAGGCCGAGCGCGCACCGCTCTATCGCAGCGCCTACCTTGCCGATCAGGTCTCGAGCGATCCGACCGCCGTGCTCGGCTCGGGCGAGGTGGCCCGAAGCGATCTCCTCCCGTGTCTCGCGAGCATCTCCCAGCCCATCGGCGAGGTGAAGATCCCCGTGCATTTTTCCGTGGGCGCCGACGGGCGGGTAGCCCAGCACCAGAGCACCTGGCCAGCCGTCGTCAACACCGCGGCGCGCGCCTGCCTCGATGCCATTCTGGCCAAGGCCCGCTTCAACTGCCCGCTGTCGGGTAGGGCCCGGATCTCCGCGCAGCTCGACATCGCCGTAAAGCCCTACACCAAGGCGACGCGGTGAGTAGCTCGGGCTAGGAAGGACAACGGTGCTCGATCCGTATAACGAACGATCCGGAGTATTGCGATGACGCGATCGACCAACCCGAAGAGACCCGTGCTGACCTTGCTGGGCGTTGTGTGGCTTGTGGCCATGGGGCCGTGGGTGTCGGGCTGCGGGACGTCTACTGCCCTCACGGGTCCGCCCGAGGTCGGCGAG
>CAYTYV010000609.1:0-3454 GCA_964441055.1 uncultured Polyangiaceae bacterium | reverse complement strand
CGGCGGCGGAATGTACAACTTGGAGAGTTCGCCGACGGTGACGAACTGCATCTTCAGCGGTAATTCAGCGGCCGACGGCGGCGGGCTGTACAACGCCAATGGCAGCTCGCCGACGTTGACGAGCTGCACGTTTAGCAAGAACCTCGCCAGCGTCGACGGCGGCGGGATGAACAACGTGGATGATAGCTCGCCGACGTTGACGAGCTGTACGTTCAGCAGCAATGCCGCGGCTGACACGGGCGGTGGGATGCGCAACTGGGGGTCCAGCTCGCCGACGGTGACGGGCAGCACGTTCATCGGCAATTCGGCGACCCTCGGCGGTGGGATATACAACTACGCGTGCTCCCCGACGTTGACGAACTGCACCTTCAGCGACAATTCAGCGGATTTCGCGGGTGGCGGTATGATGAACGAGCAATGGAGCTCTCCGGCGGTGACAAGCTGTACGTTCAGCGGCAATTGGGCGATCTACGGCGGCGGGATGCGCAACCACCACTGGAGCTCGCCAACGGTGACGGACTGCGCGTTCAGCGGCAACTCCGCGGACTACGGCGGCGGGGTATACAACGCGTATAGCTCGCTGACGGTGACGAGCAGCACGTTCAGCGGTAACTCCGCGGACGCGCGCGGCGCCGCGATGTACAACTACGTGGGATCGCCGACGGTGAGGAGCAGCACGTTCGGCGGCAACGCCGCGGACGAGGGCGGCGGCGCGATGTACAACCACGCGAGCCCGCTGACCGTGACGAACTGCATCCTGTGGGGAGACACGCCAGACGAAATCGGCAACTCCACCAGCACGCCCACGGTCACCTACAGCAACGTCGCGGGCGGCTACGTTGGCCTAAGCAACATCGACGCCGACCCCTTGTTCGTGGGTGCGCCCGACGATCTGCACCTCGGCGCAGGCTCGCCGTGCATCGACGCGGCCAACGGGCCCGAGGCGCCCGAGTACGACAAGGACGGCAATCCCCGCGTCGACGACCCCGACAGCCCCAACACGGGCATTGGCCCGCCCTGGGCCGACATGGGCGCCTACGAGTTCCAGCCGTCGTGGTGACCGGGCAGCCCGACCTGTTCGACTAGAGCGCCCGCAGAGGGCCGGGCTGAGCCCACGCTCCCGACCCTTCGCCCTCCAGCCCGGCTACAACCCGCTGGGCCTTGCCCCTGCCCGCGAGCTCAGCGGCCCGGCGGGCAGCTCGTCGGGCGAGGCCAGCCGCACGCGCGCATCCACCGCCACGCTGGGGCGCCCGGCCGGCTCGGCGATGAAGGGGTTCAAGTCCATCTCGGCGATCTCGGGGAAGTCGCCCACGAGCTGGCTGACGCGCAGCAGCACCTCCTCGAGGCGGCCCAGATCCACGGGCTCGCCGCCGCGATGGCCGTGCAGCAAAGGCCAGCCCTTGACCTCGTGGATCATGCGCTTGGCGCCAGCGTCGGTCAGCGGGTGGACGCGGAAGGCCACGTCCTTCATGAGCTCGACGTAGATGCCGCCCAGACCGAACATGATGAGGTGTCCGACGGTGGCGTCCTGCTCCGCGCCGATGATGGTCTCGGTGCCGCCAGTGACCATCTTCTGGACCAGGTGCGAGACGGCATCGATGCCACGTCGCTCGAGGCTCTCCTTGAGGTCCCAGAAGGCTCCCTTGATCTCGCCCGGGGAGCGCAGATCCACCTTGACGCCGCCCAGGTCCGACTTGTGCAGCACGTCCTGCACGTCCAGCTTGAGCACCACGGGGTAGCCGACCTCTTCGGCAAAGGCGATGGCCTCGTCCGGGCTCTTGGCCAGGCGAGACGGCGCCGTGGGGATGCCGTAGGCGCCCAGTAGATCCATGGCCTGCTCGGCCGAGAGCCACTGCCTGTCGGCGGCTCGCGCCTGCTCGACCACCTGCCGCGCCCGCGCCTTGTCCACCTCGAAGTGCACCACCTCGCCTGGCGGCAGCGAACGCCACTTCTGGAAGCGGGCCATGGCCGCCAACGTGCGCACCGCGCTCTCGGGAAAGGAGTAGCTGGGGATGCCCGCTTCGCGCAGCACGGCGATGCCCTCGTCGTTGGCGCCGCGGCCCATGAAGCAGGCCAGCACGGGCTTTTGGACTCCGGCCCGCTCCAGCCCCTGGCGCACGCCCGCGACGATGCCGCGCGCCACCGAAGGCGGATCGATGATGAGCGGGCTGACGAACAAGACCAGCAGCGCGTCCACCTCGGGGTCGGCCAGCATGGCCGCGCTGCAGCCCTCGTACTGCTCGCGCGCGGCCGAGGCGATCATGTCCACTGGGTTGCGCGCCGAGGCCTCCTTGGGCAGCTGCTGGCGAAGGGCCGCCACCGTCGGCTGACCGAGCTCGGCGATCTCGAGCCCGAACTGTACCGCGGCGTCGGTGGCCATGATGCCCGGTCCACCTGCGTTGGTCAGGATGGCCAGGCGGCTGCCCGGGGGCAGCGGCTGGTAGCAGAAGCCCAGGGCGAGGTCGAACAGCTGGGGCACGGTGTGGCAGCGGATGACGCCGCAGTTGGACAGCAGCGAACTGGCGGCGCGGTCGCCGCCCGCCAAGGCCCCGGTATGCGAGCTCGCCGCTTCGGCGCCCTGGCGGGTGCGCCCGGATTTCACGGCTAGGATCGGCTTTCCGTGCACGCGCGTGATCTGGCGCGCCAAGGCGGCGAAGCGGCGGGGGTTGCCGAAGCTCTCCAGGTACAAGAGGATGACCTTGGTCTGGGGATCGGTGGCCCACCACGACACGAGATCGTTGCCCGAGACGTCAGCCTTGTTGCCCAGCGAGACGAACTGGCTGATGCCCAAGCCCACGCTGCGGGCCGTGGCCAGCACCACCTCGCCCAGAGCGCCCGACTGACTGGCGAAGGCGGCGCTGCCCGCGGTCGGCTGGCTGGGGGCAAAGGTGGCGTTCATGCACAGCTCGGGATTGGTGTTGAGCACGCCCATGCAGTTCGGCCCGATCATGCGCATGCCGCAGCTGCGCACGACCTCGGTGATCTTGGCCTCCAGCGCCGCGCCCTCGGCGCCTACCTCGCGGAAGCCGGCCGTCACCACCACCAGGCCGCGGACGCCCTTGCGCGCGCAGGCCTGCACCACGTCCATGACGCCGTCGCGCGGGACGACGATGACGGCCAGGTCGACCGGGTCGGGGATGGCGTCCACCGCGGGCCAGGCCCGCATCGACATCACGTGGCCGGCCTTGGCGTGGACCGGATAGACGGGCCCCTGGAAGCCGAGCTCGATCAAGTTGCGCAGCACGGCGCGACCGAGGTTGCCCTCGCGGCGGCTGGCGCCCACTACGGCGACCGAGCGCGGCCGCAAGATGGCGTCGATGCCCGCGGCAAGCTGGGAGATTTCCGGTTCGATGTTCATGGCTAGAGCGACCCCGTGCTTTCATGACGCGGACCGCTGCGCTTGGCAAGCGCGGATGCGTTGGGCGCAGGCGCTTGAGACCGCGGGCGCGTTTGC
>CAYTYV010000608.1:0-3469 GCA_964441055.1 uncultured Polyangiaceae bacterium | reverse complement strand
GAGCATTATGCGTACCCCCGGATTATGTGGAGGGCTGCCGTGGACACCGCATCTGAGGGGGACTTCTGGCGGTGGCGGTCCGCATAATCAGAGGCTCTCCAGGAACGCGAGCAGCGCGTCGGGAGGGCGATAGCGCCCCGGCTTGCTGTCGATCGGCGCAGTGCGAGCGAGGGCACGTTCCTTTAGGGTGAGATCCGCGTGCAGGTAGATCTGGGTCGTCTCGACCCGCTCGTGGCCGAGCCAGAGCGCGATCAGCGAAGTGTCCACGCCTGCATGCAGGAGCCGCATTGCAGCGGTATGCCGCAGGACGTGCGGCGAGACCTTTTTGGTCGCAAGTGACGGGCAGCTCGCCACCGCCGCCTTGGCGTGGCGGGCGACGAGCACCGTCACGCCGTAGCGGCTGAGGGCCTGACCCTGGCGGGTCGGGAACAGCGGCGAGGTCGGCTCGGTGCCGAGCTCGTCGAGCCACGCTCTCAGTACCGTAGCCGTCGCGGTCGTTAGCGGCGTCGCCCGCTCCTTGCGACCCTTGCCACGGCAGCGCACGTGCGCTCCTGTGCCGAGCACGACGTCTTCGCACCAGAGGCCGGTTAGCTCGGAGACGCGGAGGCCGGTCTCGATCGCGATGAGCAGAAGGGCGTGGTCCCTTCGGCCCAGGAAGGAGCGGCGGTCCGGGGCTGCCAGGATCGCCTTGACCTCGTCCTCGGTGAGGAAGGTGACGATGGCACGCTCGAAACGCTTTGGAGGGATGGCCAGGACTCGCTCGATCAGCCCGGCGTTTTCGGGGTGCCGGAGCGCGGCGTAATGGTAGAGCGAATGGATGGCTGCCAGGCGGGCGTTTCTGGTCCGCACGCTGTTGCCCCGGTCGCGTTCCAGGTGGTCCAGAAACGCTCCGATCAGGGGCGCGTCGAGGTCCTCCAGCTCGAGCTTGGCAGGGGCCTTGCTGCGCTCGCGCTCGGCGAACCCGAGTAGGAGGCAGAACGCGTCGCGGTAGGCGGCGATGGTGTGCGGGCTCGCCCTTCGCTGGGCGAGGAGCCGTTCGGTGAAAAAGGCTTGAAGCGTCGGGGCGAGCGCGCTCATGGGCGTCCCTCCACCTGCGCCTCCAGACGCTTCACTGCCAGGCCGAGTAGCTCGGGCGCTGCGGACAGGTACCAGTACGTGTTGGCCGGATCGGCGTGTCCGAGATAGGCCGCCAGATGTGGCAGGCGCCAGGAGAGGTTCCCGCCGTCCCGATACCAGTCGATGAGGGTCCTCACGGCGAAGCTGTGCCTGAAATCGTGCGGCCGAGGACGGCAAGCCGAGCGCCTCGGGATACCCGCGGCGCGCACGAGCCCGAGAAAGGTGAGATGGAAGTTGCAGTAGCGGAGCCGAGTTCCTGCGAGCGAGACGAAGAAGGCCGGCGAAGATCGCCGGGGGCAGAGCTTGTCCCGCCGCTTGGCGTAGGCGCAAAGCGCCGCCGTGGTGCTCTCGTGCACGGGGAGCTCACGCGACTTGCCGAACTTCGAGTCGCGCACCGTGAGGACCCCATGGACGAAGTCGACATCGTCGCAATCGAGCCGGAGTGCCTCGCCGATGCGCATCCCGGTCACCCAGAGCAGCCCGAGAAGCGTCGAGAAGGTGGCCCGGCGAAGCGGCGAACGAAGCCCCTGCGCTGCGGCCATCAGCCTTCGCACGTCGTCTTCCGAGTAGAGGTAGGGGGTCGCCCGCGGGCTTCGCGCGGGCAGCAGAGCGGCTGGCGGCACCTCGGTGCGGGGATCGGTCAAGGCAAGGTGGCGTGCGAAGCCGCGGACGACCGATAGGCGGTGGGCAGCCCAGCTCGGGTGGCAACCCTGGGGCAGGGTCGCCCAGTCTAGCGCAAGCCGGACCGTGACGGTCTCTGCCCCGGTTGCCTCGCAGTAGGCGATGAACTGGGCCAACAGGCGCCCGGTACGTTCGAGCTTGAAGCCCATCGAGCGCCGCAGAGCCAGGTACTCCTCCAGGACCGAAGCGAGCGCACTCATCGGCTCACCGCCCCGGGCTCGGCGCCCGGCCAGGGTTTGGCGATCAAGCGCAGCGAGGACCGGTCGACCTTGGTGTAGATCGCGGTGGTGAGCGCGCTACGGTGCCTGAGGACCTGGCCGATCTCATCGAGCCCAGCCCCCGCGGCGAGCATCAGGGTCGCCGCGGAGTGCCGGAGGCGGTGAGCGTTCACTTGGGGGATCCCGGCGCGCCGGCACGCGGCATGCACGATCCCGGCGATGCCGCTGGAGCTGAGCCTGCGGTGCGGTGCCCGGATACGGGTGAAAACCTCGCGGGCGCTAGAGCGCGGCCGGCCCCGCTTGAGCCAAGCCGCGATCGCCTCACCGACGTCAGTCGGCAGCGGGAGGCGTTCCTGCTTGGAACCCTTGCCTCGAATGAGCAGCTCGCCTCTGCGCCAGTCGATGTGCTCCAGATGCAAAGCTGCCACCTCGCCAGACCGCAGTCCCAGCCGGGCAAGCAGCATGAGCACGGCGACGTCGCGTCGGCCAATCCTGGTTCTCCGGTCGCAACTCGAAAACAGCGCGGACACGGCGGCAGGCTCCAGCGCCCGGGGCAGCGCGGCGAGCCGCCAGGAGGCGATCTTGGGGACCGCGTCGGCAAGCGGCAGTGAGGTGCGGCCAGCGAGATGGCAGAAGCGCAGAAAGGCCCGGAGCCCCGTGGTGACGTAGCGGGCTGAGCCGGTGCTGCGCTGCCGGCACTCTTCTCGCACGAAGTCAACGACTTCGGACGCGCGGAGTTCTGCAAGACCGAGGGTCGGCCCCTGCGGCCGCGTCGCGACGAACAGCCGGGCGATGTGAAGGTCGGCAGCGACCGTCGAGGCTGCGAGACCCCGCTCCTGGGTGAGGTAGGCGCGGAAGTCTTCGAGCAGTCGCTCGGCCGGCGTGGTAGGGAGGGGACTCTCAGGGGCTGGGACCACGCCCAGCCGGCGCAGGTAAACAAGCAGCGGTGCGACACCCTTCGGCGAACACCACAGGGCGTAGCCAGCCTTGCGCCGTGCCACAAGGAACTGCTCGACCCGCTCGGGCGTGAGGTTGCCGACACCCAGGTCGCCCGCTGCCAGCCACCGGCTGATGTGGGCCATCACACGGAGCTGAGCGCTCACCGTGTTTGGCCGATAACCCTGCGCCTCGAGCTCCGCCTGGAACCCTGCGACGTACGGAAAGAGCGGGCCTATCACCCTGACCCGCGACGGATTTCCTCCCATCATTGCCTCCTCTCTGGACTTGCTGTCCTGAGAGGAAGCATGTCTTGTTCAGCGGGCCCGGATTATGTGGAGGACCCCCGCTTGCGAGGACGTCTTGGACAGAGGGAAGCCAGGAAACGCCACCCGACATCCACATAATCCGGGGGTACGCATAATGCTCTTGGCAACGCTGCACGAGCGAGCGTTTGCCGAACCGATCCCGGATCGCCTTGCGCAACGCCTTGCTGCCGTCGATGACGAACAGGTAGG
>CAYTYV010000607.1:0-3485 GCA_964441055.1 uncultured Polyangiaceae bacterium | reverse complement strand
GCGGCATATAGAAGACTGCGAGACTTCTTCACCCAACTTGCCAGGGGCTCGGCATGCTCGAACGGCTCGTCCGGCAGGGAAGACGGCGGTCTTCATACCAGCAGTACTACGCCATCCGCGCGGCGGAGCGACCACCCCGGACAGGTTGTCACCGTGGCGCGCGCTGCGCACGCCGCCTACAGCGAGATCGCGCCAAAATGATGCAGCGCGCGGGCGAGATGGAGCTCGGCGCGCTCCGAGAGCCGCTCGCGGCCGTCGCCGCCGCGATCGCGGACTACTGCGCGGAGGTGCTGGCGACGGCCGACCCGGAGGATCCCGCGACCGCCGAGGCGGCGAAGAAGGCGCTCAAGCCCATCGACGTCATCCGCGGGCGGACAACGCGGACGATATCCACAGCGCCATTGGCTCGATGCGGCCGGCCGCGACTGCGGGTGGGGCGGCGCGGCGGCTCTGCGCTTCCAGAGGCCGACTTCTGGGTGGTCGCGTTTCGCGCGGCTGAGCCGGGATGGTTGCCCTGTTGAATCGCTCTGCAATGGGCGGCTCACAGCGCCGAGGGTCAGGGGTTCAGGCGGCAAGGGTCAATAGTTGTGTTGCGCCAGCCTGTTTTCAGCAAAAGACATGCGAACCCTTCTACGGGGTCCTGGCGCAACGGAGGCCGATGCCGCCGCTGTGGTCGTTCGGGCCATCACCGCCACGCCGCGCAACGCGCGGTTCGTTCTCGTTGCCGTACCAACTACCGCCTCGTCGCACGCGGTGTTCGGCACTTTCGAGTTCAGCACAATCATTGCACGTAGCAATTGAATACGGGTGCACATACAGATCAAGATTCCACTCAAACATGCTGCCAGCGAGGTCGGCCTGACCCCAGCGGCCGTCGCCCTTGGGCGAGCGGGAGCCGACCGGCAGAATGTCCGAGAACGCGCAGTCATCGGCAGGCGAGCCGTCTCCCATGCAGTCGTACACGGCGTAGGTTGCGTCGATGTCCAACGAGTCTGGCGGGGCCGACCAGGGGTAGCAGCGCTGCTGGTTGCCGCCCGCGGCCGCGTAGTTCCACTCGGCCTCGGTGGGCAAGCGGCCATGGTCCCAGGCACAGAAGGCAAAGGCCTCGTACCAGTTCACGCAGTTGATGGGCTTGTTCTCGTTCGCGCTCGGGCTGTCCGTCCAGGTTGCGTACGCACAGTAGGCGAGCGCTGTCTTCAGCGCGGCTGTATTGGTCGGCAGCTGCTCGTTCCATGCCTCGTACCAGCCGCTGCCGTCGATAAGCGGGTGCTCGCCTTCGCCGTCGGAAGGCGGCTCCGTCTGCGTGCCCTTGCCTGCTTCCACGAACGCGCGGAAACGCCCCACCGTGACCTCGAAGCGGTCCATATAGAAGCTGCTGACCGTAGCTGGATGGGAGTCGTCGGTGTAGCTGGTGCCGCCGTCGCCTTCGATACCGTCATAGCTCCTGAGGTACGTGCCGCAGGGGACCACCTCTGCGCGGTCGCAGCAGTCCTCGTCCGCGTTGGGGCCGCAGTCGTCGATGCCGTTTGGACCGCCACCAGCGCCACCGCCGCCACCAGCGCCACTGCTGCCACCAGCGCCACTGCTGCCACCAGCGCCACTGCTGCAGCTCGTCGGCGTCGGTGGGAAACCGCCCCAGTCGCAGACGGGCTCGTAGCCACCAGCGCCCGCCTGTCCGGCCGCGCCCGCTGTTCCGCCCGAACCCCCGCTGCCCGCAGCTCCGCCCGAACCCCCGCTGCCCACAGTGCCGCCCGCACCGCCGCTTCCCGCAGTGCCGCCCGCACCGCCGCTGCCCGCAGTGCCGCCCGCACCGCCGCTGCCAGCGGTGCCGCCCGCAGCTCCGAACTCGAAGCCCTCGTCGACGACGCACTCGCAGCCGGCGGCGAGCACGCTCGCCGCGAGCAGCGCTGCGCCAAACCGCGTCAGCGTGGATGACATCCTAGAACCTCCCTGAAAGCCCAGCGGTGCCCAAGCCGAGGAGCGGCTGGATGGTAGCTGCGGCGGGCTCGGGCTGGGGCTCGGGATCGGAGGCGAGCACCAGGATGAGCCCGGTTGCGACGCCCACGCCCGCCACGCAAAGGCCCGCCGTGGAAACGTGGGACGTGGTGAGCATGCGGTCGTGGTCGGCCCTTGCCTCGTCCGGGCAATCGAGCTCCGAGCATCGCCCTTCGAGCGCGGCCTTCTGCGACACGGCCACGCCGCCGGCCACCGTGCCGACCACCAGGCCGGCCGCACCCACACCAAAGGCCGCCCAGGCCACGGGCGGGATGGCCGCGGGCTCCTCCGATGTGCCAGCGGGCGCTGGCGCGGGACGTGGCAGCGGTGCTGGCAGAGCTTTGGGCACAGGCTCGAGCTTCACCTCGAGCCGCTGGTGCTCGCGTTCACTGAGCACCAGGCGCTGGTCATGGGGGACGTAGCCGGATGCGGAAACGACCACGCGGTGCACGCCCGGGTTGAGCCTGCGCGGCAGATGGACTCTCTCCGGAGCGAGCTCGGTGCCGTTGAGCGCGACCTGGACGGTCGTTCCTGCAGGCAGAAGGGGCAGCGCAATTTCGAGAGTCGGGATCCGCTGCAGGATCTCGGCCTCCAGCGCCTCGGCCTGCTCGCGGGCCCGCTGGAACGCCGCGGGCTCGTCCGGAGCCTGGGGGTAGCTCTGCGCGCGCACCAGTGCGTCCACCGCCTCGAGCAGCATGCCCCGCTTTTCCTGGGTCTTGGCCACATAGAGGCTCGTCGTGGGCACGCCCATGATGGCGTCGGCGGCCTGAAAGGCTTGCAGGGCGCTGAGGTAGTCGCCGCGTTTGTACAGGCGGTAGCCCTCGTTCATGAGGTTCCGCGCGCGGTCCTTGTCGGCCTGCGCGGGCTCGCTCGGCGCGGCGGACGGCTCGCTCGGCACGGCAGGGGGATCGCTCGGCGCGGCAGGGGGATCGCTCGGCGCCGCGGGGGGGGCGGCAGGCGCGGTTGGGGGATCGCTCGGCGCGGCAGACGGCTCGCTCGGCGCGGCGGATGGCTCGCTCGGTGCGGCGGATGGCGCGCCCGACGTCGCAGGGGGCTCGGCAGGCGCGGCGCTTGCCGAGCGGGCCAGCGCCAGGAGCACGGCGCACAGCGGCAAGAGCCCGCGCCATGGCCCTCGGTCGGGCAGGCGTCCCGGGCGCTTGGCCAGCGGTGCGCTGCCTGCGCCGCCACGGCCGAGCCGACGCGGACGTCGCAGATTCGGCATCGTCGCCATCCCGGGTTGGAGCTTTGCTGGTTGGAGCTTCGCTCCGTTGGCGTGCACTGTCATGGGCTCCCCCATGCGCGCCGTGCCCGGCTACTCGGCGCCGATGGCCTCTTGCGACATCCGATGCGTGACCGCGAGAGGGCTACGTCCCTCCAGCGCCGCCTCCACCCGAGGCGCCTCCAGCTCCAGCCGCGCCGCCAGCTCCAGCCGCTCCAGCCGCTCCAGCCGCTCCAGCCGCTCCAGCCGCTCCGCCAGCGCCTGCCGCACC
>CAYTYV010000606.1:0-3491 GCA_964441055.1 uncultured Polyangiaceae bacterium | reverse complement strand
CGCAGACGGAGGCGGGGGCGCGGGCGGCAGCGCGAGCGGCGGCGGCGGCGCGGGCGGTGGCGGCGGCGGGGGCGTCGTCACGTGCGACCCCCAGGATAGCGACAGCGAGTGCCAGCTATGCCTCAAGGAGGCGTGCTGCAACGCGTACGCCGCGTGCTACGCGTCCCCGACCTGTGCCTGCTACGCGAGCTGCACCGAGACCACGCCCGGCGTCTGCCTCGGCGCGTGCGGCCTGAGCGAGCTTCCGGCTGGAGCCGTCGAGATCCTCGAGTGCATGCAGACGCTCTGCGGCCTGCAGTGCAACGCGCGTTGAATCGGCGAACGCGCTCCCGAAAAAGGGGCGAGCCCGACCGCGCACTGGCGTGATAAGATCGTCTACGTCGCGCGGGCAGCGCACGGAGGCTCCGATGGACGACCACGCAACCACGACCACGACCAAGCCCATGCGCCATCTCGGATGGCTGCTCGCGGTGGCGATACCCGTAGGCGCCGCGTTCGCCGCGTGTAGCGCGGAGTCGCCAAGCGAGCCCGCTGGCTCCGGTAGCGGCACCTCCACCGCCAGCGGCGGCAGCGCGCCGACGGGCGGGAGCGAGCCCGTTGGGGGCCAGGGCACGGGCGGTGGCTTCAATCCGGTCCCCACTCCCTGCCAAGACCACCCGGGCGAGATCATCTGCTTCCAGAACACGGCCATCACCTGCGATGACAACGGTCAGGAGCAGGACGTGGAGGACTGCGGCGAGCAGGCCTGCGTGCCCGGCGTCGGCTGCGTCCTGTGCATCGAAGGGCAGTTCTCCTGCTACGGCGCCACCCTGCGTAGCTGCGACACCACGGGCACGCCGAGCTGGGTCGATGTCGAGACCTGCAACACCGCCTCCCAGGTGTGCGACGCCCGCAATGGGGTGTGCGCGCCGCTGGTCGTCACGGGCGGCACCGAGCCGACGGGCGAGTACTACCAGTACGCCTACTTCACGCCCTCCAACAGCCCGATCATCGCTGGCTGCGACACCGATTCCTACGGCAACTACATCTACATCAATCGCGATGGCGCGCATCTCGACGTCTATGTGGTCGAGCTGCTCGACTCCGATAACGACGGCGAGCTCGAGCCCAACCAGCACCCCGCCAATCCCGACGCACCCGGCCCGATCGAGGAGCGCGTGCTCAGCCTCGTCAAGACCTATGACATCCCCGAGCTGGGCCCCATCAACGCCAGCGAGCTGTACGCCACCGCCGACCGCATCTATTTCCTGAACTGGGAGGTGCCCGGAGCCATCTACGAGCACGTGTTCGCCACGGGCGTGACCACCCAGCTGCTCAGCGCACCTCCGCCCGTCGACCGGTTCCCGGTATTGGCCTTCGACGAGGTGACCGAGACCTGGTTTACCGGAGTCCACTACCAGCGGACGGTGTTCTCCTTCCACGCGCCGACCAATGCCTGGGTCGCCGAGTTCAAGTACCCGGATCTGTCGGGCGACCACATGGATGGCATGGAGGCCGTGGTCGATCCCAACACGGGCGAGACCTACGTCTACGTCTCGGACATGACCTCGGACTTCATCGCTCAGTACCAGCGCGAGCGGGGCGGTGGCTGGAAGCAGGTCAACCTGTTCTCCTACCAGGAGTCTCAGGGAGACCACGTCGAGGGGATGGGCTTTGGCGCGCTCAACCACTTCTGGATCAGCGGCTGGTCCGCGACCTCGCTCTACGAGATCGGCGGCGGCGACCTGGCCAAGTACACCGAGCCGATCGAGATCCCCGAGTAGCGGCTGTGGACAGCCCGGCCGACGCATCGGACCGCGCAGCAGGCCGTGAAATACCCTCTGACCAAGCGCCTGAAAGCCAGGGTGGCTCCGCTCGCCGTGCTGCTGGCGGCCACCGTTGCGCTGAGCGCGCCCCTGGTGCTGCTGACCTTCGGCCTGCACGGCCTGCGGCAGGAGGCTGACACCATTGCCCGCGACGTGGCCTCGCTCATCGAGCGAGAGGCGGTCGAGGACCGGCTTCTGTGGAAGTACAACGTGCCCAAGCTGGTACGCCACCTGCGTGCTTACCGCGGTCACCCAGACGTGGCCCGCATCGAGGTGGTCGATGCCGCGGGCGCGCGGATCGCAACGGGCGCGAGCGCCGCTGCCGAAGATCAGGACCGGCTGGCTGAGCTCTGGGCCTCGGCGGCCATCGGCGGCGATGATCGGGCCGTCGGGCAGGTATGGGTGGCCATCCGCACCGCGCGCGCCTACCGCGAAGCCCTGTTGGCGCTGGTGCTGTTCGCGCTGGTCGGGGGCGGCCTGGGCTGGCTCAGCTACTCGCTGCCCATGCGCTCTGTGGCGCGGGCCGAGGCCATGATCGGGGGGCTGCTCGGAAGCCTGCAGAGCTCGCAGCAGGAGCTGTCGGAGGTCAACGAGAGCTTGGAGCGGCGGGTGGCCGAGCGATCGGCGCAGCTCCGCCAGGCCTACGCCGAGCTGCAGGGCAACGAAGCGAACTTGCGGCGGGTCTCGACCGAGGCGGTCCTGCTACAAGAGCGGGAGCGCCGCGCCATTGCGCGCGAGCTCCACGACGCCGTCGGCCAAGCGCTCACCGCTGTGCGCATCAATCTGCAGCTGCTCGAGGAGGGCGGCGACCAGCGCGGCGAGCTCGGGCGCCTGGCCCGCCAGAGTGCCAAGCTGGTGGACGAGGCGCTGGAGGAAGTGCGGCGCGCGGTGAGCTTTCTTGGGCCGGCCATCCTCGACGAGATCGGGCTCGAGGCGGCCGTGCGGCGACACTGCAGCGATCTCGCCGAGCGGACTGGCATCGATGTCGAGGTCGAGGTGGACATCGCCGATGCAAGCCTGCCGCCAGCCGTGGAGAGCACCTGCTATCGGGTCGTGCAGGAGGCGCTCAACAACGTGGTCAAGCACGCCTCGGCCAAACGCGCGCGGGTTTTCCTGGCCGCCTGCGCCGAGCGGGTCTCGCTCGAGATCGACGACGATGGTCGAGGCATGGACCCGGCCGCGGGCTTGGGCGCGGGGCGCGGCTTGGCGGGCATGGGCGAGCGCATCTACCTGTTGGGCGGCGAGGTCAGCCTGGACTCGGGGCGCGCGCAGGGTATGGTGCTACGGGCGAGCTTGCCTCTTCGGGCCGCAAGCGGCGACGCGAGGAGCGACGAGCCCGTAGCGCCGAGCAACGAGGGTTGACGATGAGCACCGATGGCCAGCGGATCGGGGTGCTCCTGGTCGAGGACCACACCATCGTGCGCGAGGGGCTGCGGGCACTGCTCGACGGTCGCGAAGGCATCGCGGTGCTGGGAGAGGCCGCCGACGGACGCCAGGCCGTCGAGCTAGCCGAGACGCTCCGCCCCGACGTGGTCCTGATGGACCTGGCCATGGCCGGGCTCAACGGCGTCGAGGCCACGCGGCTCATCAAGAAGCGGCTCCCCAAGGTGCGCGTGCTGGTGCTGTCCATGCACAGCGGCGAGGAGTACGTGCGACCGGCCATTCGGGCGGGCGCCAGCGGCTATC
>CAYTYV010000605.1:0-3503 GCA_964441055.1 uncultured Polyangiaceae bacterium | reverse complement strand
TCGGTTCATCGCAAGCCGCCCCCTCACCCGTAAAGGTCCGCTTGAACCGGATCTGATTCCACCGCATTTCCCTTCCGTTTACAACAACCATTCGAGTCCCCGTCAACCGCTATATGGTGTGCTATAAGCCTGACCCCAGGAGGGCGCGAGACCCATCGCACTGGCTCCGCGAGCGGCCCTGGCTCTCGGCTCCGCGGAATCCGGGCATTGCCCGGAGGAATAGGCGCAGCCATTGGCGCGCCGTAGCGGGAGCGTAGGCCATCGGGCCGAGCGACCTCTGCGAGACAGCGAGACCGACATCGCATAGCTTGGCGCCGCCTCGGCCACGACGACTCGACGGCGATGGACGCCCCCCTGAAAGCCATGCGCTGGTGCTCGGTTCCGGGTGCTGAGACCATGCCTTTCCGGCGGCGAGGTGCCAGTAACGGGGTAGATGCCCGGATCTCGAGTTCAGCCTGATGCACCGATCAGCTCCTTGGGGAATCGCACCCCCCGGCGGCTCAAGTAGGTTCGCATCTCGTCCGTGCTCTTGAGGTTCTCTCTGATCAGCTCGAGGTACTCCTCGACGAGTGAAACGCCTCGGCCGAGGATGCGGGCCGACAGGTGCTCGGGCACGCCGTAGAGGTGCAGGATCAGCATGGAGTCGAAGCTCCGCAGGTAGGCGTCCACAGACCGCGGCGCGTGGTACGTGCGGCGACTGATCTCGAGGACGCTCATGCCCTGAAGATACAGCCGGACGATGATGTCCTTGTGGGTCATCATTCGACCCATGTCGAGGACCGTGCCAGGGCACGGCAGCAGCACGTTGTGCTTGCGCTGGTACCAGTCGAGCAGGTTGCCCACGGAACCGTTCGGCGTCAGGAAGCACCACTGCAGCTCGGTGTAGGATATCAGCCCGTCCTGCTGGTACGCCTCGACCAGCACTCGGGCCATGCGCCGGGCGTGCAGCTCCATGAGCTCCTCGTAGGGCAAGGGCCCTGGTTGCTGGAGGCGGCGGAGCTCACCCGGCGCCAGGAGACTGACCACCACCGGCGCCAGCGGCTGATAGCGTGTCGCCTGGTGGAGACATCGGCCGCTCTCCACGTGCATCGCGGCCAGCGGCATCTGACCCGACTCGATCATTGTGACCCGCGGACAGAAGCGAGCCCGCAGCCGAGCCAGGTCCAGCAGCATCGGCTCGCGCACCGCCGGCGGCACGCCGGCCTGCTCGCCGAGGAAGCGCGACAGCCCGTGCAGGGTCTCGGCCCGGTGACCGGGACGCGGGGGCTGCGAGGGTCTGCTGGCCCGCGCCCGCTCGACGTCGCGCATCAGCTCGCGGACCAGGGCGCCCGTGACCGGCCCGTACGGCTTCTGCCTGCGCGGCCTGTTGATCCCGTGCCCGGCGCCCGGGCTGCGAAAGGCGCCGCGGCCTGGATGCAGGGCGCGCGTCAGCCGCTCGAGCTGGTGGGGTCGCGCATCGGGAAACAGCTCCCGGTAGCGGTCCAGGCACCGCTCGATGATGCGCTCACGCACCTTGTTCCACGCCTCGCCGGCGATGGAGCGGTCGAGATCCTCGGCCGTGCGGATCGGCAGGAGCACATGCCCGCGAGCGGTGCGCAGCAGCATCTCGCCGGGCCGCACGCGCTGTACCCCGCGCCGGCGCTCCTCGGCATCAAGCGCATGGTTGACCCGGCGCACGATCTCTCGCGCCAGCCTGGAGTCGCGTGATAGATCATAGGTCATCGCCAGCAGACGCACCTGGGCATTCTCCACGGTCCTCTCGCGCAGCGGACCGAAAACCTGCTCGCGCCAGTTCATCCGCGGCCCCCTCGCGTAGGGGAAGAGCCGTTTTTTTCCCCACCACCGGACACCACATCATCGGCGGCGAAGGCCCGCCGTAGGTGCGCGAGCCGAAACAGGTACTCGGGACTGTCGTACTGCCGGTACAGCTCCAGGTACGCCTCCACCAGCGCCATCGAACGACCCGTGACCCGGCGGATCATCACCGCGTTCATCCCGCGGTCGGCAAGGGTGGCCACGCGGGCAAACTCTCGCAGGTACGACTCCACGCTCTCGTAGCAGTGCCCGGTACGTTCCACGATCTCGGTCTCGGTGTGCATCTGCAGGTACAGCTCGACGATCTGCTGTCGGTGCGTGACCCCGCAGCCGATGTCCTTGACCCGTCCCCGTGTCGGCACCACCACCTCAGGATGGGCGGCGATCAGGCGGCGGATAGCGTCCACGTGGATCCCCAGCAGCAGGGCCAGATCCGGCAGCGTAAGCAGCGCGCCCTGTGCCCGCGCCTCGGTGGCGTAGCGAAGCAGCCGCTTGAACTTCAGGTCTCTCACCCGGTGCTGGTGCGCCCCCCGGGGCCCCACGGCCAGATCCTCGTCGATGAAGTAGGTGAGGCGCACCGGCACGAGCTCTGCCTCCTCGAGCTTGGCCCGCGCACCCTCATCCGCGCTGATGGCGAAGAACAACGTCTCGCCCGGCTTCGGCGGCGATGCCGGCAGCAGCCGCTCCGAGAGCTCGCGCAGTCGCCCCACGTAAAGCCGTGCAGCCACCGGCGACATCCCGTGCTCGCGACGGAGCACCGACAGTGGGTCGCCCCGCTCTTCGACGAAGCTACGGTCAGCCGTCTCCCCTGGCGCATAGGCGTCAGTCCAGTCCTTCCAGGTCCGGCGACGACGGTGCGCGCGCACGACCTCGAGCAACGACGACATTTCCTCGGTTGTTCGTCCCATGGCAGGGGAGAGCGTCTCGAGGCTCTCACCGTCCAGATGCGCCTGCCAGGCGCGCACCGCCCGACGCATCACCGATTCCAGCCCACCCACGGTCAGCGCCGCGGACCGGCGCGCCGCCTCCGTGCTCCCTCCCTCGAGAAGCTGGTGCACCAACCACGCTTCCAGGGGAAGATGGCCGCTCTTGGGGCGCTCACTGCGGAGATGCGGCAGCCAGACTCCGGCTTCCCGCAGCAGCCGTAGACGCGACGCCAGGGCAGTGGGCGTCAGATCCAGCAAGGCCGCGACCTCGGCGAGATTGGCCCAGCCGCCCTGCCGTCGAATCTCGTGCAGCACGCGCACCGCACGCGTCCGCTGCATCGCCTCCAGCCCGAACTCCCGCCACAGCGCCGCGTCAGTGCCCACGTCCACTGCGGTCACCCGGACTGGCATCCGGCGCTGCCGCACGAACCGCATGCACGCAGTGGCCGGCGTGCTGACCACCACCTGGCCCGGGAGTACGCCGGCGACCATCCCCTCCAACCACCCGATACTGCGTGCTGACAGCACCTCGGCCTCGATGCGACTCATGCCGAAGTCCGAGCACAGCTCCCGCCGAAGCAGCCCGCCAAGACCCTTGACTTCGACAGACCTCGTCTCGAACTCGATGCGATCGCGGTACCGTGTCGTCCTGCCCATATGCCCCACCTCGATCCGATCCGAGGCGTAACATACCACACCACCGCCATCTTGGGTTTTGGGTGAGTAGGCACGGGTGACGAAAAATCGCGCACAATCGCGCGC
>CAYTYV010000604.1:0-3530 GCA_964441055.1 uncultured Polyangiaceae bacterium | reverse complement strand
CAGCAGCACGGCCACCATGTCCTTGGGAATCTCGCTGGAATAGGGCGGGCCCAAGGCCCAAGTGATGGTCGCGTCGCCTACCGCGGCCTGGCCCGACTCGATGAGGCAAGCGGCCCGCAGGCGCTGGGCCTCTACCCACATGGGCGACGCGGGTAGCGCCAGCTCCGCGGCAGCCTCGGCCGCCTGGATACCCTCGCCGAGCCGCCCCATGGTGTTGTTGGCGTGGGCTTGGGTCAACAGCAGCTGGGCCCGCTCCTGGCCCTCGGCGCCGCACTCCAAGCCGCGCGTGGCGAGCTGCAGGGCGGTGTCGAGCTGGCCGAAGCTGGCCATGGCCTGCTGCGTGGCCTGCGCGTAGGCTCGCGCGGCGCGCTCGCGAGCACCGCCCTCGTCGAAGTGGCCCGCGATGAGTCCGAGGTCCACCGCGCCGACCAGGACGAGCCACTCGCCCGCGGCCACGTGCAGCCTGCGGCGGTCGTCATCGAGCAGCGAGGCGTAGGCGGCGTCGCGCACCAGCAGCTGGCGGAACATCCACTCGTCCTGCCCCACCACCCGCGAGGTCGGCTGGCGCACGATGATCTCGGCGGCCTCGGCCTTGCCAATGTCCTCGGCGACCTCGCGTCCGAGCAGTGCCGAGATCCCCCCCGGCCAGAACGACTGACCGAAGACCGCGGCTGCCCGCAGCATCTCCCGTACCGTGGTGTCGAGTCGGTCCAGGCGGTGCTGCACCAGGGCTTGGACCGTGATGGGAAGCTCGTCGCGGCCCTCGGCGGCGTAGCGGACGAGCTCCTCGAGCACCAGCGGATTGCCTGCCGCTCGGGCCAGCAGATGGGATCGCGCCGACGGCTCGGTCTCGGGAAGCGCCATCGCCACGATGCGCTCGGCGGCGGCCGAGGACAGCGGGCCGAGGGGGATGCGGCTGAGCCGCGCCTCGCCCCACAGATCGGGACGCCGCGCGTCGATCTTCTGGCGGGCAAAGGCCACCACCACGAGCCGCAGGTCGGGACGGGTGAGAAGCCAATCGAGCAGCTCCACGGTGGTGTCGTCGACCCAGTGGGCGTCTTCGACCATGAAGACTTGGGGCGCGCGAGCCGCCTGGGTGCGCACGAAGGCCTCGAGCGCCATGCGGATGCGCGACTGCATGAGCTGGTCGTTGCCGCGCGCCGAGCGCAGCGGCTCGTCGTCCTCGTCGGGAAAGCGAACCCCCACCAGCTCGCCGATGAACGAGCCTAGGAAATGCAGGCTGCGCGGCAGGCGCGAGCGCAGGTAGCGCCGTACGCGATGGATCTGCTCGGTGAGCTCGGCCCCGTCCTGCACCCCCATGTGGGCGCGCAGCGCCTTGCCCAGCACCGAGGCGCTGGCACCTCCGGCGGGCAAGTCGCCGCGACAGACCAGCACCTCGGGTGGGGTAGGGGCGAGCTCGAGCCGTTGGGTGAGCTCGGAGCGGATGCGGCTCTTGCCCATGCCCGCCGGGCCCACCACCAGCGCCGCCCTGGGAAACGAGTCGCGCACCGTCTCGGCGTAGAGCGCTTGGAGCTGCTCGAACTCGCGCTCTCGCCCTACCGTCGGGGTGGGCTGGCCAAGGACCTTGCGCGGCCCGAGCTCGCGCGGCTCCTCCCGCAAAAGCCGCGCTCCATCGGCGTCGTGCTCCATGACGAAGCGCCCCTCGAGCGCCGCGGCGGCGTGCCGATCGAGCCGCACGGCGCCCGCCGTGGCGCTCTCGAGCTGTCGCGCCGCCCGCTCGAGGGCCTCCCCGGCCAGGTTGAAGCGGGCCATGACGGCGTGCCCGTTGGCCACCGCGGCCCGCGCCTCGGGGTACTCGCCAACCACCGTCAGCGCCGCCCGCGCCGCGCGCGCGATCTCGTCTCCCCGCGAGCGCTCCACCCCGAGCACGGCCACGGTCTTGCCGCCAGCGAGCCGCTCGATGCGCACGTCCGCCCCCGTGATCTCGACTAGGTCGTCGCTGACCGTGACGTCGGCTGGCACGGCGCCGAGGTCGTAGACCAGGCAGGCCACGACGCGCCTCACGCCCAAGCCGGTGGTCGTGGTCTGG
The DNA here is from genome assembly GCA_964441055.1 of uncultured Polyangiaceae bacterium. Taxonomy (GTDB): domain Bacteria; phylum Myxococcota_A; class Polyangia; order Polyangiales; family Polyangiaceae; genus JACQWT01. The sequence continues at coordinate 1,480 of CAYTYV010000604.1, read as the reverse complement.
CTGTCGGTCGCCGTGTCGGGCTCGCGCCCGCGGCGGCGGCGCGTGGGACGGACGGTGGAGGCCGATCCCTCGACCGCAGGAGGGGTATTGGGCAGCGGGCCCACGCGGGCGAGCGCGCGGGCAAAGGAGCCCGCGTGGGCGTAGCGGGCCTCGCGGTCGCGGCAGAGCGCGCGGTGCACCACGCGGTCGAGCTTGTCGGGGATGTCGAAGCGAATGCTGACCGGATGCGGGGGATCCTCGATGACCAGCCGACCGAGCAGCGCGATGACGTGCTCGGTCTCGAACACGTTCCGACCGGTCAGCAGCCGAAAGAGCACCGAGCCGAGCGAGTACACGTCGGCACGCGGGTCGACGGGCTCGCCGCGCGCCTGCTCGGGCGCCATGTAGTGGGGCGTGCCGAGGATGGTACCGGGCTCGGTGTCGAACCCGTCCGGCTCGGCGGGCTTGACCACGCCGAAGTCGATGAGCTTGACCGAGATGCCCCGGTCGGACACCAGGAAGACGTTCGAGAGCTTGAGGTCGCGGTGTACGATGCCCCTCGAATGCGCCGCGGCCAGCGCTTGGGCGGCGCGTCGCACCACCTCCACCGCGTCCTGCATGCCGAGCGGATCGCGCCGTTCGCGCTGGGCCAGGTCCTCGCCCTCGAGCCACTCCATGGCCACGAACAGCCGACCGTCCGACCACTCGCCATGGGAGACGTACTGCACGACGTTGGGATGACCGAGCTCGGCGATGAAGGAGATCTCGCGTCGGAAGCGCGCCCGCTCGCTCGACGTGGCCGTGTGACGAAGAAGCTTGAGGGCGATGGGCTGCCCCGTGGTGGTGTCGACGCCCTTGTAGATGTCGGACGTGGCACCGCCGCCGACGCGCGCGTCGACCACGAACCTCTCGCCTGGCTGGCTACTGTTGGAAAGCACCGAACGATTTCGCCGACTTGTTGCCGCTATTAGCCGAGCTTCTAGCAGAGATACCACGAAGGAAATGGGCTGCCCACCGCCGAGGGGGGGATTCAGCCGCAGCGCTTGGCAGAACGACCGTCTGTCCCTTGACAAAAGCCCTCTGGGGCGGCACAGGTCTGCCCCAGTCCCCATCGTCTAGTCCGGCCCAGGACCCAGCCCTTTCAAGGCTGTAACGCGGGTTCAAATCCCGCTGGGGACGCCTTCAGACCGGATCAGGTTGCCCACCAAGACCTTGCCGGTGATTTCGTAGCGTTTGCCCACCTCGGTGGTGATGGGGGTGAAGGTGAGGGGGCCATCGAGGATGGCTTCCAGGGCCTTCCGGGCCTCCGACGGGGCCTGATGCAGAAGCGTCTGGAGGTCAGCGAGCTTGGCTCGGGCATCCCGCTCCAAGCGGCGGACCTCAAGATCCACGACCGAGGGCGCCGTCTGGGTAGCCGTGATCGACGCCCGGACCTCCCGGAGCTGTTCCTCCCTTTCGTTCAGCATGGCCACGACCACCTCCGGGGGACGGTCCGTGGTCA
>CAYTYV010000603.1:0-3532 GCA_964441055.1 uncultured Polyangiaceae bacterium | reverse complement strand
AAGCTGACGCAGTTGACCGGATGCTGGTCGCGTCCGTCGAGCTTGCGGTTGCAAAAGGGGTGCTCGGTGCGCGGCTCGGCGCACTTGCCCGCGGCCACGCACTCCAGGTAGGCCGCCTGGGTGAGCTCGGTCCGATCGAGGTAGAAGCTCGCCACGATGGCCTCGTGCTGCGGCCACTGCTCGGAGTTGCCCCGTCCAGTCACCGTGCCCATCAGGAAGATACCTGCCGGTACCTCGACCATGCCCTCGGGCGGCCGAGCGCGAGCGGCCGGCTCCGTCGCCGCATCGAGGGCGGCGGCATCGCGGGCGTCGGCGGCACCCGCCTCGACCGCGCTGTTTTTCGGTTGGGCCGTGGAGCCCGAGGCGACGACCGTGGCCGCGCTGCGGCTCGAGCCCGGGCCGCCCGCCTGCTCATTCGGCGTACAGCCAAGCGCGCCTGTAGCGCCCGCCATCAGGGCGAGCAGCGGGGCGGCTATCCTCCGGGACGGCGACATGAACGTTCACCCCTGCTCTGCGATGGCCTTGTCCAGGGCCTGCTCCATGGCGTCGATGGGGGCCGAGCAGCATCCCGTGTACAGCTCGAACTGGCGCGCGGCCTGGTGCAGCAGCATTCGCCCACCGTGGAGGGTGGTTGCCCCGCGACGACGCGCGGCCTCGAGCAGCGAGGTGGCGATGGGCTTGTAGACGATGTCCATCACCACCAGCTCAGCGCCTAACGCCTCCTCGGGCAGCGGGCTCGGGTCTGCTGGCGGCGGGCTCGATGGGTCGGCCATCCCCACCGTCGTGGCGTTGACGATCGCGTCGTAACGGCCGCGGGCGCGCGCCTGCCATTCGACGAATGCGGCCCCCACGGCGTCTGCCAGCTCGCGTCCGCGCGGCTCGGAGCGGTTGCTGATGCTGAGCCGGGCTCCGGCTTCGCTCAGCGCGTGGGCCACCGCTCGCGCGGCCCCGCCTGCGCCCAAGAGCAGCACCTCCGCGCCATCGGGCCGAAGCGCCTCGCCTAGCGCGCGCACCGCGCCCTGCCCGTCGGTGTTGTGGCCGAACAGTCGGCCCGCCTCGTTGACCACGGTATTGACCGCGCCAACGCGCGCGGCCGAAGGGTCCAGCTCGTCGAGCAGCGGGATCACCTGCTGCTTGAAGGGCACCGAGATGCCCACCCCGCGGATGCCCAAAGCGCGCACGGCCGCCACCGCGTCGCCGAGATCGCGCACGCCAAAGGGCACGTAGGTAAACGGCAGACCCAAGGCGCGGTAGCCCGCGTTGTGCATGGCGGCACCGAGGGCGACCGGCACCGCCGAGAGCGAGCCACACAGCGTGATGATCGAGCCCTTGTCGGCGTCCACGCTGCCTCGAGAAGGACTCTAGCGGCGCTTCGGCTTGCACCGCCGCACGTTGGCCTCCGCGGTGGGCCGCTTCGCCCCTTTGCAACGGGATAGCGATTGGCGAGCCGCACTGCATTGCCCCGCCATCGCGGCCGCAATGGCTTGATTGCACGCGGCCGTACCGCTCGGCGGCTTCGTCTGAGTCGTGCGGGTGGTGGGGCGCGTGGACGGTGCGGTGGCGCTGGCCGTCTCGGTGGTGCTCGGCGCGGCCGCGTCTCCGCCGCCGCCGCCATCGTCGGCCGCATCGGCGGCCTCCTCCGTGCTGCTGGCGGTCGACTCCGTGGTCGCCGAGCCCGCGTCAAGGGAGATGATCGGCCCGTCATCGTCGTCGTCGCCACGCTGGCCTACGACCACGACGGCGATGCCGATGACGGCCCCGAGCACCACCACGCCGATGATGCCGTAGAGCAACGCCTTGTTGCCGCCCGCCGACGGGGCGGGCCGCGGAGGCGGCGCCATGGGAACCGGCCCGGCAGCTGCATGCGGCCCGGTCGTGGCGGGTACGGTGGATCCGGCCGGGGCGCTGCCCACCACGGGGCCCGAGCCGGTCGGTGGCACGAAGGGCTCGCCTATCTGCGTGGCGCCTGGCTTGGCCGCTGCACCGTGCGCGGCTTGCGCTCCGGTTGGCCCGGCAAGGCCCGCCGACGCGCCGCCGCCCGTGGGAAAGGACACGGTGGCACCGCTGGCCGCACCCTCCGCGGCCGAGGCAGGGGTGCCAGCGAGCTGGGCCGTCACGCGGCTCTCACCGCTGAGCTCGGCGTAGAACTCCTTGGCCGTAGCCTGCCGTTCGCCAGCCTCCTTGGACAGCGAGCGCATGATGGCCAGCTTCATGTGCTCGGGGATGGAGGCCGCCAGCTCGGTGACCTTCTCGAAGGGAAAGGGCTGGGCCGTCATGTGCTGGGTCGCCCACTCCCAGGGCGTGGTGGCGTCGAAAGGCAGCTTGCCCGTCAGCATCTCGTAGGCCATCACGCCCAGCGAGTAGATGTCGCTCTGGTTGTTGAGCTCCGTGCCGGTGAACTGCTCGGGGCTCATGTAGGGCGGCGTGCCGAGCACCATGCCTGCCTGGGTGAGCTTCTGCTCCTTGGCAGCATCGGCGGCCTCGGAGCGCTTGGCGATGCCGAAGTCGAGCACCTTGACGAAGTCCGCCTCGCCAGCCCGGGTCGTGAGGATGACGTTCTCGGGCTTGAGGTCTCGGTGGATCACGCCCTTGTCGTGGGCCTCGTGGAGCGAGCCGCAGATCTGCCTCATGATGTTGACGACCCGACCGACCTCCAGCGCGCCTCGCTCGATGGCGTCGGCCAGATCTTTGCCGTCGACGTACTCCATGGCGATGTACAGCTCGCCCGCATCGGTCTGGCCGAAGTCGTGGAACTTGATGGTGTTCGGATGCTCCAGCTCGACCACCGTGCCGCACTCGCGCATGAAGCGGGCCACCACCTGCGGGTCCTTGGAGAACTCGGTCAACAGGGTCTTGACGGCGACCTTGCGCACCGAGGTGCCCATCTGCTGCTCGCCCGCGTACACGCGGCCCATGCCGCCTTCGCCGAGCAGCCCCGTGATGCGGAAGCGCCCGCCGACCACCTGACCGATCAGCGGGTCCTGACCGTCGACGGACGGCGGAGGCAAGAGCGCGCCGCACTTGGCGCAGTAGCGCGCGCCATCCACGTTCGGGTGATCACAGGCAGGGCATTCCATGCGAAGATCCTATGGGAAATACACCAAGAGCGCACACCGGGCGCGCCAGCTTCGACGGCGGCTCGCACCATGGCAGGAGCCGCCGGTGGGCGCAAGCATCGGGCCGTTCGTCAGGCGTTGGGCTTCCGGCTTCAGGACGGCCCGCGGCCCATGCCGTTCGCGGGCTTTGGCCAGTCGGCGGCCGGGAGACATGCGGCCGCGCGCCGCAGCGCAAAGCCCGAATGGACTACGGATTGCAGAACAAGCATCGACCCCCTTGACAGGGCCGGGGCGAGCAGATACTAAGGCCAGCCCCCACGGCATCGGCACGACTTGTGCATAACGGGGTAGGGCATGCACCTACCTAGGGATGATTGCGATCAGCCCTGGGATGGCGTCCATGGCTTTTTCAGGAGGGATGGCTGGCGTAGCTCAACCGGTAGAGCACCTGCCTTGTAAGCAGGGGGTTAGGGGTT
>CAYTYV010000602.1:0-3563 GCA_964441055.1 uncultured Polyangiaceae bacterium | reverse complement strand
TATTGCGACCACGGCGAGCAGATGGTTCCGCCCGTGCAAGCGCTGGGACACCGCTACGTGGGTGTGATGTACCGACCGCGCTCGGGCGAGCCGGCCATCTGGCGCATCATCGGCGCGGTAGACGGTACCACCCTGTCCTGGTCCAACGCCGTGGGCGGCCCGGCTACGCTGCAGCAGGGCGAGGTCCAGGAGTTCATCACCGACCAGGCCTTCGTCGTGGAGAGCCAGGACGCCGACCACCCCTTCCTGCTGTTCACCTACATGTCCGGCTCCCAGTGGAGCGAGCTCGACGACGTGCAGAGCTACGGCCACGGCGACGTGGACTTCGTGTTGAGCTACCCGCCGGATCAGTACCTAAGCCGCTACGTGTTCTTCGCCGATCCCACCTACCCCGAGACCAACCTGGTGGTGGTGCGCGCCAAGGACGGCAACGGCGACTTCCACGACGTCGAGCTGGACTGCGCCGGCGCGCTCGGCGGCTGGACGGCCGTAGGCGACTACGAGTGGACCCGGGTCGACCTCATCACCGGCAACTTCCAGAACGTCGGCAACTGCTCCACCGGCGCCCACGAGATCCACAGCGACGGCCGCTTCGGCCTGTGGGTGTGGGGCTGGGGCTCGCCCGCCACGGGCACGCCGGATCCCATCTTCACCGCCAACGTCTCCTACGGCTACCCGGGCGGCATGAACGTTATGCCCATCAACACGGTGGTCATCCCGCCCATCCCGGAGTAGCGCGAGTCGTTCGCTACGAAAGCCGGCCGAGCGACAGGCCGGGCACGCGCTCGAAGTGCGAGCGATTGCGCGTCAGCAGGATGCAGGAGCGCTCCAGGCAGATACCGGCAATCAGGTAGTCGGCCATGCCGATGCCCTGTCCTCGCGCTTCGAGCTCGCGCCGCACCGCCGCCGCCTTGCGGGCGGCCCCTTCGCTCATTGGCAGGATGGTCATCGCGGCGAGCAGGGTCTCCACCTTGACCCGCTGGCGGTCGGTCTTGGCGCCGCTCAGCAGCTCGAAGGCGTTGACCACCGTGGTGCCGAAGCTGCCCTTCCCGAGCTCCAGGCGGATCCGGCTCGCGGCGGGCTCGCGCCCGCGCAGGGCGTCGATCAGCATGTCTGAGTCCGCTGCGATCATCGCCAGCGGCTCCTCAGCTCGCGAAGGGACCCCTCCAGCTCATCGGCCTCGTCGGCCCCCATGGTGCCAAGCGCTGCCTGCGCGGCTTGGACTGCATCGGCGCGCGATGCCGCCTCTTCGAGGTACCGATCGATAGCTTCTTCGACGATCTTGGAGAAGCCCTTGATCCCTCGTCTTGCAGCGATTTCGAGTAGTTGTGCACGTTGCTGATCCGGGATCTCGACCGTGGTTCTCATAGGGAATCATGTTAGCATACATGCATGTGCATGTCCATCCATGGAACGGCCATGCTTCCTCGACGCGACGATCGGAGCGCATGGCGGGAGGTCTAAGACCTGAGCCACTTTGCGCGCACCGCAGAGGGCAACGGGGTGGTTTGGATTCCCTATCCGCTGGGGGCCGTGAGGCCTGGGCGAGACGGCGCCTAGTGGCAAACAGGCACACCCCCAACATAGGCTGGCCCTTCGTTCAAGACAGCGGCAGGTGTGTCGGCGACCCAGCCTCCGGGTGATGGGTCTGCCGGATACTGACCGGGTGGGTTCGCTTCGGTGATCTGCTTGACGATGTACCTGGCAATACCTGGGAGACCCGAGTTGCGATTGTTGCCAACGATAGCCACACCAACGCTTTTCTCCGTGTCAGTGGCAGGGGAGTAGATCCAATACGCTGTTAGTCCAGGCCCCCCTCCGGCATGCTGCCAAAATCGCCGCGAATGCGCGTTCTGCACCACGTAGCCGGTCCCGGTCATATACAACGGGGTAGCGAGGTTGGAAGCGGTCGCGCCAGTGCTCGAGAGCCAGGTTGGGTTGGTGCTGGGATCGCACACCCGCGACGAGGTGGTATCCACGCATACCCCTGCTGCCCCAAGATCGTAGTGGAGATTGCTCGACTGCAGCGGCGCGCCGTCAGGCCCGGTGCCCCGTACCGAATCGAAATATTCGGCGGGTTGGGCATCTCCAAAGGAAGCCTGCAGAGCATCGTTGTGGCGCGGCATCCCCCCTGAGGTCCCGGCGCGCATCATCGACCGCACCAGGTTGGCCATGTCCATCACCGACACCCAACTGCTGCCACCCGCGCCCCAACCATAGGTGGATTGCCAACGACCGCTGTCGACCTCGGCGGTTTCCCAGTTCGACACGCCCCAGTAGAGTTTGAGCCACGGGGCGAAATGGCCCTTTCGTACCCGATAGGCGGGATCGGTGTTCGACCAATCCGACGTCATGGTCAAGGTGTCCATGCCAACCGCATGCGACCCGAAAGTGTTGCGCATATAGTCATCGAATTGCCGCTCCTCCCCGGCCGGCACCGTCGGATCGGCCAGGTCGAGCTCATGCAAGAACTTGTCGATCATGCCGCCAAGGATGGAATAGCCCTGGTTACTGTAGTCGAACCTTCGATTTACGGTCGTGACATGGGGGTACCAGAGTAGGCGGGTTTGGGAATCGGCATAGTAACTGCGGATAGTGGGGAAATAGGGGGTGTAGGTGCCAGCGTCTTTCCAGGTTCCGGCTTGGGGGTTGGCGCCAGCGTTGTTGTAGGTGGGGTACATGCCAGCCCATGTTGGGTTGACTGTGCTCCCATCCCAGGCATTGGGATCGTCCCAGCCCCACATATACATATCTCCTCCCAGCAGCGGGATTTGGGTGCGCTGGGTACCGAGGAGCACGGTTTGTTTCGACGTCTCTGTCTCGTTGGGCGGGTGTGTGTAGGCACCGAGGTCCCGTGCCAGGCCGGAGCGATGCCGGATCAGCATGCGCGGGGTCACGGCGTTTCCGTCGGGGCAATTGCCAGCGCACAGCTGCCAGCTCTCCTTGGACGTCTGCTCGCACGTGCCATAATCGTTGGCGCGCCAATGCTTCCATTTTGGCGCTTCTTGAACGCCCAAATCAGCGACAAAGTCGATCGGCGTGTCTAGGCCGTTGCCAGAAGTGTTGTTGAGAAAGGTTGGCTCCTCATCCATCAGCTTCTGAATCGCCATGGCGGTCATCGGTTTTATCGACGAACCCATCATAAACAAGGTGTGCAGGCCGGTGGTGGCAGTGGGGTCAGCACTCCACAGTTTCACTCCAACCACTTCGCCGTCATACAGAATCGCAGCAGCCGCTTGGGTGAAATCGCCGAGATTGTTCTTGTAGGTATTGAGCTGGTCGAGCAAAAAGCTCCGCCTTTGCTCCAACATGTCATCGATGGCGGCGATCAGAAATCTGACCTCGATGTCCTGACCAGAGCGCACATTGCGGATGGTCTCGGTGCAGGTGTCTACCCCGGCCGTTGTGGAGGCAGGAATCAACGCATCAAAGATCGCTTGGTCGTTGGCGTCGGGTTGATCTGGATAGGCGGCGTTGCCGAGGTTCCGGTCGAGGTTGAGACGACGATCGTACAGAAACCGGAGGTCTGCATCAGGGTTGGCCCCGGCAAGATTGGCGTACTC
>CAYTYV010000601.1:0-3581 GCA_964441055.1 uncultured Polyangiaceae bacterium | reverse complement strand
CGACAGCAGCGTGCGGAACCGCAAGTAGTAGAGCAGCACGACGCCGATGAGCAGCAGCGCGCCGAGTAGTCCGACGTCGGTCAAGTCGTCGTAGATCTGCTGGAAGGCCGCCACCGAGGTGACCAAATCGCCGGTCAGCCCGTAGCGGATGGACGGGTGGTGCTTTTGCAGCCCGAGCTCGTCGAGCTTCGCGCGAACCCGTCGGATCGCCTCTACGCCCGCCTCGTGGTCGGTGGCGATGACCCCCGAGCGCATCGCCACAACCACGGTCTTGCCGTCCTGCGACTGGTAGTAGCCGTCCGGGTAGCGATGGGTGTCGAGCTCGTCCAGCCCGAAGCGCTTGCGCAGGGTCTCGGCGTCAAACTGAGGCGGCTGGTAGTCCTCCTCGTCCAGGGCGAGACCGGCGACCTGGCTCACCTCCCAGTTGTAGCGCTCCTCGACGTCCTGCTCGAGCTCGGCGAGCTTGTCCCGCTCGAGGAACAGGCCCGCGCGCGGCCCCAAGAACTTGTAGGCCTGGTGCATGCCGCTCTCGGCGGCACCCACCCACGGCGGGCCGAGCTCCATCATGGCCTCGACCGCCTCGTCGGCCGCGGCGCGCAAGCCCGCCGTGTCCTCGCCCTCGAGCACCACCATGATGGTGGACACGCCCGTGGTGTACTGGCGGACCCGCTCGAGCTCTTTGACGCTGGGGCGGTTCTCCGGCAGCAAGTGCTCGAATCCCGGCAGCACCTCGAGCCGGAGCGTGAGCGCCAGCGAGATGGCAACCAGCACCCCGGCTATGGCGAGCATCAAGCCGGGACGGGTTACCTGCAGCTGGGCCAGCCGCAACATCAGCGTGGTCACGCGACGGGACGGCTCCGGGGCCGCTTGGCGGCTCGGAGGCACGCTGCCGGGCTGCGAGGGACGTCCCGCACCCGGCCACGATGGCGCGCCGCCCGGCTGCGAGGGACGCCCAGCGCCCGGCCACGGCCCGCCGCCCGGCTGCGACGGCCGCCCAGCTCCTGGCCACGGCCCGCCGCCCGCCTGCACGAGTTCGTCCGCTCCGAAGGCGGCGACTAGCGCCGCACCTTCGCCTTGCGGTCACCCGCGTGTCCGTGGAAGGTGCGGGTGGGGGCGAACTCGCCGAACTTGTGGCCCACCATGTTCTCGGTGACGAACACGGGCACGAACTTGCGGCCGTTGTGAACCGCAAAGGTCAGCCCCACGCACTCGGGAATGATGGTGCTGCGACGCGACCAGGTCTTGACGACCTTCTTGCTCTCGGTCTCGTGCGCCTTTTGGATCTTGTCGAGCAAGTATCCATCGACGAACGGTCCCTTTTTGACGCTGCGTGGCATGGCGAATCCTCTCTAGGCTGCGGGCTAGCCCTTGCGGCCCTTGCGGCGGCGGATGATCATGTTGTCCGTTCGAACGTTCTTGCGGGTCTTGAGCCCCTTGGCGAGCTGCCCCCACGGCGAGCATGGGTGCCGCCCACCGGACGAGCGCCCCTCGCCACCGCCCATCGGATGGTCGACCGGATTCATGCTGACGCCGCGATTGTGCGGACGTCGGCCCAGCCACCGCGATCGGCCTGCCTTGCCTCGCTTGAGGTTGCCGTGCTCGGGATTGGACACTTGCCCGACCGTGGCGCGGCAGTCGATGTGCACCTTGCGGATCTCCCCGCTGGGCAGCCGAACCTGGGCGTAAGCGCCGTCCTTGCTCATGAGCTGGGCGGCGGCTCCCGCCGAACGGACGAGCTGCGCGCCCTTGCCCTTGCGCAGCTCCACGTTGTGGATCGTGGTGCCCGGAGGGATGTGCCGCAGTCGCAGACAATTGCCCGGCTTGATGTCGGCGTGGGCGCTGGACAGCACCTGGCTGCCCACCGTCAGGCCGTCGGGCGCCAGGATGTAGCGCTTCTCGCCGTCGGCGTAGTGCAATAGCGCGATGCGCGCCGAGCGATTGGGATCGTATTCGATGCTGGCCACATTGGCTGGCACGCCGATCTTGTCCCGCTTGAAGTCGATGATGCGATAGCGCCGCTTGTGCCCGCCGCCGCGGAATCGGCAGGTGGTTCGCCCGCCGTTGTTGCGGCCTCCGGTGGAGGTCTTCTGATCCAACAGCGACCGCTCGGGCGGCTTCTTGCTCAGATCCGAGTGGTCGGCGGTCGTCATGAACCGTCGGCTGGGCGACGTGGGCTTGTACGTCCTGATGGCCATGGCTACTCTGCCTCTTCTTCGTAGAATCGGATGTCTTGGCCGGGCTTGAGCGTCACGATGGCTTTCTTCCAGTTGCGCAGCTTGCCATGGCCGCGCCCCATGCGCCGGATCTTGCCGCGCACGAGCTGCGTACGGACCGACTCCACCCCGACGTTGAACAGGGTCTCGACGGCGTTCTTGATCTGGATCTTGTTGGCCTTGGACGCGACTTCGAAGATGACTTGATTGTGGTCCTCGCGCAACCGCGAGGCCTTTTCAGTCAACAGGATAGGGCGTCGAATGATGTCTTCGGGGTGCATGAAATCCTCCGGTGGCCGAAGCCCTAGGCATCACGGGGCGGCGATGGCTGCGCGGCCGGGCCGGGACGGCCCAGGCAGCGGTTCTCCAAAGCCTTGACGGCATCCTTGGTCACCACCAGCTGCTCGTGGCGCAGCAGGTCGTAGACGTTCACGCCCTCTGGCGGCAAGAACTGGTGGTCCCGCAGGTTGCGCATCGACAGGATGAGCTTGTTGTTTGCGGCATCGTCGACGACCAGCGACTTGCGGTTCGCCTGGAGCTGACCGAGCGTCGTCGCCACCGCCTTGGTCTGGATCGCGGCTAGCGCGAAGTCCTCGACCACCAGCATGCGGCCCTGCTGGGTCAGCAGCGACAGCGCACTCTTGAGCGCGCCCACCCGCACGCGACGCGGCGGCCGCTGCTTGTAGCTGCGCGGCCTCAGGGCATGGGCGTGTCCACCGCCCACGCGATGTGGCGCACGCACCGAGCCCTGACGCGCTCGTCCGGTGCCTTTTTGGCGGAACATCTTGCGGCCTGTGCCAGAGACCGCCGAGCGCTCCTTGGTGGCCTGGGTGCCCGCTCGGCGCGATGCCCGCTGCGCTCGGGTGACCTCGTACAGCAGGTGCTCCTTGACATCGCCAGCGAACACCTCGTCGGCCAACTCGATCTCGCCGACCTTCTCTCGTTCGAGATTGTAGACTGCGACCTTCATCGTGCGCCTCCGGTGGCTAGGTCTTGATCTCGACGTCGACCCCAGCCGACAAGTCGAGCTTCATCAGCGCGTCCAGGGTCTGCTGCGTCGGCTCGATGATGTCCAGCAAGCGCTTGTGCGTGCGGATCTCGAACTGCTCGCGCGATTTCTTGTCGACGTGCGGACCGCGCAGCACCGTGTAGCGACGCAGCTCGGTCGGCAGCGGCACGGGGCCCGCAACGCGAGCGCCCGTGCGCTTGGCCGTCTCGACGATGTCGCTCGTCGACTTGTCTAGCAGCTGATGGTCGAAGGCCCTCAGCCGGATTCGAATCTTCGTGGTATCGGCCATGATTGCGTCCTGTCTACTCAAGGACCTTGGTCACGACGCCCGCGCCGACGGTACGCCCGCCTTCGCGGAT
>CAYTYV010000600.1:1795-3614 GCA_964441055.1 uncultured Polyangiaceae bacterium | reverse complement strand
GGCGAAGCGCTCGTCCACGGCGATGGTCCCGCTGTCCGCCAGCGAGACTCCTGCCGCCTCCAGGCCCAGCCCCTCGGTGTAGGGACGGCGCCCCACCGCGACCAGCACGCGGTCGCAGCCGATCTCCTCGATGCGGTCGCGACTGTCGCGCACCGTGACGCTGAGCTTGGCGCCATCGAACTGTGCCCCTTCCACCCGCGCGCCCGTGCGGATGTCCAGCCCCTGCTTCTTGAGCGCCCGAGACAGCAGCTGGGCCGCCTGGCGATCGGCAAAGGGCACGATGCGAGGCAGCATCTCGACCACCGTGACCTTGGCCCCCAGCCGACTCCACACCGAGCCGAGCTCCAGCCCTACCGCGCCCGCGCCCACCACCAGCAGGTGCTCGGGCACCTCGGCAAAGGACAGCGCCTCGGTGGAGGTCACGATGCGCTCGCCGTCGAAGGGCAGGCCTGGCAGCGCCATGGGCGCGCTTCCCGTGGCGAGCAGGATGGCACGGCCGCTTAGCTCGCTGCGCTCGGCCTCGGCCGTCACCTCGACTCGGCCCTGGCCCAGCAGGCGGCCGACGCCGCGATGGACGGCCACCTTGTTCTTCTTCATGAGCAGCGCGAGCCCGTCGGTCAGCTCGGTCACCACCCGCTCCTTGCGCGCCATCAGCTTGCCGAGGTCGAGCCGTACGGCGCTCGGATCTAGCTCGATGCCGTGATCGGCAAAGCGATGGCCCGCCGCGAAGTACAGCTCGCTCGACTCGAGCAGGACCTTGGACGGAATGCACCCCACCCGCAGGCAGGTCCCACCCAGGCGCGGCTCCTTTTCGACCAGCGCAACCTTTTGACCGAGCTGCGCGGCTCGAATGGCCGCCACGTAGCCTCCCGGGCCCGCGCCCACCACCACCAGGTCGAACTCGCTCACGTCACACCTCCAGCATCATGCGCTCGGGGCTCTGGATGCACTCGACCACGCGCTTCAGGAAGGTCACGGCCTGCTGGCCGTCGACGATGCGATGGTCGTAGGACATCGCCAGGTACATCATGGGACGGGCCACCACGGCATCGTCCACCACCACCGCGCGGTTCTTGATGGCGTGCAGCCCCAGGATGCCGCTCTGCGGCGGGTTCAGGATGGGCGTCGATAGGAGCGAGCCATAGACCCCGCCGTTCGAGATGCTGAAGCAGCCCCCGGATAGCTCTTCCAGGGTGATGGCCCGCTCGCGAGCCCGTCGGGCCAGATCGGCGATGGCCCTTTCGATCTCGCCGAAGCTCCGCCTGTCGCAATCGCGGATGACGGGCACGATGAGCCCTCGGTCGGTGCCCACGGCCACGCCGATGTCGTAGAAGTGGTTGGTCACCAGCTCGTCGCCGTCGATCTGGGCGTTGAGCTGCGGCACGGCGATGAGCGCATCCACGACGGCCTTGACGAAGAAGGACATGAAGCCGAGCCGCACGCCGTGGCGCTCTTCAAAGGCCCGTTGGTGCTGCTTGCGCAGGGCGATTGTGGCCGACATGTCGACCTCGTTGAAGGTCGTCAGGATGGCGGCCTCGTGCTGGGCCAGGACCATGCGCTCGGCAATGCGCTGGCGAAGCCGGGTCATCTTCTGACGGCTCTGGCGCTCGTGGGCGGGCGCGGGCGCTGGCGCGGCAGGCGTGGGCTCGGCGGGCGCGGGAGCGGCAGGCGTGGGCTCGGCTGACGCGGGCTCGGCGCGCTCGAGGTGGTGCAGAACATCGGCCTTGGTCAGTCGGCCGCCCGGTCCCGTGGCGTGAAGCTCGGCGGGCTCGAGGCGGTGCTCGGCAAGCAAGCGTCGCACCGCGGGCGAGAGCGGGAG
>CAYTYV010000600.1:0-1695 GCA_964441055.1 uncultured Polyangiaceae bacterium | reverse complement strand
CGTGGCCAGAAGCTCGCCCACCTTGACCGTGGCTCCGGCTTGAACCGCGATCGACAGCTTCCCCGAGGCGGGCGCCTCGAGCTCCAGCGACACCTTGTCGGTCTCGAGCTCCACCAGCGGCTCGCCCTCCCGCACCAGGGCGCCGTCGCCGTGGTGCCAGCTCGCCACCGTCGCCTCGGTGATCGACTCGCCAAGCTCGGGAACCTCGATCGACACAGTCATCAGCTCACGGCTCCTTTCTTCGGTCTGGGGGCTGCTATCGCGACGGCCTCGTCCACCAGCTGTCGCTGCTCGCGCTTGTGCACGCGCGGGCTACCCGTGGCAGGGCTGGCGCTGGCCGGACGCCCTGCGTAGCCGAGCTCGCGGCCAGCAAACACCTCCTGCTCGAGTCCGCAGCGAAGGTGGCGGTAGGCGCCGCGGTTTTGCGGCTCCTCCTGCGCCCAGACGATCTCCCGAACGGAGCCGTAGCGCTCGGTCACGCGCACTAGCTCGGCTGTGGGCAAAGGATGGAGCTGCTCGAGCCGCACCAGCGCGGTGGGGCTTTGAAGCTCATCCCGACGGGCGAGCAGGTCGTAGTAGACCTTGCCCGCGCACAGCACCAGGCGCTCGGGCCGAGCAGGCGGCGTCGGGTCGTCGAGCACAGCGTGGAAGCGCCCGTCCGCCAGCTCGGCGACGGAGGAGACCGCCACGGGATGGCGCAGCAGGCTCTTGGGCGACATGATGACCAGCGGTCGTCTGAACGGACGCCTGACCTGGCGGCGCAGCACGTGGAAGTACTGCGCGGGCGTGCTCAGATTGGCCACCTGGATGTTGTTCCCAGCGCAGGCCGCTAGATAGCGCTCCAGATAGGCGTTGGAGTGCTCGGGGCCCTGCCCTTCGTAGCCGTGCGGAAGCAGCAGCACGAGCCCGCTGGTGCGCTGCCACTTGGCCGCGGAGCTGACGATGAACTGATCGATGATGACCTGGGCACCGTTGGCGAAGTCGCCGAACTGGGCCTCCCACAGGATCAGCATGTCGGGGGCGACCAGCGAGTAGCCGTACTCGAAGCCCAACACCGCGGCCTCGGTGAGCGAGCTGTTGTGAGCACAGAGCCGGGCCTGCTCGGCGTGGATGTGGTTGACCGGAACATAGGCCGCGCCGCTCTGGGCGTCGTGCCAGACGGCGTGCCGCTGCGAGAAGGTGCCGCGCTGGCTGTCCTGCCCGCTGAGCCGAACGGCTGTGCCCTCGCGCAGCAGCGTGCCGAAGGCGAGCGCCTCGGCCAGGGCCCAGTCCACTTTCCGCCGCTCGCGCACCGCCTCAAGCCGCGCGGGAAGCCGCCTGGCGATCTTGGGATGCAGGGAAAAGTCCTCGGGCACGCGGTGAAGCGCCTCGGCCACCTCCACCAAAAGCTCGTGCGACACCGCCGTGTCGACCGGCTCGTCCGAGTAGGGAGCGTCGAGACCGGTCCAATGATCGCGGAAGGGATCGATCTCGGCGGCAGCCGCTGCGTCGGCGACCTGCTCGAGCGATTTACCCAGCGTCTCGTTGACGCCCGCGGCGAGCCGCTGCTCGTCCTCGGGCGCGAGCCGACCGGCCTTGGCGAGCTCGGCCGCGTACCGCTGGCGCACCGCGGGATGCTCGCGGATGCGGCGATAAAGCACCGGGTGCGTGAAGGCCGGCTCGTCCACCTCGGAGTGACCGTGGCGTCGGTAGCAG
>CAYTYV010000599.1:0-3627 GCA_964441055.1 uncultured Polyangiaceae bacterium | reverse complement strand
AAAGAAGCTCATCGCGGCGGCCGCGCTCGTCGTCGTGGTCGGGGGCGCGCTGCTCATCCGCGTGGGCGGCGAAGCGCGCTCGGTGACCGAGACGAAGGTGCCCCAGATGGATCTGTCGTCCTTTTCCGCCGAAGCGCCCGAGGGGCCGCTGCGGCTCTTGTTCATCCATCACTCGGTTGGGGGCCAGCTACTGGCCGAGCCGGGCGAGAGCAGCGACATCGCCGACAGCATCCATCACAGCCACGAAAACGGCGGCGGCCTGCGCAAGCTGCTCGAGCAAAACGGCTACCAGGTGCACGAGGCCTCGTACGGAAGCGAGATCGGCGAGGACACCGACCTGTTCGACTGGCTGCCCAAGTTTCGCGACAAGATGGGCAAGGTGCTGAGCTGCAAGCTCAACGACGAGCAGCTCGAGGACGGGCGGCCGAACCAGATCGTGATGTTCAAGTCCTGCTATCCCAACACCCGCTTCACCGCGCAGGGATCGGCACCCGGCGATCCGGCCGGCCCCGAGCTCACGGTGTGGAACGCCAAGGCCACCTTGACCGCGCTTTTGGGCGAGCTCCGAAAACACCCTGAGACGCTGTTCGTCTACCTGACGGCGCCGCCCAACGCGCCCAAGGTGGACCCCGACCCCTTGTGGAAGTGGCTGGCCAGGAAAGTCCTCGGCAAGCCCTCGGCGGCCGAGCGACGCGCCCAAGGGGCGGGCCTCGCGCGCGAGCTGAACAGCTGGGTGCGCTCGCCCGAGGGCTGGCTCAAGGGCTATCCCGGGACGAACGTGGTCGTGTTCGACTACTACGACGTGCTGACCGACCACGGGGCATCGAATCTGCTCCGCTACCCGAGCGGGGACGGCTCGGACAGCCATCCATCCACCCAGGGCCAGCAAAGGGCCGCGGCCGCCCTGGTGCCCCTGCTCAACCGCGCCGTGCGCCGCGCTGACTTGAGCGAGTGAGTCGCCATGGGCTTTAGCGCGTTCGTCGCCGAGACCGAGGAGCACCGCCAGGCCCTGGTCAAGCTCTGGCGCGAGAGCCTGCCGAGCGAGCACATCGCCAAGGTGATCGACCAGCGGCTGGACTGGCTCTACCAGCTGAACCCCGCGGGCAAGCCGCAGACCTGGCTGGTGGCCCCGGGACAGGGCGAGGCGATCATCGGCTGCGGCACCATGTACCCCCGCGAGCTTTGGGTGAACGGCCGGATGGTACGGGCTGGGGTGCTGTGCGACTTTGCGGTGGCCCAGGAGCATCGCATAGCCGGTCCGGCCGTGGCGCTGCAGCGGGCCATGGCGCGGGCCAGCCTGGATGCGGGCTTCGAGCTGCTCTACGGCTATCCCAACGACCACGCCCTGCCCATCTTCAAGCGCCTCGGCTACGCGGTGCTCGGCGACGCCACCGTGTGGGTGAA
Organism: uncultured Polyangiaceae bacterium; assembly: GCA_964441055.1. Taxonomy (GTDB): domain Bacteria; phylum Myxococcota_A; class Polyangia; order Polyangiales; family Polyangiaceae; genus JACQWT01. The sequence goes on along the minus strand of CAYTYV010000599.1, from coordinate 2,223 downwards.
ATCGCTGCGCACGGCCTACAAGCTGCGCGACTACCTGCCGAGCCCGCTGGCAAAGCTGGCCAGCCGGCTGGCCGACCCGCTTCTGGGGGCGCACGACTGGCGCTTGCTGCTGAGGCGACCGCGGGGCTTTCGGGGCCAAACGCACGAGCGGGCCACGGCCGACTTCGACGAGCTGTGGGCTCGGGGCAAGAACGGCCTGCCACTGGTTGGCGAGCGCGGTCAGGCCTACCTGAGCTGGCGCTACGGCGGCCCCACCACCGAGCGGGTGCGCTTCTACGGCCTGCACGAAACGTCGGGCGGTCGGCTGCGCGGCTACCTCGCCTATCACGTCGTCGACCGCAAGGCCTTCGTGCTCGACGCCTTTTGGGATGGGGACATGGCCGTGCTGGAAACCATGCTGCTGCGCTTCTCGCTCGAGCTGCGGCAGCAGGGGCACGACTCGGTGTGCATCGTCCACGCGGGCGACCCACGCGTGCTCGAGTGCATCCAGAAGCTGCTGTTCATCAAGCGAGAGGGCACGCGCAAGCTCATCTGTTTCGTGGACAAGCGCCAGCCCGAGGCCTTTCGCAACATGGTTCTCGACGGGCAGCGCTGGTCGCTATTCGACGGCGAGCTGGACATCTGACGGAGCCTCGCCCATGCGCAAGCGCAGCATTTGTCAGGTCGTCAACAACCTGGACGTGGGCGGCCTCGAAAAGGTGGTGATCGCGCTAACGCGCAACCTCGACCGCTCGCGCTTCGTGCCCTACCTCATCTGCCTGGACGGCCGTGGCAAGCTCTTCGACGAGGCGGGCGTGCCGCCCGAGCGCTGCCTGGTGCTGCACAAGTCGCCCGCGATGAACCTCGGGCTGCTGCGCGTCGACCCGCGGGCGCTGTGGCAGATCCGGGCCTTCGTGCGCGAGCGCGCGCTGGACCTCATCCACGCCCACAACGTCGCGCCGCTCGCCTACGCCGGAGTGGCCACCCGCTTCGGAAGGCGACCCGTCATGGTCTACTCCGAGCACAACCAGATCTACAGCGCCTCGGCGGCGAGCAAGCTGAAGTTCCGCTACTACCTTCACCTGGCCGACCACCTGGTGGCGGTCTCGCACGACCTAAGCGGGACGCTGGTGCGGGAGGCTCGCGTGCGGCGGCGCATCCGCGTGCTCCACAACGGCATCGACGGCGCCCGCTTTCGGCGGCTGGACGGCGCGCCCGTGCGGGCCGAGCTCGGCCTGGCGGCAGGCGAGCGGCTGGTGGGCACGGGCGTGGTGCTCTCCGAGCAAAAGGGGATCCGCTACCTGCTCGAGGCGGCCGGGCAGGTGGTCTCGAGCCGGCCCGAGGTGCGCTTTGCCATTGCGGGCGATGGGCCGCTGCGGGGCGAGCTCGAGCAAAGGGCCAGCGCGCTCGGGCTGGACGACAAGGTGGCCTTCCTCGGCTACCGCGCCGACATGCCCGAAGTGATCTCCGCTCTGGACGTCTACGTGCTGCCCTCGCTATGGGAGGGGCTGCCGCTCGCGCTGCTCGAGGCCATGGCCATCGGCAAGCCGATCGTAGCCACCCGGGTGGGGGGCAACCCCGAGGTGGTCGAGCACGGCGTCAACGGCTTCTTGGTGCCCCCGCGCGACCCCGGAGCCTTGGCCGAGCACATCCTGCGCGCCCTCGACGACGAGGACTTTCGGCGCCGAGCCGAGCAGGCCAACGCGCGCAGGTTTGCCCGCGAGTTCAGCCTGGAGGCCATGGTGCGGGCGCACGAGCAACTCTACGAAGAGGTGACCGGCTAGCACGTATGCGAGCGCGACCATGACTTCGGCCTCCAATCCCGAGTCTCTGCTGGCGAGCGTCGGCATCTCGCTGGTGAGCTCGCAGTCGCATCCCCAGGTCTACGCCGAGCTGTTCCGCGCGGCGCGACGGCTGCGCGAGACCGGTCGCACCACCGTGGGCCTGCTGCCGAGCGGGCCGCGCGTGGCCGTGCCGCCCGTGGCCATCGGGCTCGCCTCGGCCCTGGCCGACCTCGCTCAGGGAGCCGTGGCCGTGGTGGACGCCAACACGCGACTTCCCGCGCTCGGAGCGCTCGCCGCGCTGGCGCCCTCGGGCTCGTCTTGCCCGCCAGAGGCCGCCTCGGCGGAGGGCGGCTTTGCGACGGCGTGGATCCGCGATGGGCTGGCCGTGCTCACCATGGCCCAGGCGCGACCGGGTGGCCTAGACCTCGCGCTGGTCGAGAGCGCTGTCCGGCAGGCCACG
>CAYTYV010000598.1:0-3631 GCA_964441055.1 uncultured Polyangiaceae bacterium | reverse complement strand
GGTCCTTCATTACGTCAGCCATGGGATATCCTCCTATGCTTCTGCTTCGCTCAGGTCCTGTGCCCTGCTGCTATTCCTCGTCCTCGTCGTCGTCGTCGTCATCGCCGAAGACCTCTTCGTAGAAGACGTAGGGGTTCTCCCGCGGGTGAAGGATCATCTGGGGGACAGGATCGAGCTCGATCGCCTCCATGAAGTTGGCAAAGCCCAGCCGTAGGTAGAGCTCACCCACGCGCTCGCGATTCTTGCCGTGCTCGTCCCAGACCTCCCAAATTCGCTCGGCCAGGTCATAGAGCTCTTCGAGATCGTCCATCTTCATGAACGGTACGATTACGGTGGCGAGCATTGCGCCCTCGACGATCGGTGCCTTGGCGCCGAGCAGAATGGCCGCGCCGCGCTCCTTGCCGGGGGCCAGCGCCTTGGGCATCACGTTGATGCAGTGCATGCACCGGACGCAGTTCGCATTGTCGATGGAGAGCTTGCCACCGTCGTACTGCATGCATCCGGTCGGGCAGCGGGACACGACGTTGCCCATGATGTCCATGCCGCCGTCAGCGTAGGCCTTGACCTCCGCGTTGTCCTGCTGGATGTCACCCTTCCAGGTACCGATGACGCTCATGTCGGAGCGGGCTACCGAGGCCACGCAGTCGTTGGGGCAGCCGGCGAACTTGAACTTGAACTTGTAGGGGAAGGCCGGACGGTGCAGCTCGTCCTGGAAGTGCATCGTCACCTCGTGGCAGGCCTTCATGGTGTCGTAGCAGGCCCACTCGCAGCGAGCCATGCCGCAGCAGCAGCTCGGCGTGCGCACGTCCGAGCCCGAGCCGCCCAGGTCGAAGCCCGCCTCGGTCAGGTCCTTGAAGCAGGGCTCCAGATCCTCGGTGCGGCAACCCAGGAACACGATGTCGCCCGTCGACCCGTGCATGTTGGTGATACCCGAGCCGTGCTTTTCCCAGATGTCGCACAGGGTCCGCAGGGCCTCGGAGTTGTAGAACCAACCGGCCGGCTGGTTGATGCGCATCGTGTGGAAGTGCGCGACCGCCGGGAACTCGTCGGCCAGATCCGAGTACCGCCCGATGACGCCGCCGCCATAACCGAAGACGCCGACGATACCACCGTGCTTCCAGTGGCTTATCTTCTCCTGGTACGAGCGTTCCAGAACGCCCAACAGATCTTTGGCGGTGTCCCTGAGCGCAGCGCTCTTCTTGATTTCGTCGACGAAGCTGGGCCACGGCCCGGTCGTCAGCTCGTCAATCATTGGTGTTTCTCGCGTCTCGGTCATGGCAGCTCCTTGATCGGTCTATCGATGCCCATGGGTTGGAAACAGCGCACGCGAGGCCAGCGGACCTCGAGCACGAGCCAGCCATTCCACGCTGCGTGAGTGCTCGTGAGCGGCCGTTGGCGCCGCATGGCAAGCTCGTTGTGTCCACTGCGACTACGCGGTTGGGTCTCCCGTAATCCGCCGCCTGCGCGTCGGCGCGAGACCCATGTGCAGGCGTCTTCTAGTCTCGCTCCGACGCCGATGTCAACAGCGAAGAAGGCCCCGTTTTCTTAGATTTTTTCTGTGGTCAAACTTTGAATTCCTCCGATAAAAACCACTGATAATAGTGCCTACATCACGCCGGGCGGATGCCATACCTGAATCCGCAGTGCAGAGCGGCGCGGGGCGAGCGACGGAGGCTATCGGCATGAGCGAGAGCGGCGACACGTCGAGCTGTGAGCGCCAGTCGCTGCGAGTCATCGCTGCGGCTTCGTGCTGACATGGGCCTACATTTGACTACCCTATCGTGGTCCTGACTCGTTGAACCGCCGCTGTGTGCGCAGCTCGGTGGAGCCGCGCCGCCGCTATGCCTCCGCTGTGTTGGTTGGATTCGGTGGCAGCGACCTGAGCGCTTTTCGAAGAAAGTGCTTGGCGCGGCAGGGCGATCGGTGCAAAAGAGCGCAAAGCGCGGTAGGGGTGGGGAGGGGAACGCGATAGAAAGCCCTTATTCCGTCGACCGCCGTTGAGGCGCGCTCCCACGCCTGCACCAAGGGCGCGCCAGACTCGAGGGAAACCGTGGAACTGCACCAGCTTGGTTGCTTTCTGGCCGTCATGGAGGAGGGCAGCTTCAACCGAGCGGCGATGCGCCTGCACAAGACCCAGCCCGCCATCTCCTACCAGATCAAGCAGCTGGAGTCGGAGCTGGGGCTGCCGCTGTTCCACCGACGGGCCCGCAAGATCAGCCCGACCGAGGCCGGTCGAGTGCTGGCTCAGCACGCCGAAGGGATCATGGAGAGCGTGCGACGAGCCCGTCAAGCGCTCGAGAAGCTGTCCGAGGGAGTGGCGGGCGAGATCCGCATCGGCACGGTCAACTCCGTGGGCATCTACTTCTTGCCGAACCTGCTGCAGAACATGCGGGAGAAGTACCCCAACGTGCGCCCCGCGGTGATGTACCGCAACACGCCGGAGGTGATGGACGCGCTGCTGTCCAACCGGCTTGACCTAGCGCTGGTCGCGGATCCGCGGCCCGACCGCCGACTGCGGCAGGAGACCATCGTGGTCGAGCGGGTCTCGCTGGTCTGCGGTCGCGCCCATCCGTTCTACGGTCGGTCCTCGCTTCGGCCCAGCGAGCTCAAGGGCGAGCACTTCATCTCCCTGACCACCGAGAACCCCACGGGCGAGCTGGTCCGGGATTTTCTGGCGCGCATCGGCGTCAACGTCGAGCCGGTTGTGTCCACCGACAACGTCGAGACCGTCAAGAAGATGGTCGAGGTAGGCCTAGGGGTGGCCTTCCTGCCTGACATGGTGACCAGCCCCGACGTGTCCTGCGACGAGCCGACTACTGGTCGCCTGGCCCGGATCGACGTGGGACCACCCCTGACCAGACGTATCGTCCTGGTGACCTGGAAGCAGCTCGAGACCAGCCCCGCGGTGGACGCCCTCATCAACGAACTGCGCGCCCACGGCTCCACTTGGAAGGGCTGCCTCGACAAGAGCGACCGCTAGCGCACGGCAAGCATCAACGGCCTTTATCGAAAATATTCAAAGTTTGCCGTTGACGTCGCGCGTGAAGGTGGTGCATGAATCCGCCCGCCGAGTCTGTGGCCTCTACGTTGCAATGTTGCTGTACGTCGCCGACAGACGACCCGATTGGACAAACCCTACCATGTGGGCCGTTGCGCCCTAGGAGGTGACACATGCCGAGTTTTGTGAACCCGGAAAAATGTGATGGGTGCAAGGCTCTCGATAAGACTGCTTGCCAATACATCTGTCCCAACGACCTGATGGTCCTCGATAAGGACAAGATGAAGGCGTACAACCAGGATCCGTCGCAGTGCTGGGAGTGCATGTGCTGCGTCAAGATCTGCCCGACCCAGGCGATGGACGTACGCGGTTATGCCGACTTCGTGCCGATGGGCGCTTCGTGTGTCCCCATGCGTTCTACCGACGCCATCATGTGGACCGTCAAGTTCCGCAGCGGAATGATCAAACGTTTCAAGTTCCCGATCCGTTCCACTCCGGAAGGCTCTGCGGCGCCGGACGGCGGCTTCGAGACTGGTGTGGACCTGGACAGCCCGGTCCTATACACCGAGCCCGATTCCATCGGCATGTCCGAGATGTGGACCAAGAAGTAATCGGAGGACGTCATCGAGAATT
>CAYTYV010000597.1:0-3631 GCA_964441055.1 uncultured Polyangiaceae bacterium | reverse complement strand
GCTGCTTCCGCAAGCTGCGCGAGATCGAGCCTACCCTGCGGGTCGTCGTCACCTCTGGACACGCGCTCGGCGGTGCTGCCGGGCGGCTGCTGGACGACGGGGCGGTGGGCTTTGTCCAGAAGCCGTTCACCATCGCGGTGCTGTCCGACGCGCTCGCGCGGGCGCTTTCCGACGAGCAATCCTGAGGGCCGCGGAGCCCCGGAAGGCGTCTCTCACCCTCTCAGAGCTGAACCGCGCAGCGGAGCACCGCGCTGCGCAGCTCCGCGGGCGCGCGCTCGGGCTGGACGATGTACACCAGCAGCAGACGCCCGCCGTCGAGGCCGAACAGATGCGATTCGTAGACCGGGACGTCCTCGGGGGTGGCGGCCGTCGCGCGGCCCACCGCGGCCAGCTCTTCATCTACGGGCACGAGCGTCACCCTGCCGCCGCGGCGGTCGTCCGTTTGATAGGCCAGCCAACGCTGCTCGCCCGCACGGGCAAAGGTCGGCTCGGCCATGGACTCGTCCGCATCGCCGACGCGGGGCTTCTCCAGGGACTCGCGTAGCTGGGCCTGGCGGGCGCCGAGCCGAATGGTGCGAAGCTGCCAGTGCTTCAGATCCACCCGTTGCGAGGTAAGCAGCAGGGTATCGCCGCCATCGCCGAGGATCCGCGGCAGGCTCGGATAGCCGCCGCCGTAGGCGTGCAGGCTGCCCTGCTTGCTCTTGTCCGCGCCCAGCAGCCAGGCGAACATCCGCCCGCGATAGCGCGTCGCCAACACGTAGGCGCCGCTGTGGAGCCGGCGAGCAACCGGCGCCTCGAAGGTGTAGAGCTTCTTCGGGTCCTTGCCGAGGATCACGGTGTGCAAGGGGACGCGGCGCTGCCCTTCGTCGGCGGCGGCGAAAAAGCGCATGGTCCACTTGGTCTGACCATCGGCCTGCTCCTCGCCGACCAGCTCGGAGCCCACCGCCCACAGATCCTCGCCGCGGGTGTCGATGAAGGTGCGGCAGTCACGCACCTCGCGCAGCCGCTCGTCCGCGCCCCCGAGCGGCGGGGCAATCCGCTTGGCCCGACTGGTTGGCCGAAGCTTCTTGCGCACGACCGCCCGCGGCGACATGGCGCTGGCCGAAGACGCGGCGCTGGCCGAAGCCGCGGCGCTGGCCGAAGCGGTGGCGCTCGGCTGAGCAGGCGGCTTCGCGGCCTTGTCTCGGCTGCCCGGCGGCCGGTAGTGGGCGGTGTCGATGAGCGGAGTCCCGTCGAACAGCAGCAGCGGGCTGCCGTCAGTAGGGCCGCAGGCGATGCGCCGCCGCTTGCTCGCGTGCTTGTCGCGATAGTCGGCAAAGAACCGACCGTTCAGCCCCACGGTCACGCGTTGCAGATGCCGTATGCCCTCGCCGAGGGGAATGCGCTTGGCGAGCTCCGAGCCTTTCGCGAGCTTGAGCCGCGTCAGCCGCCCCTTGCCCGCGCGGTCGAACACCAGCTGGTGAGGCCGGTTGCCGAAAGCGACGCCCACCGCGATGCGGTCGTCGGGCAGCAAGGTGGCGGTTAGGCCCGTGCGGGGGTTGGCTCCCTTGCCCCACACCTTGTGCTCCTCGTGCTGGCAGACAGGCTGCTCGGCGGGCGGGGCCTGGGCCGCTGCCGCCGAGGAGCTGGTCTCGGCGGCGGCAGCGGAGGCCGCGCCGCTGGTGGCCGTCTGGGGCGCGGGCGCCGAGCCCGCTGAGTCGGCATCGCAGCCGGTGGTCGTCCACGCAAGGGCCAGGCTGATCACCAGACCCAGTTGGCGAGCATACGAGAGATACGTCATGGCCTTGGCAACGCTCCTAAGCGGGCGGGCATGATAGCGCCCCTCGACGGCTAGCACTACTGTATCTCCTGTTGCACCCCACGGAGCCGCCATGAGCTGCCACCTGCACCACGTCCATCTTTTCGCGTCGAACATCGACAAGAGCATCTCCTTTTACACCGGGCTGTTCGGTGGCCGTGTCGTGCTCGACGCGGAGCTGGCCGGGGCGCGCAACGTGTTCATCCGCATCGGCCAGGGGCGCCTGCATCTGTATGACCAGCCCCCCAAGCAGGCCGGTCGGGCAGGCGTTCATCACCTCGGCATCCAGACCGACGACATCGATTCGGTCGTCGCGAACCTGAAGGCACACGGCGTGCCGCTGCGCAAGGAGGTCGCCGACTTCGGCCTGTGGCGCTACGTGATGGTGCCCGCACCTGACGACGTGTTGGTCGAGCTATTCGAGGTCGACCGTGACCAGCTACCGCCGGAGCTGGCGTCGTACTTCGACTGAGCGCGCTAGAACCGCACGGCCACGGTGGCCTCGGGGCCCCAGAACCCCTGTGCCTCGCCCTGGTAGAGCACGCGCGGCCCCCCGCGGATCTCCCATGAGCCGAGGGCCACGCCCGCCTGCCCCGTGATGTCGGCCAGCACCGGACCGTGGGCGAAGACGGAGACCATGGCCGAGCCGTACAGAGCCAGGGGCTGCTGAGGGTAGATGCGCGCCTGGGCGCCGACGTCGAAGGCCGGCGTCCAGGCATTGCCGTGCATGACCAGCGCGCCGACCCGCACGTAGAGCTCGGCCCATTCGACTAGCGGCGCCAGCGCATTGAAGCCGTAGTGACCGCGCAGCAAGTCGAGATGATCGACGCGGCCTTCGGGCAACCGCTCGTAGAAGTGCTCCCAGGCAAGGTCGAGCTGCCAGGTGGTGACCCACAGCGCGGCGTCGAGCCTGTGGCTGAGCACGCCCGGCTCGTTCATCGTCAGATAGCCGCTTGCCGACAGCTCCAGGTAGCGGCGCTCGTCAAGCGCGGTCGGCTCGTAGCGCACCTCGGTGGCGATGGGAAACATCGCATCGCTGCGCTCGCCCTCGGGCTCGATGTACAGCGAGGGCCCGCCGTAGGGCTGCTGCCGCACGCGGTGTGACGGCATCACGCACGGCAGCGTGAACGCGGGGACGAAGCACAGCACCACCATGGCCCAGGTGGCATCGCCATCGCCCCCGCCGCCCCAATCCTCGTCGTCGCTCCAGTCGTTCGAGTCGACGCTGTCGTCGTCGCTGGAATCGCTCGACGAGCTGGACGACGAAGACGACGGCGAAGGCCTGTCGCGGCTGGGGGGCTGGTGGGCTTTCTCGAAGCGGTCGAGTGCGCCCCCAGCACCCGCCGTCGGCGCGACGGCGAGCGCTGCCACTAGCAGCAGCGCTCCACCCACGGAGCCCAGGGAGAGCCGGCTCGAGAACCGTTGACCTGATCGAGGCACCGGCTTGAGTCTAGCACTACTGCCGAGCCCGGCCTGCTGGCGCCACTTTCGGCTATCGCGCCTCGCGCGCTTTCGCGTATCATCGTCTCACTATGAAGCGGTGGCTCGCACTGGGCGCTGCGGTCGCGATCGCGGCTTGCGGAGGGGACGATTCCGACATCTTGGCAGGAGGCCAAGGAAACGCTGGCGCGGGGGGAGGTGCCGGAACGGGTGGAGCGCCCGGCGGCTCCGGGGGCGCCGCGGCCTCCGGCGGCGTGGCTGGCGCAGGGGGCCACGTCGGAGGGATGGGCGGCAGCGCGGGCGGCGCTGGCGGCGCAGTGGGCGCGGCTGGCGGCGGCGGTGCAGTCGGCGGCCAGGGCGGCGCTGCTGGTGGTGGAGGCGCCGCAGGCGGTG
>CAYTYV010000596.1:0-3661 GCA_964441055.1 uncultured Polyangiaceae bacterium | reverse complement strand
AGGCGGTGATTATTGGGGGCTTGGCGGTGCGATGGGCTTGGCAGAAGGGCGACAGACGAGATGAAGAGTGCGGCGATGCGGAGGGAACGGACCTCGAGGCCAGCGTCGCTTCGCGGCTTAGTTGAGCCCAGTGCTCGTGGCCCGCGACGCCGACAGACCGGCGGTGGAAGTCCTGGACAACAGGCTGGGCGGAGGATTCGAAGGAAGAAGCAGAGGAGAAGAGAGCGGGGAGTGGGAGCGCATTCGTCCCGCATTGTAGACCGAGTTCTTGCCAACCAGCGAGGAGGTTTGGCCATGTATGACCAAGCCCACCCAGCGTCGGCAGCTACTCGGTTGGTTTTTTCGAGGCTGCCCGGTTGGCAGCCACCGCTGCCATCGGCACGACTACACCGGATCACCGCGGCGATCGAGACTCGCGTCCTCGCCGAGGTGCGTGACATGGCACGCGAGCTGGGCGGACGCCAGGATGAACCGCCGTTTGCAGAGATCGTAGCGCGCGCCTCCGAGAGCCTGGGCATGATCGCCCGTCACCTACGTGAGGGCCGTGTCGTGCCGCAGCCGGCCGTCCGGGTCTGCACCACCGATCCCACGAGGCCTCCAGCCAACCACCCGATTCGGCTCGGCGTATTCCCAGTGACCGGCAATCCATTGCACTGGGGGCACCTCTTGTGCGCCCTGGAGTCCGTGGCGATCCTCGAGCTCGACGAGATCGTCTTTTCGATCCAGGGTATCGACGAGCGCAAGCCGTCGGCCAGCGGGCAAACCCAGGGCTACCGTCATGCGTTGGCCAAAGAGGTGATTAGGCTGCTCGAGCCACTCGCGCGGTATTCCGATTTAGGCTGGGGCAACCACTACATCGGCGAGCAGAATCTGTTCCGGATGCTCCGGCTGAACCCCCACGCTCGCATCGTGGCCTACTACTTGGTCGGCGCCGATCACTATCGGCTTGCCGATGCCGCTGGCCGTCCCGACACGCTGCGGCGCCTCGAGCAGAACATGCGCGATCCAGCCTTTGGTTTCGATGCGCGACAGCACGAGATCCACGTCGTCTTCGTCGAACGCGGCCAACGAGGGCCCATTGTGCCCACGAGGCTCTCCGTGCGGTTCATTCCTGAAACTTTGAGTAGCTCCTCGACCGACGTGCGCCGCGGCAACGTTGCGCTCGCTCCGCATCGGGTGTTGCGGTACCTGAGGCGACATCCGGAAGTCGTAGGCACAATGGGGCTCGCGCTTCCCTCGCGACGTCCACGCGACCCGAGTGCACCTCTCTCCGTCTCGTCGTCGTTCTTCACCGGAAAGCACCAACCCACGCCATGAGCCTCGTTTTCGGACCCGTTCCGTCCCGCCGGCTGGGGCGCAGCCTCGGCATCAATCACATCCCCCTCAAACATTGTTCCTACTCTTGCGTGTACTGTCAGCTGGGGCGGACGCACCGCGTGCAGGTCGAGCGAGAGTCGTTCTGGTCCCCTGGGCGTCTGGCCGCAGAGGTGGCGGCACGCCTTTTGCAAATGCAACACCGGCAAGAGTCGGTCGACGCATTGACGTTCGTGCCCGATGGCGAGCCGACCCTGGACGTGAACTTGGGGGCCGCCATCGACCGGTTGCGGCCGCTAGGCGTCCCCATCGCGGTGATCACCAACGGGTCGCTCACCCACCGAGCCGATGTGCGCGCGGATCTCGCCAAGGCCGATCGAGTGCTGCTCGAGGTCGATACGACGGACGAACGGACGTGGCGGCGGCTCCATCGGCCGCACTATGCTTTGCGGCACGAGGCGGTGCTCGAAGGTATGCAGTGTTTCGCGGCGAGCTTCGACGGAACGCTGATGACCAATACGATGCTGATCCGAGGCCTGAACGACTTGGTGGCCGAGATGGAGCAGACGGCCGCCTTTGTGGCGCAGCTCTCGCCTTACGCCGCCACGCTAGGGGTGCCAACCCGCCCCCCCTGCGAGCGGAACGCAGCGGCGCCCACGGTGGCTACTCTGGCGCGTTGTCGCGTTGCGTTCGAGGCAGTCGTCGGCGACGTTCAGTGTCTCAACGGCTACGACGAGGGAGACTTCGGGTATCGGGGTGATGTGAAGCGCGACCTGTTGGACATCACCGCGGTGCATCCGATGCGTCACCAAGAGGTCGAAGGGTTTCTCAGCAAGGCACAGGCGGATTGGAATGTGGTGGAGCGGCTGCTCACTCGGGGCCAGCTCACGACCATCGACTATCGCGGCCAGCGCTTCTACGTTCGCAACGTCGAGCAGTGACCATTACCCCATTTTGGCTGCGTGCTGCGGCAGACCGGCGCCCGGATCGCCACGCACCAGAAAGAACCCACCATGCCATCTCCTTTCGACCCCATTCGCATCGGCTCGCTCGAGATCGCCAACCGCCTGGCCATGGCGCCTGTGAAGACCGCCTTTGGCACGGGCCAAGGCCAGGTGACGGACCAGCTCGTCGGCTACCTGCGGCGTCGTGCTGAGGGAGGGGTGGGGCTGATCATCTCCGAGCCGCTCTATCTAGACAAGCGCGGGCAGGAGCACCCCAATCAGCTCGGCATCGACCACGACGACAAGCTGCCCGGGTTGCGGCGTCTGGTCGAGGCGATCCATCAGGCTGGCACCAAGCTCTTCGCGCACCTCAATCACGCCGGCCGCGCAGCCAATCCCAAGGCCGCCGGCGGGGCGCCCGAGGCGCCCTCCAAGGTCATCTGTAGCCGCACCGGCATCGAGCCCGAGGTGCTCAGTGAGCCGCGCATCGAGGCGCTCGTGCACGCCTTTTCCGCCGCCGCCCGGCGAGCCCAGGTGGTAGGCTTCGACGGCGTGGAGCTCCAGTTCGGCCTCGGCTACCTGGTCTCCCAGTTCCTCTCGGTCGCCACCAACCAGCGGACCGATGGCTACGGCGGCGACGCTGCTGGGCGGATGCGCTTTGCCCGGGAGGTCTTTGCGGCCGTGCGACAAGCCGTCGGCGAGGGCTTCCCCGTGAGCGTGCGGATCTCCGGCTCCGAGATGACGCCTTCGGGACTGCAGCTCGACGACGCCAAAGAGCTCGCTCGCCAACTGGAGTCATGGGGAGCCCATCTCATCCATGTGGCCTCGGGCTCCAACTGCGAGAGCTTGCCCTGGTACTTCCAGCACATGGCGTTGCCCACCGGGGTAAACGAGTCGCTGGCCGCCGAGGTGCGCGAGGCGGTGGGCGTGCCGGTGATGGCGGCCGGCCGCTTGGGGGACCCTCCGCGCATTCGTGAGGTCTTGAGCCAGCCCATGGTTGACATGGTCGCTTTGGGACGACCGCTGGTGGCCGATCCGGATCTGCCCAACAAGATGCGCGCCGACCGGGACGACGATGTCCTGCGCTGCGGCCATTGTCTGCAAGGATGCTTCGCCCGCGTCAAATCCGGCCTGGGGATTGGCTGCAACATCAACCCCCTCGTAGGCCACGAGTTCGAGGAGCGACCCGCCGCGGCGCAGCCCAAGCGCATCGTCGTCGTCGGTGGCGGGCCAGCAGGGATCCAGGCGGCGCTGACCGCCCACCGTCAAGGTCACCAGGTCACGCTGTTCGAAAAAGGGCAGCCCGGCGGCCAGCTCGCGCTGGCCTCGCGACCGCCGAGCAAGCAGCGTGTTGACGGGCAGCGGAATCCGCGGGGAATCGTGTAGCTCGGGGTGAGGGCCCC